>WQVM01000030.1 GCA_009783985.1 Bacillota bacterium | reverse complement strand
GCGCCTGTTGCTCAAGGCGGTAAAAACTTTAGCGGAGGACAAAAGCAAAGAATGTCTATCGCCAGAGCCATTGCGGCACAGCCCGACATTCTAATTTTTGACGACAGCTTTTCGGCGTTAGATTATAAAACCGACAGAGAGGTAAGGGCAAGGTTAAGAACGCACACACAAGACTCTACAAAACTAATCGTGGCACAACGCATAGGTACAATTATGGACGCCGATAAAATCATTGTGCTTGAAAAAGGCAGAATGGTCGGTATGGGTACGCATAGGGAATTACTAGACACTTGCGAGGTCTACAAAGAAATTGCACTCTCACAATTAAGCGAGGAGGAACTAGCATAATGAGTAAAAAGCAAAAAACAAAAACTAGAAAAATAGATGATAAGCCTGTTTTAATTACAGTTCCGAGCAATGAGATTTGTGAGACGGCAAACTTTGAGCCAGTCGCCTCGCCGCAAAAGGGCGATGCTAAAAGCGGAGCAGGCAACAAAATTCATGTGCCGGCGGTAAGGAAGAAAACAAGCAAGGATGCCGAGGAAAGAAAGCAAGCCCGTAAGGACTTTGGCAGAGGGGTAAAATACATCACCCGTTATTTAGGCAGATATTGGCCGGCACTTATGGCAGCGATTATCGTGACGATAGGGGCGGCGGTGCTTATGATAATGGCGCCTACATGGATGCAAAGAGTAACCGATGTAATTGTAGATGCCGTAATGGTGCAGCAGTTTGGCTATTATATGGCAGGCGTGGATTTGCCTGTTAGAGTGCTAATGACCCATGTCGCTAGATACGGCTCGATGTTTATAATCCTTATAGGTGCAAACGCAGTCCTTGACTACATTCAAACCTTTATAATGGTACGCATAAACAACAAGGTAGCGATGGATTTAAGGGGCAAGATTTCTAAGAAAATCAATACTGTTCCGCTAAGCTACTACGACAAAAACAAAATAGGCGATGTTTTAAGCAGAGCCACAAACGATGTAGATAGGATAGGCGAAGCATTAACCTTTAGCGTTACACCGTTACTAAGCAATTTGGTTTTAATTGTCGGCGCGATAAGTATGATGTTTTGGCATAGCTGGGTGCTTGCTCTTGCCGCACTTTCAATAATACCGTTAGCACTAATTATCATGGGAGCGGTGGTAGTATTCAGCCAAAGATATTTTAAGCAACAAGCTGACTTTTTGGGCGAAATGAATGCTTTAGTAGAAGAAAACTTTTCGGGGCAGACAGTTGTAAAAGCATTTAACGGACAAGAAGAAAGCGAGAGAGATTTTAAGAAGATTAACAAAAAACATTATAAAGCCTCGTTTGGGGTGCAGAGCTTCCAAGGCATAATGATGCCTGCCATGACTTTTGTAGGCATGGCAGGACTAGCGGCGGTAAGCATTGTCGGTGGTATTTTATTCACTAGACCCGTTTATGACCCGCTCCATGTTTCAATCGGCTTGATTATGGCTTTCATTTTGTATGTGGGATTATTCCAGCAAGCCATAGGCGCGATAGGCGAGAGTTTTGGCGGAGTGCAAGCGGCGGCGGCGGCAAGTTGTAGAGTTTTTGACTTTTTGAATGAGCCTGACCAAGAGGACGAGAGCAGAAAGGTTTGTGCTTTGACGGAAGAGTTGGAATGGTGCTTCAAGACACATGGCTGTTTGAGGGTACTATTAGAGAAAATATCAAGTATTCGCTAGATTGGGTAACGGACGAGGATGTAGAAAGGGTTTGTAAGGTTGTAGGCATAGACCACTTTATAAGGGGTCTTCCCGGCGGATATGATATGGTGCTGGATGACGAGGTAAATATCGCAAGCGGGCAAAAGCAGTTATTGACGATTGCTAGAGCCATGCTACAAGATAGCCCTTGCCTAATTTTGGACGAGGCGACAAGTAACATTGATACTCGTACCGAGAGGCAAATCCAAGAGGCGATGGATGCTTTGACCAAAGGACGCACCAGCTTTGTAATTGCCCATAGATTATCCACCATCAAAAATTCAGACCTTATCATAGCCATGAAAGACGGCGATGTGCTAGAGACTGGCAGCCATGACGAACTTATGGCAAAGAGCGGTTTTTATGCAGGATTGTATAACGCTCAATTTAGCAACGGAGGTGCAGAGCAATGAAAAAAAGATTAACCATTATAATAATGCTACTAGCCCTATTATCCGCCTTTGCGGTTTTTGGCACAGGGTGCAGCGGTAGTGACGAACTAAGCCTCAATAATATAGCGCAGCAGTTTAGGCAAGAGGGCTTTATTGTAGAGATAGAAGACGGTAGCCCTGTGTTATTCGCCATGCGTTTCGGCGGCGGCGAGATGGAAATGTTTATGCTTTGGGAATTTTCAACCAGAGCGGGAGCGGAGGGCGGATATGACCTTATGAAAACCGAGATGCTTGAGTATGGGCAAACGGCTCATTATTATGGCACGAGGTCATGGTTTGGTAGTGCTATAGCCAACCAACTGGCGAATTATCTAATAAGAGGCGTTGGTAGCCGTCCGACATTCCCTAACCAAGTCGGAGCAGGGCAAATAGACACACCGACAGCAAATGCCGATAGAGTAATAGATGTCTTTTATGGTTTTGGTTTTGAATTAGATAGAGACACTGTGGATTTGGGCGAAGAGATGGGTATAGCCGATACTACAATGATTACGCTTAGTGTTGAGGCGGATATGGACTTTTTTACTCTTATAATAGTAGAGCCAGCCGTGCCGGGGTTGTTGGAGTTTATGCTAGGTGAAATGTTAGGCGAGTTTGGCGATGATGCAAGCACTTTAGCATTTATGAAAGAGCATTCATTCTTTAGCCAAACAATGCTATGGCTCGGAACGCCTAATGCCCTTGATATTTTCAATTATGTGCTTGCAGAATTGTAAAAAAACAGCGGGAGAAAACAATGGATGTTTCTAAGCGGCAAAGCATAATAAACGCAGCTATGCGAGAGTTCCGTTATGGACTCAAGAAAGCCTCAACGGATAACATAGTCCGTGAGGCAGGGATTAGCAAGGGGCTTTTGTTCCACTATTTTGATACCAAAGAGAGACTAGGAAAATATCTAATAGATTATGCTTTAGATATTATGCAAAACGAGTATTTTAATGTTCTCAATACTGGCAGGCAAAATATTTTGGATACTTTTAAGCAAATTGCTTTACTCAAAAAAGGCATTGCAGAGAAGCACCCATATATTTTTGATTTTTTATTCGGAATGGAAGCCCACACATCCGATAATCCGAGTGCAGGAAAATTGGCTCTTTACAACCAAAAAAACCAAGAAATAATGGAAAGGTTATATGGACAAAGAGGCAAATTGTTGTTCCGCCAAGGAATAGACCACAAAAAAGCAATAAACATTATCTATTGGACGGTGGATGGTCTTGTTAAAAGTGCGATAACCCACGAAAGAGACGGAAAAATAAATAATGATTTTTTGGAAAGACTGGAGGAGTATTTGGATATATTCCGCAAGTGTCTTTATAAAAATGAGGAACAGGAGTTTATAAAATGACTTATTACACAGTATGCCCCGTATGCGGGTACAAATTACTAAAGGCAGGTGAGGGGTCTATTGTAGAGATTACCTGCCCTAAGTGTAGCGAGAAAATGACCATTGAAATAAAAGATGGCAGGATAGTTATGCAGCGTGTTTTAAGAGCAGAGGCTACATAATTTGATAATTTTCTATTGTAATTAAAAATGGGTCGGGAGCGCACGAATCGCTCCCGATTGACATTTGTTGCAGAGCGTTGGAACTCTCTTTGAAAGAGTAAGAACCTGACAAATTTTTAAGGACTAAATCAAGGTTTAGTTTTCTAAAATTTGTCGGGTTCTTTTTTTATTTGACACCCAAAATATTAAGCAACACACAAAGGCATAGCCCGACAGCCGAGATTTAGTTCTCGGCTGTCGGGCTTTTTTTTGCGAAATTTGTCCGATTGTGCCGATTGAAAAATCAACCTAAACGGAGGAATTTTGCAATGGCTAAATTCAAGTATTACTACGAGCCTACCAAGTATGTGTGGGTGGAAAGTGACGATGCGGACTTTATAGCGAGGCATCAAGAATTTCAAAGAGCCGAGTGGCGGCGGGACAAGCGGGAGCAAGGGGAGCGGAATAAAACGCTGTCGCTTAACGGTCTGTTGGACGATGGGGCGCAGATTGTGAGCAGCGATGGAGTGGACGAGCAATACATAGCGGACGAAGAGCAGACCGAGAGGGACGGACTGGTCAAGGTTTTGCTTGCGGTGATTCCAACGCTCCAGCCGGAGCAACAAAAAATCGTGAGAATGAAATTCTACGAGGGCAAGAACGAAACCGAGATAGGCAGGCTTTTGGGCATTACAAAGCAGTCCGTCCAAGACAGGATAAAAGTTATTTTGAAAAAAATTAAAAAACTTTTGCAAAAATGACCTGCCGCCCTATGGTTTTTCTTCCTTTATTGCACGATGTCGTGACAACCAAACTACAAGGGCTGCCGCCTGTCGCCCCTATTCCAAAGGTGCGGGGCAGATAACGGACACTTATTGCAGAGAAAACGCCCAACCCGCACGAGACAAAGCGGAGTTGAAAACTTGGGCAATATTAAGCAATATGACGGCGTTATAAGGGCGTGTCGGGGTTAAACCGATGGGGATAGCCTTATGAACCCCAGCCAGCAACAATAAGGCGGATTTGCGAAATTACTTAAAATTATGTCCAAAAAACGCTTGACATTGTATATACTGTTAATGTATGATATATACAGTTAAGGAGGGTAGGGGGTTGAATATTGTCATTTCTAACAAGTCAGATGCTCCGATTTATGAGCAAATAAAAGAACAGATTTGTTTGGCAATAATTCGTGATGAACTTGCGGAAGGGGAGATGTTGCCGTCAATTCGCGCGCTTGCACATGACTTAAAGATTAGTGTGATTACGACTATGCGTGCATACAACGAATTGGAGGCGGAAGGTTTTATTGCGACAATGCAAGGCAAAGGCTGTTTTGTACTTCCAAAGAATAAAGAACACATACAAGAGCAAAAACTAAAAGAGATTGAGAGGCATTTTGCTGAGGCGATTGCGTGTGGTAATTCAGTCGGGATAACAAAAGCAGAACTCAAAAAAATATTAGACATTTTGTTGAAGGAGTAAAAAAACAATGGAATACGCTATAGAAATTAAAAATCTAAAAAAGAAATTTGGCAAATTTGGGGTTGATGATGTGTCATTTGCACTTCCTAAGGGCTATATTATGGGCTTTGTAGGAAAAAATGGTGCAGGTAAGACAACGACAATCAAGTCAATCCTTAATATGCTAATCCGTGACAGCGGAGAGGTCAAGATTTTTGGCAAGGATAACCTGCTACACGAAGCCGATGTAAAACGAAAAATCGGAATAGTTATGGATAGTCCGTTTTTTGAAGAAAATTGGACACTAATCAGGACAGGCAAGGCACTAAAGCCGTTTTATCCTGATTGGGACAATGATTTGTTTATGAAAATGCTTTCGGAATTTTCGCTTGATCCAAAAAAGAAAATTAAAGAACTGTCCCGTGGTATGAAAATGAAAATTATGATTTCGTGTGCGATGGCTCACGACCCTGATTTGTTGATTTTGGACGAACCGACAAGCGGATTGGACGCTGTTGCAAGAGATGAACTGATGTCCATACTCAAAAAATTTATATCCAATGAGAATAAGTCAATTTTATTCTCGACACACATAACATCTGACTTAGAAAAAATAGCTGATTATATAACCTTTATTGATGACGGCAAAATTATTCATAGCGACACTAAGGATAATCTGCTCGAAAAATATGTTGTAGTTAAGGGTGGGCTTGGATTGTTGACAGCGGAGCAAAAGAGTTTGATTATCGGCTATGATGAGTCTAGGGTTAATTTTGACGGCATAGTCGCTATGGAAAAACTTGCTCAGTTGCCTAACTCAATAGTTACAGAAGCCTGTACTATGGACGAATTGGTTGTTCGGTTTAACAAAGGAGGGGGTATACAATGAAAAAAATTAAAGCATTATTAAAACTTGATTTTCAGTTACTTGCACCATATTGGAAGTGGTGGCTGATGTTTATTGGATTTTCGCTTGCTATAGCGTTACTCAATCAGTCGGGATTTTTCTTTATAATTTCACTTATGATTTTTGCCGGCACAGTAATGGCGTTTCCGTATGAGTCTACCGAAAAAAGCAATCTAGGTATCCTATATGCGACATTGCCGACTAATCGTAAGTCAATGGTCTTTGCAAGATATGTAATGGTACTGATAGTATTTGTTATATCTTATGCGGTGGCTATTGGTGCAGGCATAATCATTGACTTAGCTTTTCATCAGACACTTGATGGCAGAATGATATTACTTGCTACGGCACTAGCATTTGCGATGTATACGATATCAGTAGGTTTTCAGACACCGTTCCTTTATCGCTTTGGCTACCAAAAAGGTCGTATCTTTATGTGGATTCCGATAATCTTGGTTAATATTGTTCTTATGTTGCCGGCATTCGCACAAATGGCTAACCTTAATAGGAGCTTAAATGTGATGGCTACTTTTGGTAATCATCAGACATTGACAAACATAATATCTTTTGCTGTTGGGGTTGTAGCAATTATTGCGTCGTATATTGCATCACATATTATTTATCTTAGAAAAAATATATAATGGGGTAATGCCTAAATATTAAAAGCACTTCTTTTGGGAGGTGCTTTTTTGATGTTATAGGGGCAAAAAAAAATTTTTAAGAAAATTATTTTTGTAGGTTAAAAATGCTTGCAATATATGTTGGGATATGTTAAAATACCAATACGATACACAATGTATCGTATTGGTATTTGTATATGCAAGTAATGAATAAGGACATAATTAATAGTGTTTTGGCGTGTATTAAGGAATATCAGCTTGATACAGGTCGTTCGCCGTCGTATAGGGAGATTATGCGGCTTTGTCGGTTGCCGTCTATCGGGCAGGTGCAAAGGTGCGTTAAGGTGCTTAAGGAGCAGGGGGAGCTAGATAGCGAGGCGGATGGTTCGATAGCTTTGGATGACCGTTTTTTGACTAAGCACAAGGCTGTACCTCTTGTCGGAACTATTGCTTGCGGTAGCCCTATTGATGCGATAGAAAATTATGAGAATGTCTATCGCTTGCCTGAGGAACTTGTTGGTCGTGGGGAGCATTTTATGCTACACGCAAAAGGCGACAGTATGACAGGAGTAGGGATATATGACGGCGATATGCTTATTATCCGTATGCAGTCATCAGCTAACAAGGGTGATATAGTTGCCGCAATGATAGATGAGGAGGATGCGACAATCAAGACATTCCGTCCGCAGGGTGACAGTATTACCTTGCAAGCCGAAAACCCTAATTATAAAGATATTATTGTAACTCCTAATCGTTGCCGTATACTTGGAGTGCTTGTAGGAAGTTTTCGCAAATATTAAGAGTCTAATCAAATATGGATATTTTTGAAAAACTTAAAATTTTGTCGGCGGCTGCCAAGTATGATGCGGCTTGCACATCTAGCGGTGTCAACAGAAAAGCGCCCAAGGGTGAAGGAATCGGAAAAGCCGAGTCTTGCGGGATTTGTCATAGCTTTACGGCGGACGGCAGATGCATATCACTCTTAAAGGTTTTGATGAGCAACTCTTGTGTGTATAACTGTGCTTATTGTACTAACCGTATTACTAATGACACCCCTAGAGCTACATTCACCCCTAAAGAACTTGCCGAACTTACAATAAATTTTTATAAAAGAAATTATATTGAAGGGTTGTTTTTGTCAAGCGGGGTTGTAGGGTCACCTAATAATACGACAGAGCTAATGATTGCATCATTAAGGATATTGCGAGAAGAGTATAAGTTTTATGGATATATACACGCAAAGGCTATACCGGGGACGGATAAAGAACTACTTAATGAGTTAGGGCTTTTGTGCGACAGAATGAGTGTCAATATTGAGTTGCCGTCTGCGGCAAGTCTTACAAGTCTTGCACCCGATAAGTCTAAAGAGTCAATCCTTGTGCCTATGCAGTTTATTAAGGACAAGCTGAGTGAGAGTAGGCAGTTAGCTGTATACAAAAAAGCACCTAGCTTTGCGCCAGCAGGTCAAAGCACCCAAATGATTGTGGGTGCATCGCCTGAGACAGATTACTCGATAATAAAATTGTCAGAGGGGTTATATAACAAATATCAGCTAAAAAGAGTGTTTTATTCGGCGTATGTGCCTATTGTTGAAAGCTCGTCCTTGCCGTCACTTGATACAAAACCACCCCTACTAAGAGAGAATAGACTCTATCAAGCAGACTGGCTAATGCGTGTGTATGGGTTTAAGTCGGGTGAAATCCTAGACGAAAAAAATCCTATGCTAAATCCTTATTTAGACCCAAAATGTAATTGGGCTGTAAATAATCCGCAAGTCTTTCCGATTGATGTCAACAAAGCTGATTACGAAGTGCTTTTGAGAGTGCCGGGGATAGGGATAATGTCGGCAAGAAAAATAGTATCGGCAAGAAGATTAGGCAAGCTGTCCTTTGTTGACTTAAAAAAACTGGGAGTAGTATTAAAAAGAGCGCAGTATTTTATCTTGTGTAGCGGTAAATCTTTTGAAGGTTTAAGAATAAATCAAAGCCAAATCCTAAATTCTTTGCTTTCAAGAGCTGCTTTGGAAAGATTCCAAAGTCATTATAAGAGCGGGGTACAATCATCAATGTTTGAAACTCCAAAAGAAGAAGTTATCAAAAGTCTGACCGGTCAATTATAGGTCAAACAAAAAATATATTAAAAGAGAGGAAATAAAAATGTTATTAAATGAATTCGACAAATTGTGTGCAGTGGCTAAACTTAAAGGTCTAAAAACCTTTTTGGAATTAGCCGAGTATCTTACAGCTAGGAAAACAAATGCTATGCAAGACATATCACCAAATATTGGATATTGGCAAGGGGTGACTTTTACACCTGCACATATGTCAATCAATGATAGACAAATGAGCTTTTGGCACAAAATAGGAGCTTAGGTTTTTGCTTAATTCGGTCAAAGATTTTGAGCCTGTAGATATCTGTTACAGATATGACGGAAGTTTTTTTGGAATGCTTTCGTGTATATTTGAGAGTTTTGAAAAAAAAGAAATGCCTGTACAAATTACAAGCGATGATTTTTCGTTGTTCAAAATCAAAGACATAGAAACTGATGAAGTCAAAGCAAAAAGAATTCTTAAAGCTATCCCGCAAAAAATCAATTACGAAGCACTTGATTATGTTAAGCAAAGTTTTTTGGCTAATATCAAGGATAAAGAAATAGCACTAATACATTTTTTGAGAGAGGGATTTAGGTGTGGTCCAAAATTTATTGATGTGATTAGTACGGGTTTTAGTCCGACCAGACGACTTGTTGCAGGGGCACTAAGTAACGATTACCTTAGCAAGATTCAAAAGGGAATGGACTTGTTGAATCTAGAGGTCAGAAGGTTTATTCAGTTTGCAAGATTTTCTGATGTGAATGGGGCATTAGTAAGTATTATCGAGCCGGAGAACAATGTTTTGCCGTTATTGGCTAATCATTTTGCTGATAGATACCCTAATGAGCAATTTTTGATTTATGACAAAAACCGTCAGCTTGGTTTGATATACGCTAATCATCAAATCCGCTTAGAGTTTTTGGATAATTATGAGATGCCCGAATTAAGCAATCAAGAAAAAGATTATCAAAAATTGTGGCGATTGTTTTATGATACAATTGCAATTAAGGAACGCCGTAATGAGCGATGCCGAATGAATTTTATGCCTAAAAAATATTGGAAAAATATGACGGAAGTTATGACTTAGTAATAACATTAGTTTTAGCGGATTATTATTTTGAGAAGTACAGCTACCTAGTCGTAGGGGTGAATCGCCCCTGCGATTAGGGGTATTGTTCAATCGGTATGGAATATGAAGCCTGACCCACCATCTGTCTTTGCGAGCCGTCCCTAAAGTCGGAAATAAGGAATTGCTGTACGGCGAAGCAATCTAGCTAAGGAATAGACGGGAACATAGATAATCGTGTATCCATATATTCCTTAGCTAGATTGCTTCGCCGCAGATACTTATCCTTACTATCTTTTGTAGCGACGGCTCGCAAAGACGATAGTCGGTCAGGCTTCATTTTCCGCCCCTACAACTAGATAATTACAGTATTCCTTTTGTGCTCGTTATTTTGTTTTTTTTACTACTATTTTAAGGGTATTATTTTACATAGTTTTGAATAGTTATAATTAGATAGGGTTGCGTTATCGTTAGCCCTAGTTACTAATTATGGACTATAATTTTTGCAACTCTAATATCAAATTGCGTAAGAGATTACTTGCGCTTATTTTGGCGTTCGGATTTATTTTTGGCGGATTGGTCGTGCGTATCGGTTATGTTCAACTTGTGCAGGGGCGGTGGCTTAGGAATTTAGCCGAAGACCAATGGCATAGGGAACTGTCTACTTCGGCACCAAGGGGCAGGATTTATGGGGCGTGCGGTACTACACTTGTTGATAACAAGTATACTTTTGCTATATATGCCCGTCCTCGTTCTATTAGGGATGCAGGTGTGGTTGCGACAGCTTTGGCACCGATTCTTAACCTTGATGTCGAGCGTGTGACTAATAATATCCGTAATGCTGTGACAGGTGAGATAACTCTTGCACGGGGTGTTGATTTTGAGAGAGCTACAGCAGTGCGTAATTTGAGACTTGAGGGAATTTATATGTCCTATAATTCGACTCGCAATTACCCCGGCGGGTCGAGCTTGTCAAGGATTTTGGGGCTTACTAATATTGATAATGTGGGTCAAAATGGTATAGAAGGTTATTTTGACCGTTTTTTGCGTGGTGTGGACGGAATGGTAATGACTCCAACTGACCTTATAGGTATCCGCTTGCCGAGTCGTGGCACAAGGCATCTGCCCGCTATTCCGGGTGCTAATATCACGCTTGCGGTTGACTATAATATTCAGTCCTTTGCCGAGAGTGCGGTACAGGCGGCACACGCTGAGTGGGGTGCAAGCGGTGCAAGAATGCTTGTAATGGATGTCAATACTGGCGGGATTGTTGCACTTGCCGAAAGCCCTACCTATGACCTCAATGAGCCTCCCAGAAACGATATAGACCTTCTTAATGCACTTAGTAAGAGTACTTTGATTGTTGATGTATACGAACCGGGGTCAACCTTTAAGATTTTTACTACAGCGGCGGCTATCGAGAGCGGTGTTGTCCGTGATACGGATAGATTTTTTTGTGGCGGTTCGCATATTGTTGACGGTCAGCGGATACGATGCTGGCGAAGTATCGGGCACGGCTCGGTTGACCTTATAGAGGGCGTCAACAAAAGTTGTAATGTCGTTTTTATGCAACTAGCGGCACGAATGGGTACACAGCAGTTTTATCAACATATCCGTAATTTTGGTTTTGGTCAGCGGACAGGAGTTGACTTTTTTGGTGAGAGTCCAGGACTTGTTATTAGGGAAGAATATGTCAAAAATATTGACCTTGCCCGTATAGGTTTTGGTCACGCAATAGCCGTTACGCCGTTACAACTTGTTGCAGCGACCGCCGCAGTAGTCAATGGCGGACGACTTATGCAACCGCATTTTGTTACCGATGTTACCGCTCCTTGCGGTACAACTATATACAACCATACGCCTAATCAGATAAGGCAAGTCTTGAGTCAAAGTACTTCTGAGCGAATGCGTGCTATGCTTGCCGATGTTGTGGACAACGGAAGCGGTAGCAAGGCAAGAGTAGAGGGTTTTGGTGTCGGCGGCAAAACAGGTACGGCACAAAGATATAGAGACGGTGCAATTGACAGGGGTAATTATATTTCGTCTTTTATCGGATTCGGACCTGTCGAAGACCCCCGTTATATTGTGCTTATGATTGTTGACGAGCCTACATCGTATCTATATTACGGCTCTATTTTGGCGGCACCTTATGCAGGGCGTGTTTTGGGGCAGATTTTTGAGTACAGAGGTCTTGCGCCGACCCGTCCGCCACAAGAAAGAGAATCAGTTGTTATGCCCGACTTTATCGGCACACCACTAATCGAGGCTGTAAGAGCCGCCGAAAGACTGGGACTTCATGTAGAGGTAGCCGGCGAAGGCACAAATGTGACATCAACTATACCGTCGCCCCAAACACCGCTAAAGGTAGGAGATGTAGTGTTACTTAGAGCAGGATAGCTAATGAAAACTTAAAACTTAAAATTGAAAAATGATTGACTTAGTTTTTTGACGGATTATAACTAGCTATTACACTAGTCATTCACTTTTCACTTTTAAGTTTTAAGTTTTAAGTTTTCATTATTTACATATTATTCAAGGAGACCCAATTATTTATGTACTTATCAAAACTACTGCCAATGACAGCAACGCTGATTAACCCACGAGAGGTAAATATAGAACATCTTTGCCACGCTGCGTGGGACGCTCGTCCTGGTAGTTTGTTTTTTTGCATAGAAGGCTCACGCACAGACGGTCATAACTATGCTGCCGAAGCACTTAGTGCAGGAGCGGTTGCATTAGTCGTATCAAAAAAGCTAGACACAGATGTGCCGCAAATTTTGGTCAGCGATACAAGAGCCGCTATGAGCGAAATCGCCGCAACTTTTTACGGCTATCCCACAGGCAAATTAAGGATTGTGGGCATAACAGGAACCAATGGCAAAACTACCACAAGCTATATTGTCGCAAAAATTATCGAAACAGCAGGGCAAAAAACGGCGATAATCGGCACTAACGGTATAATCTGCAATGGTCAAACCTCACCCTCATTACATACGACACCCGACCCGATAGAATTACAAAGTACCTTTGCCCGTCTTGTGGCGGACGGAATCAAGTATGTGGTTATGGAAGTATCGGCACACGCAATACACCAACGCAAAATTGCAGGTGTTTTTGCCGATGCTACAGCATTTACTAATCTTTCGCAAGACCATCTTGATTATTTCGGGACTATGGAGCGGTACGGCAATACAAAAGCAAGTTATTTTGATAGACTATACGGTAAGCTGGCGGTAGTCAATGCCGATGATGAGTGGGGGCAACGAATAATCAGGCAGACTAATATGCCTGTGCTGACATACGGTTATGTAGACGGTGAGAGCAAGTCCTTGCCTGATATATGTGCCACAGAGTTTTCGCAAAATGCCAAAGGTCTTAGCTACAAGCTAACCATAAGGGGTTTTACCGTCCCGATTATATATCAAACACCGGGTAAATTTAATATGTATAATACCGTTTGTGCGGCGTCTATAGCGTACGGCTTAGGTATCGGACTCAAAGATATTGCTAAAGGAATCGCCGCGCTCAAGTCTGTTGAAGGACGCTTTGATGTGATTGAAGGCAAGTGTAATGTTATAATCGATTACGCGCATACAGAGGACGGACTTTTGGGCATACTTAGCTGTATAGAGGAGTTTGCACCTGCCCGTATCATTACCGTGTTCGGGGCAGGCGGTGACAGGGACAAAACCAAACGCAAAGCTATGGGGCGTGCGGTTGCGGCATACAGTAATTTAGCTGTGATAACAAGCGATAACCCACGATTCGAAGACCCTAATGAGATAATCAAAGAGGTCGCAAAAGGTTTTGAGGGGAGTGTTTGTCAGATGGTGTGTATAGAAAATCGCAAAGAAGCGATAATCTATGCTATAGAGCAAGCAAACAAAGATGATATTGTATTGGTTGCAGGTAAAGGTGCCGAGAAGTACCAAGAGATAAAAGGCGTAAGGCACGAGTTTAGTGATTATGAATGCGTAGAGGTGCAATTAGGAATTAGGAGTTAGGAATTAGGAATGATTGATGAGAATATTGCAAAATGCAAAACGCATAATGATTGATTGCTAAAATTATTTTAATTTAACTCTTGCCAACAATTCCTAATTAACCTAGTTATGATTAGATTTTTCATTTCAATTTTAATAGCGTTTACGATAGGTATGTTACTGACGCCTATTGTAATAAAGTTTGCCCGAAAACTAAAATTAAGGCAGACAATTTTACATTATGTTGACAATCATCAGGCAAAAGCCGGCACTCCTACAATGGGGGGAATCGGTTTTATCCTTGCGTTAATTATTACATCTGTGATAATGTTTCGGGGACAAGCGTCGCTTTTATGGATGTCGCTGGCGGTTACATTCGGCTATGGGGTCATAGGTTTTTTAGATGATTTTATCAAGGTATACTTCAAGCGTAACAAGGGTCTGGGTTTTTGGCAAAAACTAATAAGTCAAGTAGCCGTTGCAGGAATTATCGCATGGTTTGCCGTTGTCAACTTTGACATAGCGTCGGGAGTTTTGTTGCCGTTTGGTTTTAACGAGTTGTATATGGGATTGATAGGGATTCCGTTTGCTATCTTTATATTTTTGGCAATGAGTAATTCGGTTAACCTAACGGACGGTCTTGACGGTCTTGCAGGCGGTGTTACGGTTGTTTATCTGCTTATATTTGCCGTACTCATTTCACTTGCTGCCGGTGTTGTCTATATGGGGCAGGCATGGGACCAAGAAATGCGCAATCTTATGGTCTATTGCGGTGCACTTATCGGCGGTCTTTTGGCTTTTTTGGTCTTTAACGGTTACAAAGCAAGGATTTTTATGGGCGATACGGGTTCGCTTGCTTTGGGCGGTGGCTTAGCAAGCTTAGCGATTTTGAGCAGATTATCTATTTTTGTCCCGATTGTTGGAATAATGTATGTGCTTACAAGCATATCAGTAATAATACAAGTTGCGTATTTTAAGGTGACTAAAGGCAAGAGAATTTTTCTTATGGCACCTTTGCATCACCACCTAGAGCGAAAAGGGGTAGGCGAGAGCAAAATTGTCCTCGTATATATGGTTATCACCTTTTTGTGCGGTATTGTAGCTATACTAGTAAGCGGAGCGATTTAATAATTCAGTTATGATGAAAAAAGCACTTATATTAGGCAAAGGCATAAGCGGAAGCGGAGCGGCAGAAGCACTTCAATCTTTGGGATACAACACAAAGATTTTTGACGATTCTGACGGTGGCAAACCGCCAAAGCTAACAGGCATATCAATAGTAGTACATAGTCCCGGTGTGCCAATAACGCATCCGACAATACAAGAGGCAAAGCAAAAAAACATTGACACAATGGGAGAACTTGAGCTAGGCTACAGGCTTTGCCGTTGTCCTCTTGTAGCCATTACCGGCACTAACGGCAAAACTACCGTGACAAGGCTATTGCACCGTATTTTGGCTAACAGAGGGCTTAGAACGGATGCTGTAGGCAATGTAGGCAAAAGTCTTGCGTCCGCTTCGCTTAAAAGTAACGAATACGATGTGCTTGTTTGCGAGACAAGTTCTTTTCAGTTAGAGAGTATAACCAGCTTTGCTCCTGAGATTGCTATGATTACAAATATTTCACCCGACCATCTCGACCGCCACGGAACAATGGATGAGTACGCCAAGACAAAACTCAAAATTGCCCAAAACCAAACCGAAAAAAACTTTTTGATTTTGTCAATGGACGATATCCCTATTAAGTATCTTGAGGGTTTTGCTCCTCGTAGTCATGTTTTGTTTGTAAGCACTAAGAGAGTTGTTGCAGGTGCATATCTTTTGGATGGTAAGTTATATTATTTTGATGAAGTAATTTGCGACAGAAGCAACCTAAAATTACAGGGTGACCATAATGTCAGTAATGCACTTTTCGCTGCTGCTGCCGCCCGAATTATGGGAGTTGACCGTACAGTAATAGCACAGACCTTTGCCGACTTTGAGCTTGATGACCATAGATTGCAGTTTATTGGAACTTACGGCGGTAAGCGGTATTATGACGACAGCAAGGGGACAAATATAGATGCGTGCTTAAAAGCGTGCGAGAGTATGCAGGGCGACACAGCACTAATTTTGGGTGGTAGTGATAAGGGATACGATTTTGGACGATTGTTTGACGAGCTACCAACGCATATTACATACATAACAGCCATAGGCGAAACAGCCACAGCAATAAAATCTATCGGTGCTATCTATGCCAAAGAAGTGATAATATGCGACAGCCTAGAGGAAGCAGTTGAGTGCTGTTCTAATAGCGACATCCAAAATGTACTATTATCTCCTGCGACTGCCAGTTACGATATGTTTAAGGATTACAAGGAAAGAGGAGAGAGATTTGCTGAAATTGTGAAAAATATGGGACAAAACGAATAACGAATAACGAATAGCGAATAACGGTTGACTTTATTAAAATACTTGTCTGCCGTTATTCGTTATTCGTTATTCATTATTCGTTATTTATAAGATGCAAAAACTAAAAAGCCTAACAACCGATACCCCCGCCAAATCCCCGCCTACAGGCAAGCACGACATCACCTTGTACATAGTTGCGATTATGCTTGCGGTTTTTGGCGTGGTAATGGTTTATAGTGCGTCATCATATGCAGCGGCACGAAATCACGGCGACGCTTTCTTTTTTGTACACAAACAAATAATCGGTGTTGTTTTTGGTATTATCGTTATGATAATACTATCAAGACTCGATTACCGTATTCTCAAAAAACTTATCATTCCTATCCTCATAATCTCAATCGGACTACTTGTCATTGTACTTATACCGGGGGTCGGTATGGAGGTTTACGGCGCAAGGCGGTGGATAAGACTCCCGTTTTTTACTATACAAGCAAGTGAGGTCAGCAAGTTTGGTTTTGTTATTTTTCTCGCCGCCTATATGGCAAAAAACCACGCCAAAATGAACCAAATTCGTACGTTACTACCTATACTTGCAATTGGCGGAATTATCTGTGTCCTCATAATGCTTGAGCCTAATATGTCGATAACTATGGTTGTCGGACTTGTTATGCTACTTATGCTTTTTATCGGCGGTACAAAAATCAGTCACTTTGTCGCCCTATGCGTACCTCTTGCCCTTATGATTCCTGTGCTTATCCTTATGGAGCCGTATCGTGTCGCTCGGCTTATGGCTTTTGTCAATCCGTGGGCAAATCCACTTGAGGAAGGTTTTCAGCTTATACAGTCTTTTTATAGCTTAGGCAGCGGCGGTCTTTTTGGTGTGGGACTATTCAACTCACGGCAAAAATACTTATTCTTGCCCTTTGCCGAGAGTGATTTTATTTTTAGCATAATAGGCGAGGAACTTGGTCTTATCGGTGTAATACTGGTAATATCGGCTTTTGTTCTACTTATATACAGAGGTATAAAAATCGCCCGCAACAGCCGTGACCG
>WQVM01000029.1 GCA_009783985.1 Bacillota bacterium | reverse complement strand
TTATAACAGGACAAGATATAATAATTGACGGCGGCATGACTAAACAAATGATTTATCACGGTGATAATGGTTGGTCACTAGAGGAGAAAAAAGATAATGGTTAAGCACATTGTATTATTTAAATTAAAAGACCAAGCTGATAGACAAAAAGCGATTGAGGTGCTTAGCAGCATGAAAGGCATGATTGAGGGCATGATTGATTTAGAGGTTGGCGAGGACTTTTTGGCAAGTGAGAGAAGCTATGATATAGCACTGATTACTGCGCACACAGACCGTGCGGCGTTGGATTTTTATCAAGCCCACCCAGTGCACCAGCCTGTCAAAAAAGTTATGCACGCAATTAGAGAGAGTAGCATTGCGGTGGATTTTGAGGTAAATCAACTATGAAATATCAATTTTCGAATAACAAAGAAGTAACTTACTATAATAAGATTTGCTTGGAAATATTTAGAGAAGTTCAATCAGAGTTAAGAGAGTACTTTACTTTTGACATTCGCTTGATAGGTAGCGGCGGGAAGAGGCTTGTGACTCAAAGAGGCACTGAGCCATTTGATTTGGATTATAACTTTATTTTACAAAGAGATAAGAAAAATTTGATTGGCAATCCTAAACAAATTAAGGAGATGTTGATTGCAAGATTCAATAGAGCTTTAGAAAATAGGGGGTTTGATTTTAAGTATCCTAGTAACTCGACATCAGTAATAACGGCAAAATTTAAAGAAAGAGGTAAAATTATATTCAGCTTTGACATTGCAATTATTGCAGAGTTTAATGATGGGTTTTCACATCGCGTCATGTTTGACAAACCAACTAATAGATATTTTTGGAATAGAGTTCAAGGTTCTAAGGATTATGCCGAAAAGTTTCAGATTGTTAAAGACAATGATTGCTTTTTAGAATTTAAGAATAGATACTTAAAACTGAAAGATAAGTATATGGGCTCAGATAAAAAGTCTTTTGAGATATTTCTTGAAACGCTAAATGCCTTCAGCCGCCTGTGGAGTTAACAAATGAAAAAGGAATTGTTTTTTAACGATATAACTATATCCAAAGAGGAAAAAGCAAGTGCTGATAAATACTTGTTTTTTAAGGGTGTCGCAAAGCATCTTGAAATTAAGGAATTGTTGTTATCGCTAGAAAGAGATGACCAGCTGACTTATGCAGAGATAGCATCAACTTATAGATACGACAAGCGGATTAGAAATGTGTTGTTCAGATTTATCTCGTTTATAGAGGAATTTTATAGGGCTGCCATTCAAGACAACTTCAGCATGCTTTCGCCTAAAGCGTTAGAGAGTTTGAAAAAATGTAAGAATAAGATAGGAGATATAGAGAGTATAGATTTTGAGTGTTTGGATTTTAGAAAATTGCTTGAATTGATAAAGGGGTTGCCAAACAAATTAAGAGAGAAATATGTTTTTGGCAGCACAAAACGAATTGCGGCAAACTTTACTGCTATTAGTGAGTTAAGAAATGCAGTGATGCACAATAAGTTTTTATTGCTAACTAGACTAGGTAAATGCTACATAAAAGATATTCCCAGTAGCAATTTGCAAGTCAATGTAAAAAATTTAATTAATTATCTTCCTAGCAGCGTAAGAAAGAAATGCACAGATGAAATAAATTTATGCCGTAAGCCGCCTAAAAATGAATCTGATTTTAGATGGGCATTAGCAGCACAACTTGTTATTGTGCTGTGATAATGTTTAAATTGACTAGTGGTTGTGAAAGAAAGTGAAAAAATGTAAAATTTGCGACACTCAAAGTATTGACAAGATTATTAGGATATGTTATGCTAATATTGTCTTTGAACTGATAGGCAATTTGTCAGGGTGAGGAGGTGATAATTTATGTATCCATATTATAGCTTACAATATCAATGTGGTGCGTCACATGTTGGGCACGATACAAATAGAGAGTTGCAAGAATTAAAGCAACAGCTTTTTGAGTTGGAGGAGCTACAAACTAGACAAAGAGACGAAAGATTGAGAGATTTAGATCAGTCATTTTCTGCTTCTCGTTGCGCCTACACGCACTGTAATTGTTGTTATTTTCGTACTAACAGACCTCAGGGTATTATCGGTGGTATAGTTAACGCATTTGTAGAAGGAGTTAGAGTTGTTGATAGAGTATTAGATAATAGGCTAATCAATAGTTGTGCGTCAAATTTTCTAGAGGAAAAATCTCCAGTTGGTCATATTGCGTTAGAGACGCGCAATGCTTACAAGGCTTGTAGAAGAGATGATTTTCTAGGGTTTGTTTCTAGTATTCATTCAGGTGGCAAGTCATTCATAAAATTATCAAACTAAAATTACAAAAGCAATAATATAAAGTCATAAAACCCGACAATATTTTTATAGTATATGTTATACTTATTCAAGGCGAGTCCCGTGTGGGGCTCGTTTTTATATTGCCGCTGTTTGCTGGTAGTCTGCTTGTACATTGACAACTGAATACAAAATTTTATCGTGTCGTTTTTTAGTGCCCGTTATTTTGCCGCTCAAAAATGTTGTCACAGTGTGGCAATAAATCAACAAAACAAAAATATTAAATTAACAAAATAACAGGAGATAATAAAAAATGATAAATTACAATCAATTCAAAAGAATAAAAGAATTACAACAAATTGGCACAAGCCAGACAGAAACAGCAAAGCAACTAGGCATCTGTAGAGAACGAGTGAGAACTTGGTGGCATAAGACAGAAGCAGACTTTTGGAGCGAAGAACGCAAAATAAGCGGTGATATGGATAACTATCGTGCATTTGTGCTAGATTTATTAAAAATTTGTCCTCAAATTAGAGGCACAAATGTCTATCTAAAGTTGCAAGAAAACTTTCCTAGTTTCAGCGTTAAAATGCCTGCATTCTACAAGTTTGTAAAGCAACTGAGGGTTGAAAATGACTTAGAGCAATTTTCTAAACGACTAACCACAGCCAGAGAATCTCTTCCAGCTGGCGAAGAGATGCAAGTAGATTTTGGAGAATTTAGAATGCGAACAATGTATGGGACTTGGATTAAAGTCTACTTTGCTTGCTTTGTTTTAAGTTACAGCAACTTTCGTTATATTCATTTCGAACCCAAACCTTTTTCCACCGACACCGCCATAACAGCACATAACTTTGCGTTCAAATATTTTGGCGGTCGAACTAAAAAAATCCTTTATGATTTGGATGGAGTGTTTGTGCAAAGCGAAAATTTTGGCAATATTATCTTCGTTAAAAAGTGGGAAGAGTATGTAAGAAAAATTGGGTTCGCTACAGTTTATTGTAGGCCTCACGACCCGCAAACAAAAGGAAGGGTTGAGGGCATTGTTAATTTTTGCAAGAGGAATTTTTTAGACGGAACTACTTATTATGGTTGTGATGCTTTGAGGTATGCTGCATTAAAATGGCTTGATGGTGCTGGCAATGAATATGTTAGTAGTGGTTCTAGAAAGCAAACGCCAAGAGAGGCATTTATGCAAGAACAAAAACATCTTGTTCCAGTCCACGCTAATTTATTAAAGCCAAAGCAGAAAATCATTGGCAGCCTAGGTAATAATACTGTTCATTATAACGGAAAGCAATATGAACTACCACTAGGCACAAATTTAATAATGAGCCAAGTGCAAGTAGAGGAAGTCGGCGATGAGTTATATATTTTTTGCACAGAGACAGGCGATTTGGTTTGCACTCATAAAATTTCAACTTGCGATAATTGGGTTATAAAATTAGAAAATCAATCGAGTCAAATGAATGTTAGCCCCGAGATTCTAAAAAAACACTTTCCTAACGATGATATTTTTGCAAAGTTTTTTGACAAGTTAAAATCTCAAAATAGTAGATATTTTGCTAAACAATGTATCGGAATTTTGCAGGCTATTCGTCATTATACAAATGAACAGCTAGGATTTGCATTTGAGCATTGTCTAAAATTAGACATATGCAATTTTTCAGAACTAATGTCATTTCTTATATTAAAGCATGGCAAAAATCTTGCAAAAGCGTTTTTAAGCAGAGAAAAGATTTATTATTACACAAAAAGAGCAAAAGAATTGGAGGTGTTGTATGCGGATAGATAAAAATAAAATTAGGGAATTAGCAAAACTTCTTAACATCCATACAGTCGGCAATGCTAAATTTGAGTTAAACAATCTTAATATGACCAACCTTGAATACTTGCTATGGATTTTCGAAAGGGAGCTTCAAGTAAGAAAAGAGCGAGCCATTGTAAGGGTAAGAAAAACTTCAAATTTGCCACAAGTATCTTTTGATAGAAATTCTTTGCACGAAGGTGTGCGTTATCAAGTTGAAAAACTAGAAAAATGCGATTGGGCAGAAAGAAGCGAGAATATCTTAATTATGGGTTCACACAATTCAGGTAAAACCGCCCTAGCTGTCCATCTAGCCAATTGCGCTATAAATAGCAGCTACAAAGTCCTATATTTAAAATTAGATGAGTTATTTTTAGTGCTAAAAAACAAAAATATTCTGCAACAGGCACGTATCACACATTCGCGAATTAAGGGTGCAGATGTGTTGGTGCTAGATGAGTTTTTGTATCTAGATATTCTAAAACCCGATATTGAGTTATTATATAAGACACTTATGAGTTTAAACAGCACCACGAGCATCATCTATGTTGCCAACAGAGAGTTTTCTGACTGGATTTCTTCGTCAGAAGACAAATATACCACCCAACTCTTAATTCAGCGTGCTGTGTCTTCGGCAGAATTAGTAACACCCTAACTTTTATACGCAAAATCGGCAAATTGCCTGATTTAGTATAATTTTTAGACTTTTTTTAGGGGGGTGGGTAGCCAAGGGGGGTCAAAAGACCTAGGGAACTGGGTCAAATCAACGGGACGGCCCCCTAACGCGTGATTTTGATTAGCAAAAAAATCTGCAAAAGTGCTAGGACATCAATAACCGTTGATAGATACGCTCGCTTTATAAAGTGGGAAAATAGGGGATAGTGAAAACGACTATCTCTTTTTTCAAAAGAACATAGAAAAGCGGGTTTATCCAAGCACATACAGAGGTTGGTTAAAAAAGATTCTTGTTTCAGCGGGATTGGGTCATTATACTGTCCATAGTTTAAGGCACACTAATATTACTATACAAATTGTCGCAGGTGTCCCGTTAGTTACTGTTTCCGCAAGAGCTGGTCATGCTAGGACCTCAATAACCGTTGATAGGTATGCTCGCTTTATAAAGAGTAGTGATCAATCAGCGGCAATAGCCCTTGATAATATATTTAATCCTACGATGACAGAAGTAAAGACAGATGAAACTCCTGTTTCTAATAAAGCTGATATTACAAATTCTAATAAAAATGAAATTGATGATTACAAATTTGTTAAGTCAGAAATGAGTAGATTAGGCTTAGATACTTATAAGGAATATTATGAATATCTTGATTATTTGGAGTATAAACAACATAAGCAAAATGGTAGTGATTATTGTATGTGAAGTTAAGAAAAAGGAGGGTTTTGAGATTAAAAATTATATCAAAAACCTCCTTTTTTCATGCTATTTTTTGCTAAAAAAACACTAAAAGTGTATAAAAAGTGTATAAAACGCAATATATTAAGAAGCACAAAAAAGCTCTTGTGGTTTTTTGCCCTAAAATAGCAAAAAAACCACAATATATAGTGGTTTTTTGGTGGGCAATAACGGGATCGAACCGCTGACCTCTTCCACGTCAAGGAAATGCTCTCCCAGCTGAGCTAATTGCCCTAAAATAATAGATTTGAGAAATGTGGTGGCTCGCCCGGGGCTCGAACCCGGGACCCTTTGATTAAAAGTCAAATGCTCTACCAACTGAGCTAGCGAACCATATATGTGAACAAACTTAAGGCTTGTCCTTTGAGAACCAATTATTAGTAAGAAAAAACAACCTATATGATTATAGGCTATTATGGCAAAAAAAGCAAGCGATTGTATATTGATTTTGAAAATTTATACCTATCTACTGAAAAAATTTGACAAGTTTGCCTAGCACATCGTTATTGGCAATTCCTTTAATAGGACGGATTCCGGCGGGTGGACGGTTACGGCGATTATTATTGCCGTTATTATTTTGATTCATAGCCGAAGCGAGTGACATTATTTGTGCAATATTGCCGTTGTCACTGCCGCCCATCATATTTGGGATAAGATTTTGCATTAGGGCGTTGCGGTCAAGATTTCCGCCGTTATTATTCATCATTGACAAAAGGTCGGCGGTATTAAGACCGCCTTTTTTGCTTTCCGAAGTGTCGTCTGATTTTTCGTCACCACTATCGTTATTTTTTTTATTGCCCCCTTTGGCATTCATAAGCAAGGGGAGAATTGAACTCATATCCATAGTCACCTCTGGTGGCAATTAAAAGTTAGGAATTAGGAGTTAGGAATTGCTGTTAAATTATTTGAATCAACAATTCCTAACTCCTAATTTTCTAATTCCTAATTGTAAGTATGTAACACTATATATATATGCACGCATATCTATAATAGTAACCATACATAACAAGGAGTGTATCAATGGGAAAAGAATTAAAAAACTTTAAGTGCAAAAACAAGGGCGGGTCTAATAAGGATTTGCCTCCGATGTCCGAGGATTTCAAAGAGAATATCAACAAGTATCAGGGTATGGGTGAGGACGCACTTGTATCGCAACTTATGAGTAAGGTGGCACAAAGCAAAAGTGACGGTACATACAATAGTGCGGAGCTAAAAAACTTTGTCAAAACAGTTTCGCCGCACCTAACTCGTGAGCAAAGAGGCAAGCTAGAGCGACTTGTCGGTGTTATCGAAAACGAAGAGTAACATTAGGAATTTAGTGGTTATTATTGCATTAACTACTAGCCACTTATATACATATGAAAATCTGTCAAGATATTAAGCGAATAATGGCAACAGGCAACGGGGAAACCGAGTGTCTGATTTTTAGCAGCGATTACGATTGTGCAGCTAAACACTTGAACGGTTATAATGTATCTATTATAGCCGGTTATCCTTTTATATCGGCACATGCCGCATATGTGCATATACACGATATCAAAGAGATTGCAGGACTTGCTTCTGTGCGGGCGATTACGAGTCAGTCCAAGGTTTATACTTTAGAAAAGAATTTCTGTCAGTCTGTCGTTGCAAGGAGCAAAGCGACAACGCAATCTCAAGGGCAGAACACTTTACATAGGATTGCTTCGTCGGCAGAGCATCCGAGCAATGACGATGTGTCGTATGATATTCCTATAGAGCAAATTGAGGACACTATTGATTGTCGTGAGGAGCATTTGTATTCGGGTGTCTGTGAAGCGCACACAGCGGGTAATTTTGGTGACGGTGTAACTATCGCCGTAATCGACACGGGAATAATACCGCATCTTGATTTTGTTATGCCTACCGACAGGATAGCGGCTTTCGTTGACTTTGTTGACGGGGTTGATTTTGCTATAGATAATTTTGGACACGGTACTGCTGTGGCATCTATAGCGTCTGGCAACGGACTTGTAAGCGGTCGCAAATTCGTAGGTGTTGCCCCAAAAAGCCGTGTAATAGCTCTAAGAGCAATAGGTGACAAAGGCGAGGGCGGCGCTTTCAAAATTTTGGAAGCTATGCAGTGGATAATCGACCACAAAGAGACCTATAATATCCGCATTGTATGTATGTCTTTTGGGGCAAAGCCGCAAGAGATTGACCCGCTTGTCATAGGGGCAGAGGCTCTCTGGGACGCAGGAATAACGGTTGTTGCCTCGTCAGGTAATACAGGTCCTAAGAGCGGAACAGTAATGTCACCTGCCTGTAGTCGCAAGATTATATCGGTCGGAGGAGTGGGGCGTACTGATTTTGGATTTTATGTGCCGGCATTTTCGTCTCGTGGAGTTGTGGGTGTAGACGGAACAACCAAGCCCGACATAGCTGCCCCTGCGGTAGAGGTTATGTCTTGCTCAATAGGTGAAAATTTTTATGCACCTCATAGCGGCACAAGTATGGCTGCACCTTATGTTGCAGGAATATGTGCATTGCTCCTAGAGCAAGAGCCACGCTTTACTCCCGACAAGCTAAAAGAAATCCTTATGGAAAATGCTCAAAGGTTACCATTTGAACCAAGTGCGTGTGGTAAGGGCTTGGTGCAAGTGTAGTTGTAATGTCAAGTTGTAGGGGCGGGCGTCCCCGACCGCCTTAATAGGTGTTGACAATATTATATAATAAGGATAATTGTTATTCGGGCGGTCGAGGGCGAACCGCCCCTACTATTTGCTGTCACCATTTCTATATACTTACACTTAATGAAGTTTCACCTGTATTTAGCACTGCCATTTATTATTCTGCCGCCTATCTTTCATTTCACCGCATATGCTTATCGTTGCTATCTATTGTACGATGGCTCGCAACCTGTACGAAACCCATTAAAAGGGTCTGTCATCCTGAGCGAAGCGAAGGATCTAGCGAAGCGGAAAATGCAGGGAATTGCGACTTTTTAATGGTTTTTTATTCGCTAACGCTAGATCCTTCGCTTCGCTCAGGATGACAGACCAATAATGTTTTATGTCAAAATACAGGGTTTCGTAACAGCTCTAATGACGGCTTGATATAAGTGTCTAGTACTGACTATAATACTGTACTGTGCGGCAAGTGTTTAGTTTATGTCTTGCGGTATGACACTAATCGTATTTTGATTGGTGTAGATGACTTTGCCTAAGGGTGACCCTTTTGGGCGGGATACATATCTGATGAGGGTGTAGTCTACGGGGACTGAACCTGAGTCACGACCTTTTGAGTAATAGGCGGCAAGGCTTGCGGCTTTTTTAATTGTGTCGAGAGAAATGTTTTTTTTGTCGGGGTTGCTGATTATTATATGACTTCCGTGAATTTTTTGAGCGTGCAACCATATGTCATTAGGGGCGGCGGCTCGTGTGATGCGGTCATTTTGGGTGCTATTTTTGCCGACAAAAACTGTATAGCCGTCTATTATGGTTTTGATTGGTGCGGACAGAGTAGTTTGCTTGTTAGTGCCGCCACCCTTCTTAGGTATGGGGCTTTTTTTTGTGGCGGATTGTTTTGTTTCCTTAGCAAAGATAGAATATACATCGGCTAGGTCATCTATAGTAGTGCAACTAGTCAAATCAAATAATGCGGTTTGGATAGAATCCAGTTGCTCTAATGTTTCTGTTTCTAATAGCTTAGCTTGTTCTGCCGCTCTTTTCTTTTTACTAAAGCGTTTGTAATATACGGCGGCATTTTGGGCGGGGGTAAGGCGGGGATTGAGAGTGATTTTGATAGTGCTGTTATGGGGACAATAATAATTATCGACCTCAACTTCTAACATATCGGATTTGATTCGATAAATATTAGAAGTGATAAGTTCGCCTTTGATACGGTCATCCTCAAAATTTAAGCTGTCTTTATACTGCTGTCTATAAGCTGACAGCTTTTTGTTAAGTTTGGCGGCAAGTGTATCCAAAGAGCGTTTGATAACGGTGGCTTTGGCGGCAACGGGATTGACCTCTGCGGACACACTATAATAGGTGTCCATAGCCTTAGACAGAGAGTCTGCGGGTTGTAGCTTGCTGTCTAGGGATAAGTGACTATACGGAACAAAACAAAATCCAATCGGGTTGTCGTTACTATCTAATACGACACAGGGTTTTGGCGATTTGGTTTGATATATCAGTTGTTGCAAGCTATCGGCAGGATTGCCTTTGCTGATAGCTTCTTTTATTGTTACTTTGTCAAGTCCAAAAACTTCTTTATAGATATCCGTGCATTTTGCTATAGCAATCTTATTATCGGGTGATATTTTGGATTGAGGCGGAGGCGGTACATAGGTCATTCGCGGCAATAGGGGTCTTTGCGGAGCGGTGTCCAACGAAATATGCTTGATACAATCTGTGATTTTGTTATCTTGGTCAACTAAGATTATATTGCTTTTTGTGCCTGCAATTTCAATTATAAGAGAAAGCGGAAAAGTATGCCCTAATTCGGTTTTTGCGATTAAGTCAAATGTAATAACACGCTCAAAAGGTATTTGTTGGATTCTATTTATAATAGCACCGCTAATGTGCTTGCGTAAGTGTGTCAAAAAAGCGGGTGAGGCGGGTAGACCGGAATATTGTGCATTTGTTAGGTGTAAGCGGGGATTTTGCGGACTAACGGACAACAATAGACTACATGTAGTACGATTATTAGAAATCAACAAAATAACCATATCCTTAGCAGGCATAGTAATCTTATTTATTCGTCCGCCGATTAGTTGAGAGTCTAACTCACCGACAAGAGCCATATAATTAAGTGCGTCATTTGGCATATTTTAGGGAAAGAGGAAATAGTGGTTAGGGAATAGGGATTAGGAAAGCTATTTAATATTATACTTTATATTTTAGGGGTAGTCAATAGATTTGACATTGTTTGAAAAAGTGTGCTATAATTGTCAAATCCAAAAAACTAGTCACTAATCACTAACCACTAGTTACTAGCTATTGATTACTAAACAAAACGGAGTAAATTAATGAAGTACCAATTAGCAAAGAAAAAGGCGCAAGCGGAAATAACTTTCGAACTTACGGCAGAAGAATGGAATGATGCCGTAGAAAAAGCGTATAATAAGACAAAGGGAAAATATAATATTCCCGGATTTCGCAGAGGCAAAGTGCCTCGTAAAATAATAGAACGCAATTACGGTCCGGCAGTATTCTTTGATGATGCATTTAATGAGTTTTTTCCGGACGCTTATTCTAAGGTTTTGGACGAGAACGAGGATATCTATCCGGTTGACAGACCTGATGTCAAATGGGACGATATAAGCGATAAGGGTGTCAAATTTGTGGCAACCGTAACACTCAAGCCCGAAGTTGCTTTGGGCGAGTATAAGGGTATCAAACTCAAAAAAATAGTGCATAATGTAACGGGTAAAGATGTTGACGCAGAAATTAATAACGCAAGACAAAGAGCCGGTCGCAAAGTAAATGTAGCCGACAGAGCGGCACAAATGGATGATTTTGTTATTATTGATTATTGCGGTGCGGTTAATGGTGTCAAGTTTGAGGGCGGTACTGCCGAAAAGCAAGAGTTGCATCTTGGCTCAAAGCAGTTTATCCCCGGATTTGAGGAAGGTGTCGTCGGAATGAAAGTCGGTGACAGCAAGCTGATAGAGGTCAAATTCCCGGCTGATTATCATAGCAAAGATTTGGCGGACAAATTAGCAGGCTTTACAGTTACTCTGCATGAGATTAAAGTTTTGGAACTTCCTAACCTTGATGACGAATTTGCAAAAGATGTCAGTCAATTTGATACTCTCAAAGATTATAAGGATGATGTCAAGAAAAAATTGACTGAAACGGCAAAACGCAAAAGCGATTCCGAAAACGAAAGTGCCTTAATCGAAAAAATTGTTAAAAATGTCAAAGTTGAAATTCCTGACTGTATGATAGAGACTCATACCAACTATATGCTTGAGGAGTTTGGAATGAGGCTGATGTATCAGGGTATGAAACTTGATGACTATTTCAAATATACCGGCTCAAGCGAAGCCGAATTCCGTAAAGCAAAAAAAGAGCAAGCCACTAACGAAGTCAAAATGCGTCTGACACTTGAAGCGATTGTCAAAGCCGAAAAAATTAAGGCAACCGATAAGGATGTTGACGCAAAAATCGCCGAGCTTGCAAAAAGTGTCAACAAAACGACTGAGGAATTTAAGGAAGGAACACCGCCTGACAGAATAGAATACTTTAAGAATGAGATTGTAATGAATAAGGTGTTCGGATTGCTAAAAGATAACGCAGTTTGGGAATAAAAATATAAATGAGGAGTTAATCAATCGTGATATACAATAAAAAAGACACATCACCAATTACATCAGCTCTCGTTCCGATGGTTATAGAACAAACAAATCGGGGGGAACGCTCATATGATATTTATAGTAGACTGTTAGAGGATAGAATTATCTTTCTAACCGGTCCGATAGATGATATTACAGCTAACATAGTAATTGCTCAGCTTTTGTTTTTGGAAGGCAAAGACCCTGATAAGGCAATATCTTTGTATATCAATAGCCCCGGTGGTTCGGTTAGTGCAGGTATGGGTATCTTTGATACTATGAATTATATTCGTTGTGATGTCAGCACTATTTGTGTGGGACTTGCGGCGTCTATGGGTGCGTTTTTGCTGGCGGCGGGAGCTAAGGGTAAGAGGTTTTGCTTACCTAACAGTGAGGTAATGATTCATCAGCCGTTAGGCGGAGCGCACGGGCAAGCAAGCGATATTGCCATCCACGCCGAGCATATTCTCAAAATCAAAAAACGAATGAACAAAATTTTGGCAAGTAACACAGGTCAAACGCTGGAAAAAATCGAAAGAGATGTAGACAGAGATTACTTTATGTCTGCGGACGAAGCACTTAAATACGGTATAATAGATAAGGTGTATGAGAAGAGAAATGCATAAAAGAGAAATGCAAAACGCAAAATGCATAATGCATAATGTCGGACGAGAAGTAAAGCTAGAGAATAATCCATCAAAACATTAAGTCAATCATTATGCGTTATGCGTTTTGCATTATGCATTATATATAAGGAAATTAAATGGCAAGTAAAATAATCAATCAAAAATGTTCGTTTTGCGGAAAAGCCGGAAGCGAAGTCAGTGACCTTGTAGCAGGACCCGAAGGGGTTTATATCTGTGATATTTGTGTCGTTATTTGTAGCGATGTTTTGTCGTCCGGTACAAAAGTCAAAAAGACAGACACAGAGTTTAGCTTGCCGACGCCTAAGGAGATTATGGAAGCGCTTGACGAGTATATTGTCGGGCAAGAGAATGCAAAGCGTGTGCTTAGTGTTGCTGTTTATAATCACTATAAGCGGATAAATTTTAATAATAGCCAAAAATCCAAAAAAAGCAAAAGCTCAAACAAACTCATCAAGAATGATAGTATAGAGCTAAAAAAGAGTAATATACTTATGCTTGGTCCTACAGGGTGCGGCAAGACACTTTTGGCACAAACATTGTCCCGTATTCTTAATGTGCCTTTTGCTATGTCTGACGCAACGACTCTTACCGAAGCGGGTTATGTAGGTGAGGATGTCGAAAATGTACTCCTCAAACTTATTCAGGCGGCGGATTTTGATATTGAAAGAGCGCAGCGAGGAATAATTTATATCGACGAGATTGATAAAATAGCACGCAAATCCGAAAATGTTTCAATTACTAGAGATGTGTCGGGTGAGGGTGTTCAGCAAGCGCTACTCAAGATTGTTGAGAGTACTGTTGCTAATGTTCCGCCGCAAGGCGGTCGTAAGCATCCTCAACAGGAGTGTTTGCAAATAGATACCTCTAATATATTGTTTATATTCGGCGGCGCTTTTGTGGGACTCGAAAAAATCATAGAAAAGCGCAACAATGCGACATCTTTAGGATTTGGCGGTGCAATAAAAACAGGCAACGAGTCTGAAGTGTCAGAGCTAATGGCACAGGTTCAACCTCAAGACTTGATTAAATTCGGACTTATACCTGAATTTGTGGGTCGTGTGCCTGTAACCGTTAATCTCAAAAATCTTGACAAAGAAGCCCTTGTTCGGATTTTGACAACACCTCGTGACGCTTTGGTCAAACAATATGTTAAACTTATGGAGATGGACGGGGTAGAGCTTGAGTTTGAATCGGCAGCTATTGAGGCGATTGCCGCCCGTGCGATAGAGCTTAAAACAGGTGCAAGAGGACTTAGGTCAATTATCGAAACTTGTATGATGGATACAATGTTTGATACCCCTAGTGATAAGACAATTCAAAAAGTTATCATTTCTAAAGACTGTATACAAAGCGGTAAAAAACCTAAAATGACAAAAAAAGCTAGCGTAGCAGAAGAAAAAACCAAAAAATTAGCGTAATAACTAAGTAAAAAGTAAAAGGTAAAAAGTAAAAGGTGCGGAATTGTTTAATTCTTTACTAGTCAATACTTTTTACTTTTTACTTTTTACTCTTTACTTTATTTATGATAGAAGAAATTAACATAACTCCGGAGCAAATCTCCGAACAACCGCACAAAAAGGGTGTTGTAATGATTGCCCTTAGGGGCATTGTTCCTTTTCCGGGACAAGCTGTCAGTTTTGATATATCCCGCGAAAAATCAATCTTGGCACTTAACAAAATACTTGAGGGTACTGAGGATATCTTTTTGGTCGCACAAAAAAATGTTGCGACTATTAGACCTGCACCCGAGGATATTTATACTGTCGGTGTACTTGCTAATATTAAGCAAGTTCTTAGAGTTCCGGGAGATATTGTAAGAGTAATAGCTACCTGCAAAGAAAGAATGGAAATAGGGAGCTATGTAGCATTGTCGCCTTATTTTGTGGTTGAACTTAAAGAATTGCCGCCGGTATATTCTTACGACCCTACGGCGATGGAAGCCCTTAAAAGAATTGCTGCCGAACAGTTTGAGATTTTTAAGCAAGATTGCAAAATCCCCAAAGAAGCATTGTTGCAAATTACGCCTAATAATCCGGAGAGGTTTATTGCTACGCTTGCACCGTATTTATTTGCGACGGATGCTGACAGACAAAGGATAATGGAAGAACCCAGTCTGTATAATCAGCTGGAAGCCGTAACAACTAAGCTTATGGGCGAAGCGGATTTGATACGGACAAGCCGTGATATTGACCGGAAAGTAAGGGCTAACATTGACAAAAATCAACGGGAATATATGCTCCGTGAGAAAGTCAAAGTTATTCAAGAAGAACTTGGCGATAATGAGGACGAATACCGTGATTATATGGCAAAAGCTGAAAAAGCTGATTTGCCTGATAATGTTATGGCTAAAGTCAAAAAAGAGCTTGACCGCCTCAAAAAAATGCCTCCGACTTCGCCCGAATCGGCTGTTATCCGTACTTATGTAGAGACTGTAACTGATATGCCGTGGAATAAGGCGACCCTCGATAGCCGTGATATCAAAAAAGCAGAAAAAATCCTTGACGAGGACCACTACGGATTAGAAAAAGTCAAAAAACGCATTTTAGAATTTATTGCAGTATTGCAACTAACCAACGCTATTAAGGGTTCTATTTTGTGCTTTGTCGGACCTCCGGGAGTAGGTAAGACATCAATTGTCAGTTCGATTGCAAGAGCGATTGACCGCAAGTTTGTATCTATGAGTCTTGGCGGTGTAAGAGATGAGGCGGAGATAAGAGGACATAGACGCACATATATTGGGTCTTTGCCCGGTAGGATTATCAGCGGTATCAAGCAAAGCGAAGTTAATAATCCTGTATTCTTGCTTGACGAAATAGACAAAATGTCAAGTGATTTTAGGGGCGACCCTGCGAGTGCTATGCTCGAAGTCCTTGACCCTAACCAAAATTTCAAATTTATTGACCATTATTTGGAAGTGCCTTTTGATTTATCTAAGACACTTTTTGTAGCTACCGCTAATACAGTTGATACAATACCTGCACCGCTCCTTGACAGAATGGAAATTATTGAGTTATCAGGTTACACATACGAAGAAAAATTAGAGATTGCTAAAAGATATTTGATACCAAAGCAGCTAGAAGCTAATGGTCTTACGACTAAGTCTATGACAATAGAAGATAAAGCGGTCGAGAATATTATTGAGGGATATACAAGAGAAAGCGGTGTTAGGAATTTGGAGAGGGAAATAGCACAAGTCGCAAGACGGGTTGCTGTAGATATTGTTTCGGACGACTATGACAAGAATAAGACACGCAAGGTCACAGTTAAGGATTTGTCAGAATACCTCGGTACAGTCAAATTTGACGAGGCAGTTTTGGGACAGAATGACGAAGTCGGACTTGCGACAGGATTAGCATGGACTCAAAGCGGCGGTAAGACTCTTAATATTGAGGTTGATGTAATTGCAGGCGGTAAAGGTGAGCTGACTCTTACAGGTAATTTAGGGGATGTTATGAAAGAGTCTTGTCAAGCGGCTCTAACGCTTGTTAAAAGTCGTGCTGACAAATACGGAATAGACAGAGAGTTGTTTAAGTCGAATGATTTTCATATTCATGTGCCTGAGGGTGCAACGCCTAAAGACGGTCCCAGTGCTGGAATCACTATGGCTACCGTGCTTTTGTCGGTATTGTCAGGTATTCCGGTCGATAGACGGGTGGCTATGACAGGTGAAGTTACTTTGCGTGGCAAGGTGCTTGCAATCGGCGGACTTAAAGAAAAACTTCTTGCCGGTATGAGACACGGAGCAAAAAAAGTAATTATTCCTGAGGCTAACAAAAAAGATGTGGCAGACTTGCCAAAAATAATAACTAAGACTCTGGAGATAGTATACGCTGATAATATTGATACGGTTTTTGAAAATGCGCTTATAAAAAACAAAGGAGTACAAAAGCAAAATGAAAAACGGACAAGAGGACGAAAAATACCGTAACCTGCTTTATAAAAAGTGGGTTAAGGAAAGTTTTGACAACAATGGAATAATAAACGAAATTAGTTTTGATATTCCTGATAATTTTAACTTTGCTTACGATGTGGTTGACGAGCTTGCCAAAAAATGTCCCGATAAGAGGGCGCTTGTTTGGATAGGTGCGAATAAAGAAAGACGGGATTTTACATTTGGCGAAATTTCGGAGACATCATCGCAAGCAGCTAATTACTTAACAAAACTTGGCATCAAAAAAGGTGACAAGGTAATGATAGTGCTTAAGAGGCACTATCAATTTTGGATTATTATCAATGCTTTGCACAAAATAGGTGCAGTAGGTATTCCTGCGACGCACTTGCTAACAAAAAAAGACTTTGAATACCGTTTTGAAACAGCGGATATAAAAGCTATTATAAGTACTACCGAAAATGATGTGACAACTGCTGCTGATGAGGCAATGCAGACTTGCAAGGGTGTCAAAATCAAGGCTACGGTCAACGGTAGTGTCAAGGGTTGGCATAATTTTGATACAGAATTTGTTAGTTATCCTAAGACATTTGCCCGTCCAAAATCACTCAAAAAGACCGACTATATGCTGATGTATTTTACCTCGGGAACAACAGGTCCGCCCAAAATTGCTGTGCATAATTTTGAGTATCCGCTGGGTCATATTATGACTGCTCGTTATTGGCAAAATGTTGACCCTGACGGATTGCATTATGTTATCTCAGATACAGGGTGGGCTAAGTCTGTATGGGGTAAACTCTACGGGCAATGGCTTTGTGAAACAGCGGTTATGTCGTATGACTTTGAAAAGTTTGAGCCTAAGGATATTTTGCCGTTATTTAAGGAATATCAAATTACATCATTTTGTGCTCCGCCGACAATGTATAGGTTTTTTATTAAAGAGGACTTATGCAAGTATGACTTATCTAGTCTCAAACACGCTTGTATAGCGGGTGAGGCTCTCAATCCTGAAGTTTATGAACAGTTTCTTGCAGCAACAGGTGTCAAACTTATGGAAGGTTACGGACAGACCGAGATGACTTTGCTTACGGGGTACTTTGTCGGTATGGAGCCAAAGCCGGGGTCAATGGGTGTGGCGTCGCCGCAATATGAGATGCTATTACAAGGTGCGGACGGGAAACCTGCAAAAATAGGCGAGGTCGGCGAAGTTGTACTTAAACCTAACGGCACACCAGGGCTTTTTGCAGGGTATCTAAAAGGCAAAAAAGTTGAATTTCCTGCACCAGACGGATACTACCATACTGGTGATACTGCACGCCAAGACGAGGATGGTTGTTATTGGTTTGTAGGGCGTACCGATGATATTATCAAAACTTCAGGTTACAGAGTAGGTCCGTTTGAGGTTGAGAGCGTAATTATGGAATTACCTTATGTGCTTGAGTGTGCTATTACAGGTGTGCCTGACCCGACTAGAGGACATTTAATCAAAGCAACAATTGTACTTACTGCGGCTAAAACTCCGTCTGAAGAACTCAAAAAAGAAATTCAAGAATATGTCAAAAAACATACGGCACCTTACAAATATCCTAGGATAGTAGAATTTGTTACAGCACTACCAAAGACAATAAGCGGCAAGATTAGACGGGTAGAAATACGAGAAAACTAATTGATAGATTGAGGTAATAATGACAACAAGAGAAAAAGCGGAGAAACTATACAAAAAAGTAAATACTTTTATTTTGACTGGTATTGGCGAAGACGGGTATCCGCTTACTAAGGCGGTAGTTCCTGATAAGTATAGAGAATCATTAAGCCAACTATACTTTAGCACTAATACGACATCTAATTTGGCTATGGCGATAAGCAAAAATCCTAAAGCAAGCGTTTATTTTTACAGCCGCAAACTATTAGTATGGCAAGGATGTATGCTCAAAGGCGATATGGAAATTGTAACGGATATGGCGGTTAAGGAGAAATATTGGCAGGATAAATTTAAGGATGCTTACGCCGAAAAATCTTATACCGACCCTGACTTTTGTTTGTTAAAATTTGTTCCTAC
>WQVM01000028.1 GCA_009783985.1 Bacillota bacterium | reverse complement strand
TAGGCAGAAGATTTAGAGTTGCACCTGAAGACGGATGGACTCAAATAGGGCTAAATGATGCGGGTAGTGCATTCTTGCCTTTCCGTACGACTACCAATACCAATGGGTTTATGCCTAATTCGTCTGCGGCAAATGAAATTCCGCCGGATGAGGATTGGGGCGATGTAAGAAGAATGGTGGAGGGTTTCGGCTGGGCTAATTTGTTTATAGTTACAGCTCCAGCAGCTACAGGCTTTAGCTGGACCACACCTCTCTTTGAAGCAGGCGAGTCTTATATGATTACTGGACTTCGCTTGTGGGAAGCTACGGGGCAAACCCCTAACTACCTTATAACAAGTGGACTAGCGACAGCTATCACTAACGCACAAGGTCGCACACAAGCAAACTATACTTCTGCGTCTTGGACGCAACTTCAAGCAACGCTTGATGCGGCAGAGGTGCTTTGGGCTGACCTTGGACTAAATAATAATGTAGCTTTTAATCCAGCAATTCAAGCTAATATAGATAGCGTAGCGACAGAGCTTAATGCTGCACTTAGCGGACTTGTGCCTACTGAGGTTGTTCTTACTTTGGGTGCGTTAAGAAGTGCGATTAACATTGCACAGGGTATCCAGCAAGGTAACCACACGCAAGTATCTTGGGATGCTTTTGTTGTAGCACGCAGTGCAGCGATAGCACTATATAATAATGGTAATCCGCTTGCTGGCACTACACAGCCCCAAATTGACAGTGCAATAACAGCATTAAATAATGCGAGAATGAACTTAGAATTTATTGTTGGTGCTCCCGCGACTCCTGCTCAAACTAGAACAGAATTTGGTTTTGGGACTAACCTAATCAGCAATGGTAATTTTGAGATGTCAACTGGACGAGATGACTCTAGGAGGGGAGAGCCTACTTTGCCAGCTCCTGCGAATATTGAAAGCCCTTGGTCAGACTTGGGGTATTTTAGCTTTACGAATCTGGTAGAGCATGATTCTGTGCCTGCAATGGGTGACATCAATACAGCACTTTACTTTGAGTTTGGAACAGCTAGACTTCCGCATGATGCGGTTGAGGTTGGACTTAGGGGATGGCCATGGGGTGCAACACCCGACAATCTTTTTACACCCGGTGCAGTACACTTCTTTAGTGCGTGGGTAAGGGCATTTGATACGCCTATATACTTTGACATTGCTGTTACAGGCGGATATTTTTCAGGCATCAATATGTATGACCTAGGCAGAAGGTTTAGAGTGGCACCTGAGGATGGATGGGTTCAGATAGGTGTCGGTCCTGACGGCAACTTCTTGCCTTTTAGAACTAACGGTGAGGGAACTAGACCTAATCAAACAACGGCATCTAGGGATTATAACGCTAACGAAAATGTCGGCAATGCAATAATGCAAGACCGAAATCAAGGCACTTGGCAGAATTTGGTTATAGCGACATTTAGTACGGCAACAGGGTTTACGCCAGCTCCATCGACAGGCGGTTATATGATTACAGGTATGCGCCTATGGCAACAAGGGGATGCGGATACTTCGGTATTGGGTGCTTTGGTTAATGAAGCTAACAACAGAAGACCTGTATACACACCAGAGACATGGGCACCGTATGCGGCTGCAGTTCAGGCAGGAAGACAACTATTGTGGACAGAGAATCCTAGCCAAGCTGCGATTGACTCAGCGACTACAGCCATAATTATAACAAGAGATAACCTTGCTGTTGGGGGCTTGTATGTGGCAGGCTTGAGAGCTACTATAGATAGTACGACAGGTCTTAATCAAGCCCACTTTACCACTAACTCATGGACTGCTTTGCAGTCGGTTTTGACACAGGCGAATGAGTTGTGGACTGAGTTAGATCTAGATGATCCGCCAGCTTTTAGTCCCGCCGACCAAGACAGAATTGACGATATGGAAATTCTTATTGGGATAGCAATCAGCAGCCTTGTGAATATTCAGGCATTTACGGCAGTTATAGCAGAAGTTGATGCACTTAATCAATCTGATTGGAATCAAGCTAGATGGTTGGTGTTACAAACAGAAGTCAATCGATTCAGACACACCATTCCTGTGAGCGGAACAGCTGCTCAAGTTGCTATTGCAACAAGAGAGATACAGGGGCAAATAGACGCCCTATTTAGTAACGATGGGTTATATCAGGTGTTAGATGCGGTTGATGCCCTTGATGCTAACGACTTTACAGCGAATAGCTGGGCGGTACTCATGAGCGTAGTTGATGATGCAGAAGCGTGGCTTGCCCGTACTGATGCAGATGTTACTCAAGCTCAAATGTTCAACCTTATAGTTCAGTTAGAAGATGCGATACTCGAGCTTGTTGATATGAGTTTTGCTCGTCCGCTTAGAGATGCACTGGCGGTGGTTGATGGGCTTAATCTTGTGGCAAGTGATTGGACAATAGCTAGCTGGACAGCTCTTGAGACAGTTGTAGCCGAAGCTAATGCGTGGCTTGCTGTGACGACTGGTGTAAATCACGGTGTAGGAATGGCGGATATTATGAGTCGCCTAGAGACCGCGAGACTTGGACTAGTAGATGTAAATTTTGCTAATCCGCTTATTGATGTGCTAACGATATTTAGTGGACTTAATGCAAGTGATTGGACGACAGCAAGCTGGACTGCTTTTAGTGCGGTTGTAACCGAAGCTAATGCGTGGCTTGACGATGCGACAGATATTAATTATGGTGTAGGAATGCAAGATATTATCAATCGCTTATTGGCTACAAGACAAGGGCTAGTTGCGGTAGAAGTAATAGACCCTAACTTTGCAGACCCACTTATAGCTGCACTTATTGCTGTTGATGTGCCTTTTGCAAGTGATTGGACAGTAGCGAGTTTTAATGTGCTTTATGCAGTTGCGGTTGAGGCTCAAGAGTGGCTTGATGTTGCAACAGATGCTAACTACGGTGTAGGAATGCAAGACATAATCAATCGTTTGTGGATTGCAAGACTAGGGTTGGTCAGAGCGAACTTTGCAGATCCGCTTGTGGCTGCGTTAGTGTCGGCGAATTCAGGACTTGTAGCAAGTGATTGGACAGTAGCAAGTTGGAATGCCTTTGTGACAGCTCGCAATGCCGCAGATGCGTGGTTGCTTGTAGCGACAAATCCTGAGCATGGTGTAGGTATGCAGGCTATAATTGATGCCTTGTGGACAGCAAGACTAGAGCTAGTTGTGGCAGAAGTAGTTGACCCGAACTTTGCAGATCCGCTTAAAGATGCACTAGCCGCAGTTGGTGGTCTTAACGCAAGTGATTGGACCGTGGTTAGCTGGAATGCTTTTAATGCAGTTGTAGTCGAGGCTAATGTATGGCTTACTATGGCGACAAATCCGTATCAAGGTGTCGGAATGCAAGACCTGATTTATCGTTTGTTTGTGGCACGGATTGTACTTGTGCCTACTGGAATAGATGTAAACTTTGCAGCCCCGCTAGAAGCTGCGTTAGTCGCAAATAGTGGACTTACTGCAAGTGGTTGGACAGTAGAGAGCTGGGATGCCTTTGAGACCGCTCGCAATGCGGCTAATGCGTGGCTTGCTATAGCCGAAAGCCCTGCACACGGTGTAGGCATGCAGACTATAATCAATAGTCTATGGACAGCAAGACTAGGACTAACCCAAGCTATTGACCCTAACTTCGCAGATTCGCTTGTAACAGCGTTAGCGTCAGCGAACGCAGGACTTAATGCAAGCGACTGGACAGAAACAAGTTGGAATGCATTTGTGACAGCTCGTAATGCCGCAGATGCGTGGTTGCTTGTAGCGACAAATCCTGAGCATGGTGTAGGCATGCAGACCATAATTAATAATCTGTGGGCGGCAAGACTTGGGCTAATTGCGGTTGAAGTTGTAGATCCGAACTTTGCAGACTCTCTTAGAGATGCGTTAGCATCAGCTAATGCAGGACTTAATGCAAGCGACTGGACAGTAGCGAGTTGGAATGCATTTGTGACTGCTCGTAATGCCGCTGATGCGTGGCTTATTGTAGCAACAAATCCTGCTCATGGCGTGGGAATGCAAACTATAATTGATAATCTATGGACAGCGAGACTAGGACTGACTGCAAATTCAGTTGATTGCGATTGTCCAGAGCCTGGTTGTGCGATTGATTGTAGCTGTCAGCCTGAAGGTTGCTTGGAAGGTTGTGATGGTTGCGATTGTGTAGTAGAGTGTACGCATATTACCGATTGCCCGACTAACTGCGATTGCACACCTAGAAGTGGTGGTTGTGGCAGCTCAAGTGTTATGGCGACATTGTTTGCGCTAATCGCACTTAGCGGAGCAGTATTATTTGTAAAACGCAGAAAATAAAACAGTAACAATCTTTGTTTGAGATGGAAGGAGTAGTTAGATATGGAATAGTCGCAACTGCGACTATTCCATATTTGCTCTTAGGAGAATATAGTTGAGCAAATTAAGGTTAGCAGGTATAGTAAAAGAATCCATTGTAGACGGTCCCGGTCTTAGGCTTGCGATGTTTGCACAGGGGTGTCCGCATAAGTGTAGGGGGTGTCATAATCCTGAGACGCATCCTTTTGAGGGTGGCAGTGAGTATACTGTCAGCCAAATTTTGGATATGGCAGTGGCTAATCCACTGCTTGACGGCTTGACTTTGAGTGGAGGAGAGCCGTTTGCACAGGCAGAGGCTTTCGGGGAGTTAGCGAGAGGGGCACAGGCGAGAGGGCTTAGTGTGTGGACTTATACGGGATATGTGTGGGAAGAGTTAGCGGGAATAACAGGAGAGAAGCAAGAGGGGATAGACCTACTGCTGCGTAATACAGATGTTTTGGTGGACGGCAGGTATGAGGAGAGCAAGAGAGATTACACATTGCGTTTTAGAGGGTCAAGCAATCAAAGAATGATTGATGTGACTAAGTCGCTTGAGGGCGGTAAAGTTGTGGAGCTGTAGCCGAAAAAAAGGATAATTGTTATTTCGGGACACCGAGGGCGATGTCCTCTACAGATTGGGTGGTACGATTGCAGTTGGAAAAATAAATGTAGCGTGGATATAGGTCAATGCCTGTTCCCTACAGCTGGGAACATTATTCAATAGGCGTACAAAAATATGTCATAAATAGGGATAGCGGGTCATAAACATATCTACAGACGGTTAGTATCGTCCGAGGTATGTTTTTTTGTGATTGCTGCAAAAAATAGATGCCTTTGGGTGAGCCGAAAAAAGTGAGGTTTTTTTATGTCATAGGAAAAAACCATCTTACGCTACAACTGTGACACAAAAAATAGCATCAGCGAACCCTCGCCGAGGTTAGTTGATAAGAAACAAAAACAATACGGCGAGGGATTTTTTATATGAGCGAAACAGTTTTTGAAGTAATAAGACCCGACAGTCTTAGAAGATGCGGGACGGGGCAGGCGGTTGTTGAGGCGAGGCTGGCACCTGTGGCGGGTACGAGTTTTGCTAAGATACTGAGTATAAGCACAACGGCTACGGCGAGCCTTACCGATGTGTTTAAGGGCGAGGCACGGTATGGCGGAAGGGTCAACTTTTGTGTGATTTATGCCGACGAGGAGGGACGCACGGAGGCTGTGGAGTATGCGGCGGACTTTACCGACAAGGTATTGGCTGACTCTATCGAGAACGGTATGCGTGCTATGGTCAGTAGCCATATATTGGATACGGATACCGTGTCGGTTGCTCCTGAGGAAGTTAAGATTGCGGCAGTGGTTGAGGTTTTTGTTGACGGGCTTGTAAGCTCGGAGATTAGATTTGTGGCGGCGACTGCCGAGGGTGTTTACAACCGCAATGAAGAAATCGAATACAGCTGTTTGACCTCGCACGGTGACGATAGCTTTGTAATCAATGACGATGTTAAGATGGGTCGCATTGAGCGGATACTGTCGGTTAGTGCTACACCTGTGACACGCAAGGTTAGCTCAGGCATTGATACGGTAATGTTTGACTGCCTGCTACATGCTAATGTTATTTATCTGACTGATGACGGGGTGCTAAGGCAACTTAGTCATACGACACCTTTTGTGCAAGAGGCTGCCGCAAGCGGAGCAAAGAGCGACGATGTGGTAATGGGTGAGGTTAAGGTTAAGAATGTGCGGGCGGAGCTTACAGGCAACGAAAATATCCGCATTGACTATTCGCTTAGTGCACAGTTTTTTGCTTTTGGTGAGGCGGTTGCTGTGCCTGTTACGAGTGTATTTAGTGTAGGGCATGAGCTTATCAGTGAGAGTGCAAGTGTGGCTCTTACTCGTATGAAAGGCATAATTACTTTTGATGATAGAGTTGAAGGCAGTGCGACACTTGATGTGAGTATGCCTGCGGCGGATGTGATTTTGAGTGCGAGCGGAACAGGTATGAGTGTGAGCAGCAGCACGGTTATGGGTGATAAGATTGTTGTTGAGGGTGTTGCAGGCGTTAATGTTGTCTATTATAATGCAAGTGTCAATACCAAGAATGCAGTATCGGTTGAGTTGCCGTTTTCGTTGACTTTCCCGACAAGGTGTGAAGAGGGTGACAGCGTTGTTGCGACAGGGCGAGTCACTAATGTGAGTGTTAAGATTAGGCGAGGCAACGAGATGGATATAAGGGCGGAGATAACCCTTGCCGCACAAGTGAGTAGCGAGGTCAAAAAGTCTTTTGTAACAAGTCTTGAACTTGGCGAAGCACTGCCTATGCCTACTACGGCTTTTAGTATTTATGTGGCTCGTCCTGAGGAGGATTTGTGGGATTTGGCAAGAGCATTAGAGTGTGACCCTGAACAAATTAAGGCACAAAACCCCGACCTGACATTGCCGCTTATGGGCGGAGAAAGGGTGATGGTCTATAGAGGGAATGTGTAGGGGATAGGGAATAGGGAAAAGAGATAAAAGAAGAGAGATAAAGGACAATGGAGAAATTATTCTCGTCCGCAGTCTCTCTTCTTTTTTTTATCTATAAAAAAGCGTTGACATAAATATTCTTTTTGGATATACTAGAGAAGTACATTGTACTAAGGAGAATATATATGTTATTAGACAAATCAGGAAAGCTGTTGACAACACTTGACTTTCGCGGCAGCAAAACCGAACAATTAGAAAAAATTACAGCTAAAGAAATGCTTCAAATTGTGGCGACTATTCAACAACTTATCAACCGTACAGAAACTTTTGTGGTAAGAGACTTGTCTCCAGATGACTGGGCAGGAACGGTCTATGAGCCGATTTATGATGCGTGCGATGATAAGAGTGATATGACAAGACTTTTTGGTGTTATTGTTAAGCAAATCCTTATCCTTAGCCCGCTCTTGTTTGTGCAAGACGGTGACGGTTGGGAATCAAGATACTCAAGAGCATAAACACTTTTTGAGACGATATGAAATCAGTCATAATCAAAGCTCCGTGTAAGATAAATCTGGGGCTTAATATTTTGGGATTAGAGAACGGCTACCATTTGCTTGATACGGTAATGGTAGCCGTTAGTCTTTGTGATACAATTGAGATGCGGTTACGCAATGACGGAGAGGTGCGAGTCAGTTTTGACGGAGCGACAGGGATTGACCCTATCAAAAATAGTGCGTATCAGGCGGCGGAATATGTGAGGGATAAGTTTAGGGTGACACAGGGTGCAGATATCAAGGTGACTAAGAGAGTGCCTGTTGCGGCAGGGTTAGGTGGTTCGAGTTGTGATGCGGCAGGGGTGCTTAGGGCTTATGAGATTTTGCTAGGATTGCCGATAACTATTGAGGATGCGGCTAAGTTGGGGAGCGATACGGCTTTTTTGTGGGCGGCAATGGGCAAAAAGAAAAAGGGCGGATTTGCGGCGAGGTGTACGGGACGGGGAGAGGTGTTAGAGCCGTTTGAAATTAAGCCGATTGACTTGGTGATTGCCGTCAGCGGAAAGGTAAATACAGCAGAATGTTACAGAAAATTTGACGAGATGTACCCTAGTTATAAGGACAGTCCGAGTGATGTAGAGGCTTTAACTAGGGCTTTGGGCAAGGGTGATGTGGGTGCGATTGCTAAGAGTTTGGGCAATGCCCTCCAAAATCCTGCAATGGAGTTAGAGCCTAAAGTCAGTACAACAATGGAGCTAGTAAAAGGGACAAGTCCCATAGCGCTACTGATGAGCGGTAGTGGTGCATCAGTTGTGGGATTATATAAGGACAAAAAGTCGGCGGATAGTGCAAGGGTTATGTTAAAGGATAAAGCTGATTTTGTGTGGTAGTCTAGATTACTTAAATCATTTTGGAGGTTAATGAGGTATGAAAAAATTTGAGTATCGTATTTATAGTGTTAATCCAACAAATGTAGGCATTGATGCTACAAAGCATCGTATGAAGCCTGACAAGCATAGATTAAATGTGCAAATGGAGGAAATTCAAAAAATGGGAAGAGAGGGTTGGGAAATGGTAGGTGTTGTAAGCCCTTTTGGTCAAGTTGGCGGAAGCGTTGACTGTTTTTTCAAGCGTGAATTGAAAGACGATTAGGGTCTAAAGTTTAATTCTCTAGGAAGCGAGGGTTAATCATCGGGGTTGACAAGGTTTAGCGTGAATTTTGTCATTAGGGTTGTAGCGAAATGGATTATTACAATTCGGGCGGCAGAATGCCGCCCCTACAAAATACGCAAAACCGCCCTATTATTACTACTTTCGTTGCCCTGTAGGGGCGGCATTCTGCCGCCCGTCCTCTATTTCGCTAAGGCTCCTCGCAATGACTTTTGGGAACAAGCGATTTTTTAATAGGATAATTGTTGTTCGGGCGGTCGAGGACGAACCGCCCCTACGATTGGTTGACATATTACAAAGCTTAGTATTTTTTAGGTAGGTTGCTTTGCTAGAATAACTTTTTGCGAGGGCGGTCACACGCTCTTTTTTTGTGCCATATTATGGGGATATGGATATACATAAGAAAGTTATGCATTTTGTCGGGTGCAATGGGGCGAGTATGAGGGGGCTTATGCGAATTGCTGAGGTTCGGGGCGCAAAGGTGTCGGGCAGTGATTTGGCATTGGGTGGTCATAGTTCGGAGAATGTCGGCGAAGATGTGGAGTTGGTTGTTTTTAGCGGGGCGATTGTCGAGGATAATGTTGAGCTTGCGGAGGCAAAACGGCGAGGGATAGAATGTATTGAGAGAGGGGGGTTTTTGGGTCAGTTGTGTCAGGGCTTTGAGAGGGTTATTGCTGTTGCAGGGACGCACGGAAAAACTACAACTGCGGCGATGCTTGGGTGCGTTATGAGGGAAGCGACTTTGCACTTTGGGGGACAGTATAAAGAAATAAGAGAGAAAAAAGAAGAGAGAAGAAAGAGAGCCCACGGGGAAAGTTCGTCATTGCGAGGAGGCGAAGCCGACGAAGCAATCCCATGTGAGGTGCGTTCTGCTCATGAGATTGCTTCGTCGGCTTCGCCTCCTCGCAATGACGGGAATGAGGATGAGAGTTCTTGTATTGAAGACATTAAAATTGACGGCGTTAGATTGGGTGATGATACGCTGATTACTGAGGCTTGTGAGTTTAGGCGGAGTATGCTGCATATTAAGGAGGCGGTGACGGTTATCACTAATGTTGACTTTGACCACCCTGATTGCTACAAAGATGATGCGGAGTATTTTGGGGCGTTTGAAGAATTGGCAACGCAGAGTAAGGCGGTAATTGTTTGCGGAGATGATGTGCGGATTAGGAATATCGCTAAAGATAAGGTGGTTGTTAGCTTTGGGTTTGATGAGGGAAATGATTATCGGGCGGTTAATTTGAGTGAGAATGAGGGAGAAGTGAGTTTTGATGTGGTGTTTAATGACCACTCCGCCGCTATGCGACACCCCTCCAAAGATGGGAATTTTTCTAAGGATAATATTTTAGGAACAATAAAACTTAATATTATGGGGCGGCATAATGCCTTAAATGCACTTTGTGCGGTGGTGACGGCTCTTAACTTTGGGGTGAAATTTGGCGATATAGCTAAAAGGCTTGAGGGGTTTTTGGGAGTCGGGCGGAGAATGGAGCGACTTGGAAAGCTCGGTGAGAGGGATGTTTGGCTTGATTATGCTCATCATCCCAAAGAAATCGCTTGTGCTTTAGAGGCTTTTAAGGGGCAAAAGGTCGCCGTGGTTTTTCAGCCCCATACATATAGTAGACTGAGGAGTCTTTGGGATGAGTTTGGGTCGGCACTAAGCAATAAATCTTTGACAAGAGTGGTCGTGCTACCTGTCTATGCCGCAAGAGAAAAAGCTGTCGAGGGAGTAGGGGGGCAAGAGTTTGCAGAGAAATTTGGATTTTGTTATGCGGAAAGTTTTGGGGTTGCACGGGAGTATTTGGATAAAGAGTGCGGGGGCGATGAGGTGATTTTGTTGCTTGGGGCGGGCGATGTGGATAAAGTATACTTAGGTTAGCAAGCTAATTGAATAAGGATGAAAAAATGTTGTGGGAGAGTCCCTTGACATTTTTTTGTTTGTTATATAATAAGGATAGGGGTTTTAGGCGGTCGGGGACGCCGTTGGGGTTGTTTTTTGCAAAAGGCAGGGAGCTGAGTCCATTATTGTCATTGCGAGGTACGAAACAATCTGCATTATAAAAAAAAGTAGTTTGTACGCCAAATATGAATTTTTCTAAGGCGGATTGCTTCGTGCCTCGCAAAGACGGTAATAGGGACAGGCTTTTGAGCAATACCTGTCGGAATTGGGTAAGACAATGTTGTATAATAAAGGATAGGGGTGTTCGAGTGGTAGGGGGCGATTGCCTATCTTTAACTAATCACTAAAATGGGGCACTAAAAACTTGTGAAAAATTTTTGAAAATAGTGTAAAAATGGTTGACCTGTGCGGACAAGGTGTGGTATAATCCTTAGGTTGCGTAATTTTGAGTTAGCACACACGAGTTCGTTGTAGACGCAATAAGTCGGGCAGGAGAAATATAATGGCAAGTCAAAAAATCAGAATTAAATTAAAAGCTTATGACCATCAGCTGATTGATAATGCAGCGGTGCGTATAGTCGAGACAGTCAACAAGACGGGTAGTAAGGTGAGCGGTCCGATACCGTTGCCGACCGAACGCGAAATTGTTACGATTTTGAGGGCGACACATAAGTATAAGGATGCGAGAGAGCAGTTTGAGAGCCGTACGCACAAAAGACTGATAGATATCTATAGTCCTAATGCAAAAACGGTTGACAGTTTGATGAAACTGGACTTGCCTGCCGGAGTAGACATACAAATTAAGTTATAAAATATAAATTATAAGATATAAATTAAGGATTGAGTATAATAACTAAGAATAAATTTTAACATCTCGACAACAATTTATCATTTATACTTTATCATTTATAATTAGGATTCAACATTATGGACAAGGCTATTTTAGGCAAAAAATTGGGTATGACCCAAATATTCGACAGCAAGGGACTGGTTGTTCCTGTGACTGTAATCGAGGCAGGACCTGTTACGGTAGTTCAAAAGAAAACTATGGACCGTGACGGATATGAGGCTTTACAAGTCGCCTTTTTGGATGCAAAAGAAAGCAGATTAACCAAAGCTGAGGCAGGACATTTCAAAAAAGCTAATGTTGCCCCAAAAAGATACCTCAAAGAGTTCAAACTGCCTGTTGGCAAGTATGAAGTCGGTACCGAAATCAAGTGTGATATTTTTGCTGACGGAGATAAAGTTGATGTTAGCGGAACTAGCAAAGGTCACGGATTTACAGGTTCTATCAAAAAATGGAACTTCGGTCGCCTGAAAATGTCGCACGGTACAGGACCTACTCACAGAAGTTTGGGTTCGACAGGTGCTAACTCTGACCCTTCTAAGGTTATTAAGGGTAAGAAGATGGCAGGTCAATGGGGTAACGAAAAAGTTACTATCCAAAACCTTGAGGTCGTTAAAGTTGACACAGCAAAGAATGTATTGCTTGTAAGAGGTGCTGTTCCGGGACCGATTGGCGGACTTGTAACAGTAATAGAAACAGTCAAGTAACAGTAGTTAGTAAGTAACACTAAATAATTCTCTCTGATATTCAATATCGGATTAAAATTCGGAGAATACCTAGCAAAATGAAGATTAAGGTTTACAAACAAAGCGGTGCGTCTGCCGGTGAGATGGAGCTTAATGACAGCGTATTTAATGCTGTTATCAATGAGGCTCTTATTCATCAAACAGCAGTAGCGCAGGCTGCAAACGCAAGACAAGGTACAAAGTGTACTTTGACCAGAGCCGAAGTTAGGGGTGGCGGTATTAAGCCATGGCGTCAAAAAGGCACAGGTCGTGCAAGACAGGGTTCTATCAGGTCGCCTCAATGGGACGGTGGTGGTGTTGTATTTGCGCCGAAGCCTCGTGATTTTGATAAAAAAGTCAACAAGCAATCAAGACGGGCTGCGACAAGAGCCGCACTTAGCTGTAAGGTTAGAGATGATGAGTTTATTGTTGTTGACAGCATTACTTCTACAGGCAAAACAAAAGAAGTTGCTACAATGCTTAAAGCACTTAAAATTGACAACAAAAGCGTTCTTTTGATTCTTACAGGTAAGGATGGACTTATTGTGAGAGCAGCAGGCAATATAGATAGATTGACAACAATCACTAGCGAATATGTCAGCGTATTAGATATTGTAAGAAATACAAAATTAGTTGCAACAAAAGAGGCTGTCAAAGCAATTGAAGCGGCATACGATGTTGGAGCAAAAGTAGAGAAGAAAGAAACAGTTGCCAAAAAAGAAACAGTTGCTAAAGAAGCTAAGCCAACTACAAAAGCAACTGCAACAAAGACAGCAACTGCAAAAACTACCACTACAAAGCCTGCAACTGCAAAGCCAGCGACAGTAAAGGTAGATAAGCCTGCAACTGCAAAAGCAACGACGGCAAAAACAACGACAGCAAAAGCTACTACTCCAAAGACAGCAACTGCAAAGCCGGCGGTAGCAAAGGCAGATAAGCCTGCGACTCCAAAAGCTCCTGCAAAAAAAGCGACTGCGACAAAAACTACTGCCAAGAAGGAGGCTAAAGAATAATGAATTCTTACGATATAATCAAAAGGCCTATCCTTAGTGAAAAAAGCTACGGCGGTATAGCGGCAAAGAGATATACATTTGTTGTTGATACCCGTGCGACAAAAACACAAATCAAATCGGCTGTAGAAGAAATTTTTAAGGTAAGAGTCGAAAAGGTCAACACCGCTAATGTAAAAGGCAAGTACAAGCGTCAAGGTAAGCACGAGGGCTATACCTCCGATTACAAAAAAGCGTATGTTCAGCTTAAAGCAGGCGAAAAAGCAATCGAGTTCTTTGAAAATCTTGCATAGCAAAAATTATAAACTATAAATTATAAGTTATAAATTGTAGTCGAAAGCTATGAGATGTCAAAAATAACACATCAATAAATTTATAATTTTACATTTATAATTTATATTTGGAGATAACATGGCAATTAAGAGATTTAGACCAATGACGCCGGGTACAAGGTTTAAGACGGTGAGTACATTCAGCGAGCTTACTCCCAATGTCGAACCCGAAAGGTCATTGTTAGAGCCGCTTAGCCGAAAAGGCGGGCGGAACAATACAGGTAGGATTACTGTGCGTCATATTGGCGGTGGTAATCGTATCAAGTATCGCATTATAGATTTTAAGCGTAATAAGGATAATATCCCTGCAAAAGTGGCAAGCATTGAGTATGACCCTAACAGGTCTGCCAACATTGCATTACTACACTACGCAGACGGAGAAAAGCGTTATATCCTAGCACCGCTTGGACTTAATAAAGGTGACAGCGTTCTTAGCGGCGAAAAAGCTGACATTAAGAGTGGTAACGCACTTCCGCTTAACTCAATTCCTGTAGGTACAATGGTTCATAATATTGAGCTTCAACCTAATCGTGGCGGTCAAATTGTTAGAAGTGCAGGAACAGCCGCACAGCTAATGGCAAAAGAGGGCAAATATGCTACACTTAAATTGCCTAGCGGTGAAATGCGTATGGTTCCTAGTGCTTGCAAGGCGACTATCGGTCAAGTGGGTAATGCAGAGCATGAGCTAATAAGCTTAGGCAAAGCAGGGCGCAAGCGTCATATGGGTGTTAAGCCGACTGTCAGAGGTGTGGTAATGAACCCATGCGATCACCCGCACGGTGGTGGTGAAGGTAAGTCGCCGATAGGTCGTCCGAGTCCTGTTACTCCTTGGGGTAAGCCAACACTAGGCAAAAAGACCAGAAAGAAAAACAAGGGTAGCGATAAGTTTATAGTGAGCAGACGCAAGTAGGGATAAATTATAAAATATAAATTATAAATTGCGGTCAAGTGTTATAAATAAAATCAACAACCTATAATTTATAATTCATAATTTATAATTAAAAAATACGGAGTATTTTTCATGAGTAGAAGTATTAAAAAAGGGCCTTATGTTGAAGAAAGGCTCTACAACAGAGTTAAAAAGCAGGCTGACTCTCAAGACAAAAAGGTCATAAAGACTTGGTCGAGATGCAGTACTATTTTTCCTGAGTTTTTGGGTCAAACTATTGCTGTCCACGACGGACGCAAGCATGTTCCTGTGTATTGCACAGAGGAAATGGTAGGGCACAAACTTGGCGAATTCGCACCAACCCGTACTTTTAAGGGTCACGCAGCCGATAAGACTACTAAAGGCAAGAGATAATTTTAGGAGAATTATAAATTATAAATTATTGTCGGGAATTGGTCGGTCAACAATTTATAATTTATACTTAATAACATTATGGCAACAAGAATGAGAGAAAAGGCAGCTGCGAGAGCTGAGGCGAGAGATACTCGTCCGCACGCGCACGCAAGGCATATAAGGATAAGTCCGACTAAGGTCAGACAAGTTCTTGCTATTATTCGTGGCAAGAGCGTTGTCGAGGCTATCGCTCTTTTGGAGCATACTCCAAAATCAGCCAGCGAAGTTTTGATTAAGGTTATCAACAGTGCGGCGGCTAATGCCGAGCATAATCAAAATATGTCACGCAGTGATTTGGTGATTGCAGAGATTTTTGCAGATCCGGGACCTGTCCTCAAGCGTATGATGCCTAGAGGAAGAGGTCGTGCTAACAGAATTCTTAAACGCACAAGTCATATTACCGTTATTCTTGATAATGTCGGGGGGGATTTATAAAGCATGGGTCAGAAGGTTAATCCACACGGGTTCCGTGTAGGCGTAATACAAGATTGGAACACTACTTGGTTTGCAGGAAAAAAAGATTTCGGCAAATTCTTGGTTGAGGACTACAAACTTAGAGAGTATATCAAAAAAACTCACTATGCTAGCGGTATCAGCAAGATTACTATCGAAAGAGCACAAGGCAAAGTAGTTATCAACATCTACACATCAAGACCTGGTATCATTATCGGTGCAAAAGGTGCAGGTATTGATGCTCTCAAAAAACAACTTGCAAAAATTGCTGCACCTAAAACGGCAATGTCAATCAATGTTCATGAGGTCAAACGCCCCGATATGGAGGCAGTATTGGTTGCTGAGAGCATTGCTGTGATGCTGGAAAAAAGAAGTTCTTTCCGCCGTACAATGAAGCAGGCTATGAGCCGTGTTATGAGAGCCGGCGCAAAGGGTGTCAAAGTAATGGTTGGCGGTCGTCTTGACGGAGCAGAAATCGCAAGAAGCGAACATTATGCCGAAGGGTCAATTCCGCTCCAAACACTTAGAGCCAATGTTGATTACGGTACAGCTAGTGCACATACAACATTCGGAGTAATCGGTGTTAAAGTGTGGATTTATAAAGGCGAAATTTTGCCCGAAAGAAAAAACACAGTTCCAAACAGATAAACAAGTATAAATTATAAAGTATAAATTATAAATTGCGGATAAACTTGGTCAAAAACAAGCAAATCAACAATTTATATTCGGAGAATTATAAACTATAAATTATAAACTATAAATTGCAGATAAGTTATATCAAAAGACAAATCAACAATCAACAATTTATAATTCATAATTTATAACTTATAATTATAAAGATTATGGCACTAATACCAAAAAGAGTTAAGAGAAGGCGTGTTCATAGAGGACGCATGAAAGGCAATGCCAACAAGGGCAATGTCGTCACATATGGCGATTATGGACTTGTTGCTATGACAGCATCGTGGGTTACGAGCAATCAGATAGAGGCTGCCCGTATCGCTATGACAAGATATATCAAACGCGGCGGTAAAGTTTGGATAACAATTTTTCCGCATAAGCCTATTACAAAAAAACCTGCCGAAACTCGTATGGGTAGCGGTAAAGGTAGCGTAGAGTATTGGGTAGCTGTTGTTAAACCAGGACGCGTAATGTTTGAACTTAGCGGTGTAAGCGAAGAAGTCGCAAAAGAAGCTTTAAGACTTGCAGGTCATAAGTTGCCGGTAAGAGTTAAGATTGTTAAAAAAGGTGACACTGTTAGTGCGGATGCTCCTCAAGTAGCAGAAGTAGCTGATGTAGCACCTAAGACCGAAACTAAACAGGAGGTCAACGCATAATGAAAGCAAAACAAATTCAAGAGCTAACTAATATTGAGCTAAAGTCAAAGCTGATTGACCTAAAGACAGAACTGTTTAATTTGAGGTTTAGTCACGCTACAGGACAACTCAGCAATCCGATGCAACTAGTTGTTTGCAAAAAGGATATTGCAAGAGTTAAGACAATAATTCGTGAAAGAGAAATCGCTGACGAAAAAAGTATTGCCGATAAAGTAAAAGACAAAAAGGCTGCAGAGGCGGTTGCTCCGAGTGCAGAAACAAGTGTAAAAAGCGGAAAAGCTAAGGGTAAACTCAAAGTTGTTAGAAAAGAGGTTAAGCCTAAAGCAGAGCCAGTGGTAGAAGTTGCTGAGATTGCGGAAGCCACCGAAACTGCTGTAGCTGTAGAAGAAACTCCAAAAGCTAAAGAGCCAGTCAAAAAAGAAACTGTTAAGAAAGAAACAGCTGAAAAAAAGGCAACTAAAGCAGCTCCAAAAGCTAAGGCAACAAAAGCCGATGAGGCTACTACCACAACTTCGGAAGCTAAGCCAAAAGCTAAAAAAGCAACTGCGACAGAAGTAAAAACAGACGAGTTGGACATAAGAGCACAAGTAGAGGCAGCAGTAGAGGCTGTAGTCAAGTCGGAGGCGGAAGCCGAAGTGACTGACAAGGAGTAGTCAAAATGGAGCAAGCAAAAATGGAACGCAAAGAGCGTAAAGAGCGTGAGGGAATTGTTGTAAGCGACAAAATGGACAAGACTGTTGTTGTAGCGATAAGAGACAAAGCACCTCATCCTCTATATAAGAAAACTATCAACAAGACCAAAAGACTTAAAGCGCATGACGAAAATAACGAATGCGGAATAGGTGACAGGGTTATTATTATGGAAACCCGTCCTCTAAGTAAGGATAAAAATTGGCGACTTGTTAAGATTGTAGAAAAAGCAAAATAAGCAATACCTAACGCATAATGCAAAATGCAAAACGCATAATGGGCGGACAAGAGTTTGCTAGTGCGGTATTCATCAAAACACTAAGTCAATCATTATGCATTATGCACTTTGCGTTATGCATTAGAAGGAAATAACTATGATTCAACCACAAAGCTATCTTAAGGCTGCCGACAATACGGGTGCCAAAGAAATAATGTGCATAAGAGTGCTGGGCGGGTCTTTTAGACGGAGCGGCAATATTGGCGATGTCATCGTGGCATCTGTCAAAAGTGCTAATGTGGGCGGTGTTGTCAAAAAAGGCGATGTTGTCAAAGCAGTAATTGTACGCACAAGTAAAGGATTGCAAAGACCAGACGGTTCGTATATTAGATTTGACGACAATGCAGCTGTTATAATTGACGCCAACAAACAACCAAGAGGAACTCGTATCTTTGGACCTATAGCAAGAGAACTTAGAGAAAAAGATTATATGAAAATCATTTCTCTTGCACCGGAGGTGTTATAATGAGTGTGCATGTAAAAAGAGGCGATACTGTACTAGTAATCGCAGGCAAAGATAAAGGCAAAAAAGGCAAGATTATGTCTTGCGACCCTGATGGACACAAAGCTAAGGTAGACGGCATCAATGTTGTGACTAAACATTCTAAGCCAAAAAATCGTGAGACCGCCGGCGGAATCCGCAAGATAGTAGGCAATATTGATACAAGCAACCTTATGGTTATTTGCCCTGCTTGCGACAAGGCAACAAGACTGGGACATAAGGAACTTGACAACGGCAAAAAAGTCAGAGCTTGCAAAAAATGCGGAGCAAATGTAGAGCCGCAAATCAAAGGCAAAGACAAAGATAAAGACAAAAAGAAAAAAGCTGATAAGTCGGCAGAGGTAGAGGCAGTTAGCGAAGATAAAGCGACCAAAGCTAAAGCCCCTGCAAAAAAAAGCACAGCTAAAGCTAAGACCGAAACTAAGGCTAAGACAGAAAGTAAAGAGTAATACAATTAAATATGCGACAAGACTGCATATTTGGAATTGGAGGATAAATCAAAAATGGCTGACAAGAAAAAAGATAAGCCGGTAGATGCTGAGGCAGAAGCCAAAGCAAAAGCCCAAAGAGAGGCAGAGGGCAGAGCAAGAACAGAGGCAAAAAAGAAAGCCGAGGCAGAAACTGCTAAAGCCAAAAAAGCTGCTGATGACAAAGCTGCCGAAAGTGCTAAACCAAAAGCAGGCTCTGCAGGCGAAAGAAACCGTCTTAAAAAAGCGTACAAAACAGATGTTATTCCTGCGCTTATGAAAGAACGGGGCTACAAAAATGTTAATCAAGTTCCTCGCTTAGAAAAAATCATTCTTAATATGAGAATGGGTGACATTAAGGACAACAGCAAGAGTGTTCAGCTTGCGACAAGTGAGCTTCAAGCGATTTGTGGTCAAAAACCTGTTCCTACCCGTGCTAAAAAATCGGTAGCTAACTTCAAACTTAGAGAAAAAATGGTTATCGGAGCAATGGCGACTTTGCGTGGGGAAAGAATGTATGAGTTCTTTGACAAGTTGGTGTCAATAGCACTACCTCGTGTTAGAGATTTTAGAGGATTATCACCTAAGAGTTTTGACGGCAGGGGAAATTACGCTCTCGGAATCAAAGACCAACTGATATTTCCGGAAATCAGCTATGAGCTTGTCGAAAAAGTCAGAGGATTTGACATCTGTGTGGTTACAACAGCCGAAACAGATGACGAGGCAAGAGCATTTTTGGAAAAAATGGGAATGCCGTTTAAGAATAATTAACGAAAGGCAAGAAAGTAATAGTTAACCGAGTATCGAGAGTGAAAGCGAAAATGATTGTACCAAATATAGTTATTCAAAGACAATCGTTATTCGTTATTCGTTATTCGTTATTCGTTACGGAGTAAGTATGGCAAAAACAGCAATGAAAAATAAGCAAATGCGTCCTGCTAAGTATGCGACAAGAGCGTATACAAG
>WQVM01000027.1 GCA_009783985.1 Bacillota bacterium | reverse complement strand
TTGTAACGAAACCCCAAAGTGGGGTCTGTCATCCTGAGCAAAGCGAAGGATCTAGCGAAGCGAAAAACACTAAAAACACCTCTTTTTACAGCTTTTTATCCGCTAACGCTAGATCCTTCGCTTTGCTCAGGATGACAGACCAACAATGTTTATTGTCAAAAATAGGGTTTCGTTACAAGTCTATTGCGAGGAGCGAAGCGACGAAGCAATCCCACGAATAGAACTCTTTACATGGGATTGCTTCGTCGCTAACGCTCCTCGCAATGACAATAGGGCAGACAAAACTATTGTGCTAGCTACTTGCAGTATGTTTAATGAGGATATAAAAACAAAGGTAGGGTATGAGGGATTTTAGACATAAAAAAGAGCCGCCATAAGCGACTCTAATTTTTATATTATTCAGATTTTGTTTCTTCAGTCTTTGTTGTAGTTTTTTTAGCTTTAGGTGTGGCTTTTTCCGCTTTAGGCTTAGCGGTTGCTTTAGGTTTTTCTTCCTTGGCAACACTTTCTTCTTTAGCGGGTTTCTCGGCTTTTACCTTTTCTTCTTTGGCAGGTTTTTCTGCCTTAGCTTTGGTCGTTGTTTTCTTTTTAGTTGCTTTAGGGTCTAATGCTGCTTTTTCTGCCGCTTTAGCGTCTGCTTTAGCTTTAGCTTCGGCTCTTACTGCTTCTCTTGCTTCTTTAGCCGCTTTTGCTTTTTGTGCTGCAATAGTCTTATTGTCAAGTTTTTTGGTTATGACAAGCTTGCCGCTCTTAACATCGTTGATGCGTGTTTGAACGGTTGACTTTTTGTGAGCTGCATTATTGCGGTGTATAATACCTTTGGCAACTGCTTTGTCAATAATTGCGACAACTTCCGGAAAAAGCTTGTCTACCAATTCCATGTCGTTATCTTCGATAGCGGCATTAATCTTTTTGATAGCAGTAGTAATTTGAGACCTGCACATGCGGTTCTCTAAATTTTTCTTTTCAATAACGCACACGCGTTTTTTTGCTGATTTAATGTTAGGCATATAAATTTGTCCTTAATTTGCTTCCTTTTTTACTTGCAACAGTAATTATATCATATTTGTTAAGGCTAATGCAAGTATTATTAAGCCCAAAATGCAAAATAATAAAGAATATGAAGGATTACAAAAGAACCGATATAGCATTTGAAAAAATTAAGGAGAAAGTTATCAGAGCTTTTAAGCGGGGGGCGGAGATTAGCGATATTTCTGTAAGTGAAAAAGAAGCGGAAAAAAGTGGTGTAAGTGCCGGACGCTATATCAGTGTGAGTGATGACAGTGTGCTCAACGGCGAAAAATCAAAATATATCGGTATAGCCGAAAGGCTTTCCGAATGTATCCGCGAAGTATTGCCAAAGATGGACGGGCGAAGTCAAGCGGAGTATCTTGTGGCGGGATTGGGCAATCCTAAACTTACTGCCGATAGCTTGGGGTCTTTGGTTGTGGAACGGGTAATAGTAACCAGACATCTGGAAAACTCAAAAAAAGTATTTGGAAACAAACTTAGCAGGGTGGCGACTGTAAGCCCTGGAGTGTTGGGTGTTACGGGGATAGAGAGCTTTGATATAATTAAGGGAACGCTTGAGCGAACTGGAATCAAGTGTCTTATTGTGGTTGACAGTCTTGCGGCGGCGGAGTTCGGGCGATTGGCAACGGTTTTTCAGGTAAGTAATGCGGGGCTAACCCCTGGTAGCGGTGTAGGTAATAAGAGGTTTGAGTTGAGTCAAAAAACTTTAGGCATTGAAGTTGTGACAATCGGAGTTCCTCTTGTTGTGTATGCTTCTACCATTACGGCAGGTCTTATTGATAGACTTGAGCCTAAATGTAGAGTGCAACTGCATGAGGCGGTGACGGATAAGCTGCTCAATCATATTGTGACCCCTAAGGATATTGACCTAATCGTATCTGAGTGTGCGGATATTGTTGCGATGGCTCTTAATATGGCGTTGCATAAGGGATTGAGTTTGGAGGAGATAGCGACATTGTCTTGAGAGATTATTCATCACTATATTCATGCTTACGCTCGGCGTGCCGCCTTGATTGTGTACATTTGAATACACGCTCGTGGCGGCTCGCCGACTGTCGCATGACTACAGTGCGACTAATCTCTTAATAAGGTTCACTTTTTAACTGCGGTTTCGACGAGTATTAACATGATTAAAAAGGATAAAAAAAATAAAGCATGGGTACAGCGTTTCTTCTCCGGAGCGGGGATGCTTGCGTTATGTGGTATTATAGCCAAAATGATTGGGGCTATGTACAAGATTCCTCTTACGGGAATTTTGCGTGCCGAAGGGATGGGTTTGTATCAACTTGTTTTTCCTTTTTATGTTGTGTTGCTTACGATAAGTTCAGGCGGACTGCCTGTCGCTATTAGTAAGATTGTTTCGGAACGAATGGCTGATAATGACAAAAAAGGGGCAACACGGGTGCTTTGGGCGGCTTTTTTTTCGTTGTCAATTATAGGAAGTCTTGGCAGTCTTATCATGCTCCTTTTTCGCAATCAAATTGCCGCCGCACAAGGGAATTATCTTGCGGCTATCGCTTATGTAGGAATTGCCCCGTCCGTCCTGATAGTCGCCCTAATATCGTGTTTTAGAGGGTATTTTCAGGGACGACAAAATATGTTGCCTACTGCTGTCAGTCAACTGATAGAGCAGGGGATTAAGCTGATTGCAGGAATGGTGGGTGCGACTTATATGATGCGGTACGGCTTAGAGTGGGCAGTATTCGGTGCACTTGTCGGGGTTAGCTTGTCAGAGTTAGTCGCTCTTTTGTTTTTGGTGGTTGCATATTATGTCGTACAAAAGCGGCGAAAAAATAAAGAGAAACAAAGTAACGCAAATGGTAATGAAGACTTGTTATACGCACGAAGTATGCTGACCGAGGCGGCATCGGAGGTTGAGCCGGTACTCCCGACAGCACCGGTATCCAGTCCAAAAACATTTTCGGCGGCGCAAATCTATAAGCGGATATATGCCGTAGCCATACCTGTTACTTTAGGTGCATTGGTTATACCGATAACGCAAGTAATAGATAGTTTGCTTATAATCAATCTGCTTACACATAGCGGGCAAACAATTCGGGAGGCGACAAGTGCATATGGGCTTTTGGCAGGTCCTGTCAGCGCACTGGTCAATATGCCTGCGGTACTAAGTATGAGTATCGCTATGGCGCTTTTGCCCCGTATAAGCCGTCTAGTAGCCCAAAAAAAAGATGTGAGCCAAGCCACGACAAAAGCATTCAAATACTCTATGCTTAGCGGCGCACCGTTTTTTGCTCTTTTTGTGGCTTTGGGGACACCGATTTTGAGACTACTTTTCCGCAATGCTCTTAATCCCGATATGGTTGAGCTTGGCGGATTTTTGCTTTGTTTTGCAGGTGCGTATGTAATTTTTGTAAGTTTTTTGCAACCTGCCGCCGCGGTATTGCAAGGTGTAGGCAAGGCTTATGTACCTGTGGTTAATCTTTTTATCGGGGCGGCAGTCAAAGCTCTCGGCACCGTAATACTACTCCCTATAATAGGAATACTCGGAGCGGTGCTTGCCACTCTCATGTGTTATATGGTAACTGCATTCCTAGACACCATAGCAATAAGACGATATGTAAAAAATTCTAAAGGCTTATTAGCCGCATTCCTACTCCCCGTAACAGGCTCAATACTAGCAGCAGTAGTAACCAAACTAGCCTTTTGGCTTGCTGACGGACATATGCCGTCAATTATCGCACTAGGAGTAGCAGGTCTTAGCGGAATTATTGTATACTTGGGATTTCTACTAATAGTAAGATACATCAGATGGGACGAATGGCGGAGAATATAATATTAGGGAATAGAAAATAGAATAAAGGGGAGAATGTCCTCAGCCACCCGAATACTCAAAAATTCAGTTGTAAAAGCAACGATTATTTTACTCAAAAAAGTTTTGTATAAATATAGTTGACATATTTTGTTATATGTGATATAATAAAGTATGAAAAAAAGTTTTAAGTGTAGCATTGTGGCACTTTTTGTGCTTATTGTTGGTGCTCTGGTAGGGTGCGGACTTTTTGATTTTGACAGAAATCCACCACCTAATGAAGGTCCAGATCTGCCACCGCATGGGCAGATTTTGTCTGTAGTGGTTGATGAGCCTAACGATATGTATATGTTTGAGAGGCAGAGGATTGATGCTTGGATTGATTTTTCAGGAAGTGTGTCTATGGCGGTTGACTTTAGTGTAAGAACTAATCCAAATGTAGTTCATATAACTCACATAACCAACAACTCAATAGAAATCGAAGCTACAAGTATTGGAACGAGTACGATTAGGATTAGCTCTGTGCAAGACCCTAGTGTTTTTAGAGATGTGACAGTTAGGGTGGTTGAGAGAGGGGTTACCATAACCTTTGTGACGGGGCTTGACGAGGAGATAGCTCCCTTTGTGGGGGTCACAGTTAAAGTAAGAGAGTTGCCTATACCTGTGCGTGAGGGGTACGAGTTTGCAGGGTGGATTGATAGTTGGCGCAATTCTATTTTTGATCCTGACTGGGATATTAGCGGTCATGGATACTTGCAATTGTATGCGGTTTGGTTTTTTGATGGTGAATTTTCTTTTGATGTCCATAATGGCAGATGGCTTGACATAAGGCAAGGAGAATATCATTTAGCAAGCAGTTGGGGACGATATTATATAAACCGCAATGATGGCAGGGGTTTTGTATTTAATGAGAATACGGTAGTTAATTGGGCGTCAGGTATTGAGCGTAGCTTGCCACTATTAAGCTCGTTTGGTTTTGAGAGCGGACAATATGCTTTGCGTTTTATGCAAAATAATAATATTGTACGAAATGAAAAAACTAATGTAGGTTACATTGAACGAGTCCACTTGAATATAACCGTTGATACGAATGAGAGTAATCTCTTGCACAGGGATTACAGTTTTGATTTTCAGGGCAATGGGTTTAGAATTGACGGCACACCTATTGGGACTGCATGGTATAGGGTATATGTAGATAACGACGGACAAGGTTTAGTTTTTAGAGATAGAGCGATAGGGCACAGTATTTTTACATTTAATGCACTGGCTATACAACAAGGGCAGGTGACGGTGCGTGCTGTGGCAGAGATTGCTAATTATTGGCACTATGCTGACGGCAAATTATATTTTGGACGAAGCTACGGGGAGTGGCAGTTTGAAGTAACTCACGGAGAAATAGAGAGAGAATACGAGTTTTCTGTTGGTGCTAGCGGAAATGTGTTATGGGCGTCGGTAGATTTTAGGCGGTCTGAAAGTTATAGGGTGTATGTGCGTACGGGTACGGAGAGCAATTATAGGCTTGCAAGCAGTTCAGTTAATTCGGGAACAGCCACCTTAAACTTATTGGGGCTTGGATTACGGACTGGCGATAATGTTATAAGAGTTCGAACTACTGGGAGTATTTGGCACTATTCGGATGGTGTTCTTAATTTTGGTGTAAGTATCGGGCGGTGGGAAGTTGATGCAGAAATAAATGATACGGCGGTCTTGTACGAGTTTTTGGTTGTTAATAATGGATTAGTATGGAATGGAGCACTAGGTGTTAGTTATCGTGTATACACTCTAAGTGACGGGGAATGGGTGTTTCGTCAAAATGTGTCGGGTGGCTCTGCGTTTTCGCTTAGAACACTAATAGATAATGACGCCGATGATTTTGGAGTGCGTGTAGTGCGCATTGCAAATGTGACATATGTTGATGACACGCTTAGTGTCAGTCGTAATGTAGCATCGTGGAATGTAGATATACAAAGAGGAGAGATGGAGCTTGAATTTGATTGGGAATGGGTAGGCAACAGCATTAGATTTGGCGGTGCTAATGCTATGACAGGCACTACTTATAGGATATATTCAAAAAATATTCAAGGTCAATTTGTACTTAGATTTAATTTGTCGGCTAATTCTACTAGTCAAAATTTTAGCTTTAATATAATAATGGGTCAAAATACAATTAGGGCAGTATCGGCACAGTTTCTTTCGTTTGAGCTTAGCGGTGATACAATAAGAGCATATCGCCATGTGTCATATTGGAGTTTTTATAGTTAGTCTCCTTGTCGTCAAAATATGGCTATAAAAAAAGATGTGTCTTATTTGCGGACACATCTTTTTTGGTTACATTTTTAGGTCTAGGGTAACGATTTTTCCGGCGGGGAGGGTGAGTTCTTCGATTTTGTGTCGTTCGGGGATAAATTTTTCGTTACCGATTTTTTTGAATTTGGTTACGCTTTGTGGGAGGTAGATGTCAACCTTGCGGGCTTTTTTGGCTTTTAGTTTGGCGGTAGCTGTTCCTTTTCGCATATCCCATGTTAGGCTGACTGATACTCCTGCACGGGTAGATATGTCCAAAAATTCACCTTTGCCTAGAATATCTGGCAGAGCCGGCAAGATTTTGATTGCTGACTGTGTTGATTGAATCAACATCTCTGATATTGCTGACGCAATACCCATATTGCCCTCTAAGCTATAGCGTGACCAACCGTCTATCGCACCTACACCATAACCCCGTCTATCATGCGAAGTAGTTATCAGATTATCCATCACCATACCACGCACAATCATATCTATATTATGCTTTGCACCTTCGCCATCACCCATTCTTGCTAATAGATTAGCACCACGGGCGAGAGTAAGAGTAGTTTGAGCGTTTTTAGATGATTCAAGTTGTTTTTTGTAAGTAGTTGCAAATGATTTGATAAGGTCGGGATTTTCTGTTGCTTCATTACCGGGATAAACAGGATAGTAGCGGGTGAGTGAGGCTGATAGAGGATTATCCTGATACCTGCTGTCGGAGAACTCTGATACCGTGCCGTCTGAATTGATATTGAGGTCTGGTATACGGTCAAGCATATGTTTCCATTTTTCGATATCGCCCTTATTAGCACCGACTTCTTGACTGCCCGTGATGAGATTGTAGAATAGTTCTCTCGCTACAGCAAAGTCAATGGTAGAGCCTCTTGCGATTTGCAATTCGCCGCTGCCTGCTTGTGCCGCATAATTGCCTGCCGTAGAGCCGGAGTGGCTAGGGTAGCTATCATACATATTATTAGCGCCAACCTTAAAGAACTCCTCGTAGAATGTGGCAACTTCTTTCATAAAGGGCAATGCACGGTTTTTGAGAAATTTGACATCATCTGTAAATAAGTAATAGTCGTACATTAGCCCTGCAATCCAACCTGCGATATAAGTAGTATGGATATCTTTAGGATTGACTGTGCCGATAAGTCCTGTGCCGTGTGCCATTGTAACGGGAACATAAATACCACGGCAAAGATAGAGACGGGAAGCATTCTTTTTGAGGTCATCAAGTACGCTCTCATAATAACTGAACAATGCCTCCATATGCGAATGTAGTCCGGCTTGCATTGCGTTACCATAAATAGTCTGAATACTGCCTGCCGAGTCGATTTGCGCCGATTCGCCCTTGTAGTCACCGCACCAAATACCATAATTGGACAAGGGTCTTTGACCGTCTCCTGCACCTGTTGCCATAAGGAATATTGAATAAGTATAAAGTTTTTCGAGTAGGGCAGCCGATGCTTCGCTACTGACTGCCGACTCTCTTATAAGCATATCAACAGGAACATCACGACCCTCACAATCAAGCTCTAGCGTAGCACTAGAAAAAACTTTATTATGCAGAGGTGTGTGCTCTTTGAGTAGTTTGTCGTAAGTTAGCTTAATTGCCGATAATTCGGTTCTGCCGTTTTTCCATTCTTTTTCACGGCTGCTCTCAACATAAGGACGGATAAGTACAAGAACCTTTTCGCAACCCTTTAGAGTTATGCCGTTGTCGTCTGTGGTTTGGCTACCTCCAAAATGATTAACAAAAGCCACCGCACCAAACTCGTTACCCGTGTCACTCCTAGAAGAATAATACAAAAAGTGTTTTTCGTACTTGGTCATAAGACCTTCGGGAGTTTTGCTTATACCGTCACGGGTACGGGCATTAAATTTATCATGTTGGTCAAAACTTAATTTGACATCAATGCTTTTGCTACCTGTTTTGGTTATTTCGTATACAATAAGGTCTTTAGCACGGCTGACAAAAACCGAACGGTCAAATTTGCTGACACCGTCCTTAAAGTTGACGGAAATTTCGCCGTTTTCCATATTGAGTTGCCTAAAATATTCTTTGACTTGTTTGTCAATATTCATCTCAACCTTAAAGTCGCAGAGAGGGAGGGGGTATGCAGATTGAGGGCGGTAACTTTTGGATATAAGAGCGTTACTAAGCACACCTTCGGCTTCAAAAGGTTTGTCATTATCCAGATGCTTGCGGGTATCTTTGAGTTTGTCGGCAATATCGGGCAAAACACCCACATGACCTTGCCACCAAAGTCCGCTATGAGTTATCATTATGGTATCGCTTGCAGGTCCGCCGTATACAGCGGCTCCTATTTTGCCGTTACCTGTAGGGAGAGCCTCACGCCATGTAGAGCCCCACCATCCGGCAGGTCGCAAGCACTTAATTGAGTTTTTTGGATTTCTAACTGTAGTCATTTGAATAGTCCTTTTTTGTATAGTAGGGGAGGTTGTCTATTATTACATACTTCTAGTCATTCTAAAGACCATATTGGCTCGTAGAGGGTCGTGACCTCTCGCTACTAAATCACGGTTGATCTCGCTAAAGGTTTCCATAGCGTTAAGGTCGGGGGTATTAATGATATATTGAGAGAAATTCATCATTACACCGCTTGGCTCGTCTGCCATTATATAGAACCAAAGGATATTAGAAGGAAGTTCGATAGTTATATATTCCAAATCAGTTGCGGGTATTTCAATCGGGTCGATGACTCCTTGGATAACTAGCGTAATCATTGTTACATTTGAGGTATTATTTAGTACAAGACGCTTAGTTGAGTTGGACCGTGTAAAGTCAAATCGCCAGCCAGAAGAGTATTCTCCTTCTACAGGCTCTATAGGGAGATAGTCTCTGGTTATTGTAGGTGCTAATTCTGCAATTCGGCGGTAATCTCTTTCAGTATCGGTCAATTGTCTTACAAAAACTCCATCGTCAGAATTCCAGCTAAATCCGTCAGCACTGCGTCTATAGCGTCTAAATGCGTTGATGTCAGCAACTACCCAGCTGACTTGACCGTTGTTATACTCGTATACCAAAGCCTCATTATAAGCAGGAGCAAATAAGTCCGAATTGCCAAGGGCTATAGTTTGACTGCCTGCTCTCCCTGCAAAGAAAGAACTGCATATTATGACAATTGCGGATATGATAGCGATAGCTACGATACTGATACGGTTTTTGTATGTGAACTTGCGTTTTTCGACAATGATTTTTTTGCCGGTGACTTCTTTGAATTTACCTTTCTTTGCTTTATCCTCGACTTTTTCGGTAACTGTACGCTCGTAACGGACAGGGTAGGAAGGGAGTTTGAGGAAAACTTTTTCCATAAGAGGCTTAGTAAGCTCAAAGTAAGATAATACAAAGCCAGCCCATGCTGAGAACATTACAAATATAAACGGCATAAAGAGTGTCGGTACATATGCTCCTGCGGTAAGCAGAATCGGGAGAAGTAACGGCAAAGTAATCAACATAGGGATAGCAGGGAGTAGGAGCGCATCCATTCGCATACCTGTTTTTGTCTGGAATATATCTTTAGTAAATGTGCGAGTCAAGCTGATTGCAAGTTGCAGTATCGCCATAATTATAAAGAGATAGCTAACCTGCGTAAAGAATATTCCCGTAACAAGGGCGGCGATAGTCCATATCACAAGGTTTCCACGGGCAAGGTCGGCACTCTTGATATTAAATAGTCGCTTAAATAAGATATAAGCACCTATGAGTGCGGCACTTGCAAGTAACATTAGTCCGATTATAAGACCGGCATTGCCAAAAGTAAATCGTCCGAATGCTTGAGGCAATATTACCCCAAAGCCCATTGCTATTACGCTGAATACCGCATAAGCAACAAATAGCACAGCGGACGCAATTACAAAAGCAATAAGCTGTACAAAGAAAGCAATTAAGAGTTTTGATATGGCGTTGCCTAGCTTACCTTCTCCTGCATTTTTGAGTTTGAGTACATTAAATACAATCAAAAGTCCGGCGAGGGCGATAATAATTCCAACAAGTACAAAGCCGACAATATTATTGTAAGTGAAAGAAATGTTAAGATAGGTATATGTTGCCGAAGCTCTTTCGGTTACAAAACTGTCCAAATTAGCGTTGCCAAGATATCTTGACAAATTATAAGCGGCGGCGGCGGTTTGGTTGCTAATGCGACGGGACGGGCTTGTGTCCAAAGTTCCGCCCTCAAATCTTGCTCCGCCAAGGGCAGCAAAACGGAGAGAGGGGATATCATAAAATGCAGTACTTGACTCAGCAAAGTCTGCTGCAGATACGGCATTGATACTTCCGTTAGCACGGGTAAAAGCGGCGGCAGCTCCAAGTGTAGCCTCATATAGTGCAAGTGAGCCACGATTGCTCCGAGCGTCAAATTCTACTGCAAAACCAACACGGCTACTAAGATTGCCAAAAGTCTCGGTTGTCTGTAATACAGCGGTTTGACCCCAAATGCCACCACTTGTAAAAGCTATGACAATATCATGCTCAAAGTTATAGCGTGACTGATTAGAGGCAAGCGTAAGTGCTGTCTCCAAAAGCGCACCTGCGGTTGACGCATTGCCTGCACCCCCTGTAATAGGGGCAGTATCATAACTTGCAAGCATTACGACAGCTTGTCCGTAATAAGCATTGTCAGCTCGTGTAGCACTTCCTGGAATAATGGCAATGATGTTTTCGACAGGTATTCCGGCGGCAACGGTACCGTCAAAATTACCAGACACTCGCTCTTGTATAACCGCAAAAGTAGGGACAGGATTGCCGTCAGCTAGTGCAAAGGTAATCGGTTCGTCAGCTACTGCGACAACTTGCTCAAAACCACTATTATCGCCGTCTAGGACACCAATAATGTAATCACGGGCATTGTTACGAGCTGTAATTTCGGCTTGTCCTCCATGTCCTCTAGGTCCAAACTCGGCAATTGCTTGTGCGTGTTCAAAAGCATTGCGACTGCTGACATTGCCTCCGCCTCCGCCGTTACTGTGCAAAGCGATTGTCAAAATCAAACTTAGTAACAGCAGTCCTGCAAGTGCAGGATAATAAATTCGTTTAAAGGTTTTCATAACCCAAGTATTTTACCACAAACCACTCAAAAAAAGCAACTAAAATGATTGACCAAAAGTGTAAAAAATGGTATATTTATATTATAGTATTCAAAAAGGATGGTTTTTGCACGAAATGAAGACTTTTAAGCGTATTTCCGCCATTGTGGCACTAATATTCATGCTAATTTTTACTATCGGGTGGATAGCTATTCTTGCTGTTCCAAGTATCCGAAGCGCTCCGCTCATAACACTTGTTATCTTTTGCGGTATTTTTGGTATAATTATGTATTTTGCTATCAAATTATATAAGACACCCGAAGAAATCAAAGAAGAGGAAGAGCGAAAACAGGCAATAATGGAAAAAATGGCAAAAGAAAATGAGGAAAAGGAAAGGGAAGAGGAAAATAAGGGAGAGTAAAAAGTAAGAAGTAAAAGGTAAAAAGTGAGGACTTAGTAATTTTAAGATTGCTAACCAACACTTTCTACCTTTTACTTTTTATTTCTTACTTCCGCAGGCATATGGTTTTTCGTCACGACAAAAAATACGGTCAAAACTTTTTGACTGATACTAATCTACTCTCTGCTATTGTTAATGACAGCGGTATAACTTTTGACGATACGGTTGTTGAAGTCGGGGCAGGGGCAGGTGCATTAACTGCACAAATTGCAAAAAAAGCCAAACAAGTGATAAGCTATGAGATTGACAAAAGGCTGGAAACTGTGTTAGAATCTAATTTATCGGGATTGAGCAATGTTCAAATAATATACGGAGATGCACTCAAAAACGAATTGCCGTCCGAACTCAAACCGTACGGATACAAAGTAGTTGCTAATTTGCCGTATTATATTACTACACCGCTATTATTTTGGTTTTTGGAGAGAGATAATCCTCCAAGTAGTTTGACCGTAATGGTGCAAGAAGAAGTTGCTCTGCGTATGTCAGCAAGTCCTGCCACGCCCGACTACGGTGCGCTTAGTGCTGTTATTGCTCTAAGAGGAACAGCAAAAATGACTCGCAAAGTAGGCAGAAATATGTTTTCGCCGCCGCCTAATGTTGACAGTGCGGTTGTGCGGATTGACCTTAATCCACCTGAGGACAATATAGATTATGCCGCCGTCACTCGGGTGATAAGAGCCGCCTTTGCTATGAGGCGCAAAACCCTAGTCAATAATCTTATGCTTTTGGGACTTAATCGTGAGAATGCGGTAAAAGCGGTCGAGGCGGTTGGGCTCAAAGCGGACATTAGAGGCGAGAGATTAGGGACGAAAGAATTTGTGGAAATAACTAGACAATTAGGAATGAGAATAATGCAAAATGCATAACGCAAAACGCATAATGATGGTCAAAATTATTTAATTTAACTAAGTCAACCATTTTGCGTTATGCATTATGCATTTTGCATTATTCCCATCAAACGAGGTATACTTGAATAAAGAAATCAATAAGAGTAAGACCCAATCCACGCCTCAGCCTATAGGCGGTCAAGCCCTAATGGAAGGCGTGATGATGCGGGGCAAAAATAGTATGGCGATGTGCGTCAGAGACCCTAACGGCAAACTCCAAGTGCAGACCAAACGAATCAAGAGCGGTAAGAGTATTTGGCACCGCATTTTTGTCATAAGGGGAATACTAAAATTTGGTCAATCACTCTATGCAGGGACAGTCACCTTAGCCGAATCTGCAAAAGTATCTTTTCCTGAAGATGACAAAAAATCATCAAAAGCAACTACAGGAATAATGATTTTTGTGGCAATGCTTTTGGGGCTTGTGCTTGCCGTAGGATTATTTTTTCTGTTGCCGTCTTTTTTGACCGACCTAGTAATCAGATTTGGCGGTGTGACTAATCAACTTGTGCTTAGTCTGATTGAGGGCGGGATACGGATGTCGATATTTTTGACATACCTCCTAATCGTTACAGTTTTTAAGGATATTAGGCGGACTTTTATGTATCACGGAGCTGAGCATAAGGCTATCAACTGTCTCGAAAAAGATTTACCGCTTACCCTAGAAAATGTCCAAGCTTGCTCGACAAGACATAATCGTTGCGGAACGACCTTTTTGTTCTTTGTAATGGTGGTCAGTATCCTTGTTTTTTCGCTTGCGACATGGTTGATTAGCCTTATCAGCGGAGTAGGTGATTGGATAAACAATTGGGCTTTTAGGGCAGTGATAAGACTTGCGTTGTTGCCTTTTGTAGCAGGACTTAGCTACGAGCTACTAAGGCTGATTGCTAAGACACCCGATAATTGGTTTTTCTTTATATTCAAGGCTCCGGGACTTGCACTTCAAAGATTGACTACCCGTAAGCCGGATGATGGAATGTGTGATGTGGCAATATGTGCATTAGAGGCGGTTTTGGCTATGGAAGCAGACCCCGATAGGGTAGAGTTATTATTTGGCGAAGCTTTTGTTAGAGACGAGCGGTCAAAACTATCTACAGATTTGCAGTCAGCAGGAATAACCGAAGCCAAAGAAGTTGATTGGATTATGCGTATAGTGCTAGGCAAGGGCGAGCGAGATGCCGTCAAACTCACCAAAGCACAAAAGGATAGACTAGACCAAATTGTCGCAAGACGGATAACAAGAGAACCCCTTGACCTCATTGTAGGATATAGTTATTTTTATGGTCACAAAGTAGTTGTAAATAAAGATGTTCTATTGCCAAGAATGGAGACTGAGCGGGTCGCTGAGGCAGTTGTGAAGCAATGCGGGGTGCATGGTGCGGGGTGCTCAGTTTTGGATTTGTGTACAGGTAGCGGTTGTATTGCACTTACCGTAGCTAAGGCAACTGATGCTAAGGTGACGGCTGTTGATATATCAGAAGAAGCATTGCAAATCGCAAGAACTAATCTAGCAGATATAGATGTAGAAGTAATCCAAAGCGATTTGTTCGGCAATCTTGAAGGTCGCAAATTTGACATCATAGTAACCAACCCCCCGTATATAGCAAGTAATGTTATAGATACTCTAGAACCCGAAGTCAAAGACCACTCTCCAAAAATCTCTTTAGACGGCGGAACAGATGGACTAGACTTCTACCGTCAAATCCTAACTGAGGCAAAAAATCACCTAACCCCAAACGGCACAATAATTATGGAAATAGGCTACGATCAAGGCTCTGAGATTAAGGAGTTGGCTGAAAAAACAGGCTACAACAATTGCGAAATCACAAAAGATTATGATGGCAACGACAGGGTGGCTATAATCAAATAACAAAAATTGAAAACTTAACTTCAGAATATCATTGTGCTTTACAGATTTACTCGTAATTCCTATACAACATGTAGGACTTTGAAAAATATGTTTGACAGACACTTGCTAGTATGCTATAATGCACATATAATATGACTAAGACCAATTTAACATTCGGAGACAAGGCATATGAACACATCAACAACTAAAAGGGTGTTCCCCGACTGCCTTAACAACAATTATCCTTATTTTACAACAAATGGATTTTGAGTATTCGGGCGGTTGTGGACAAATGCATTGCCAACAATAGACTTAGATGAAAAATATTAGAAACTTTTGTATTATTGCTCATATCGACCACGGCAAATCAACCTTGGCGGATAGGCTTATAGAGCGCACAGAGACGGTTAGCCGTCGTGAGCTTACTTCTCAATTGCTTGACAGTATGGATTTGGAGCGTGAGCGGGGTATTACTATTAAGTTGACCCCTGTGCGTATGCATTATACTTACGAGGGAGAGGAGTATATTCTTAATCTTATAGATACTCCGGGGCATGTGGACTTTACTTATGAGGTCAGCCGTAGTCTTAGAGCTTGCGAGGGCGCATTGTTGATAGTGGACGCAGCGCAAGGGGTTGAGGCACAGACCTTAGCTAATGTTTATTTGGCACTAGATAACAATTTAGAAATTTTGCCTGTTGTCAACAAGATTGACCTTCCGCAAGCCAGACCCGATGAGGTCAAAAAAGAAGTTGAAGATATTATAGGGTTAGACGCATCAGACGCTCCGCTTATTTCGGCTAAAGAAGGTCTTAATATAGATAAGGTTTTGGAACAGATTGTTCTGCTTGTCCCTCCGCCAAAAGGTGATGCCGCCGCTCCGCTCAAAGCGCTTATCTTTGACAGTTATTACGACAGTTATAAGGGTGCTGTTTGTCTTGTGCGTATTATGGACGGACAGGTTAAGGCAGGCGACAGAATAAGGATGATGGCAATAGGCAAGGAGTGGGATGTTACCGAAGTCGGGTTTTTTAATCCTAAGCCTTATGCGTCCGGAATTCTTAAAGCGGGCGATGTCGGTTACTTGTGTGCAAGTATTAAATCAGTTGAAGATACTGCGCCGGGAGATACTATTACTCACGCTAGCCGCCGTGCGGACAAACCTCTTGACGGATACAAAAAAGTACAACCTGTTGTCTATTGCGGTGTTTTCCCTACAGACGGCAGTCGTTATAATGACCTAAAAGAAGCGATACTTAAACTCAAACTTAATGACGCGGCGCTTGATTATGAGCCTGAAGTTTCGGCTGCTTTAGGTTTTGGATTCCGTTGCGGATTTTTGGGATTGCTCCATATGGAGATAATCACCGAGAGATTAGAGCGCGAGTTTGATTTGGATTTGATTACTACGGCTCCCAGCGTTAATTATCATGTCGATACTAAAGGCGAAATAATTACCGTGTCAAATCCGGCTAATCTACCGCCCGCAGGTGAGATAGATTCTATGGAAGAGCCGTATGTTAAGGCGCTTATATATACTCCGCCCGAATACATCGGTGCGATAATGGATTTGTGTCAGGATAAACGTGGAGAATACCTTGATATGACTTACCTTGACAAATCCCGTGTGCGTTTACACTATGAGATTCCGCTCAACGAGATTGTATATGACTTTTTTGACAGTCTCAAATCCCGCACAAGAGGTTATGGCAGTCTAGATTATGAGATTGTCGGCTACAAAAAGAGTGATTTGGTTAAATTAGATATACTGCTAAATAATGAGGTTTGTGATGCGCTCAGTCTTATAGTGCATAGAGATAAGGCGTATAACAGAGGACGCCTAATAGCCGAAAAACTCAAAGATGTTATCCCTCGCCAAATGTTTGAGGTGCCTATTCAAGCGACAATTGGTAGTAAGGTAATCGCCCGCGAGACAGTAAGGGCAATGCGTAAGGATGTTCTTGCTAAGTGTTACGGCGGAGATATCTCCCGCAAGCGCAAACTATTGGAAAAACAAAAAGAGGGTAAGAAGCGTATGCGTCAAGTCGGTAGCGTCGAAGTCCCTAGTGAGGCCTTTATGTCAGTCTTGAAGTTGGATAAATAGAGTTGTGGATTTTAGGATAGAGATAGGATAGAGAAATGTGACTTGCTCTAGGTTAGAGATAAGTACAACTACCAAAACCACCCCGCCGCTAACGCGGCACCCCTCCGTTGAGGGGAATTTTTAAGGGGTTGTTAATTAAATATATAGTAAATTAAAAATTCCCCTCAACGGAGGGGTGGCACGCAGTGACGGGGTGGTTATAAAGAAAGCTACAAAAGAAACATAACGATTTGCCGTAAAAATCACAAACAACAGGGAAACAACCTATGAAAAGAGCATCAAAAGAATATCATAATTTACCTTATAATGCGGAATTAAAGCAACGAGCATCAGAACTACGCAAAGCTGGCAACTTGTCCGAAGTCTTGCTTTGGATGCGTATAACCAAAGGGCAGTTCAAAGGATTGGATTTTGACAGGCAAAAAATTATAGGTAATTATATTGTGGATTTTTATTGTCCGCAAAAAAGAGTGGTAATAGAAATTGACGGAGAGAGCCACAACGAAAAATTTGAATACGACACAAAAAGAGATGAGTATCTTAGGTCGCTTGGATTAGAGATTATCCGTTTGCTAGATAAAGACATAAAGAAAAACTTAGAAAATGTTATAGAATATCTAAAATCACACGAGGTGTTTGCTGACGAACATTAAAAAAACTTAATCAAAAAAGCAATTTTGATAGTTGACACGCTTTGTTTAATTATGCTATAATAACTATGTCATTGTTATTGCAAGATGTATATTTGTTGCATAATGTGGCAAAATTAATATATAAAAACATATAAAAAGGAGTTTTAGTAAGAAATGTCAAACAATAATAATAAAAAAAGCGGAGGAAGCAGATGTTGTTGTATCGGATGTGCGGTACTTCTGCTTGTAGTCGTGCTTTTAGGTGTAGCTGTAACTTTAGTAGTAATGTTTGCACCTCTACAAATAGATGTCCCATTTGAGGCGCCAGAGACAAGGCTTGAGGATAGTGTTTTTGCTTGGGATGATGCTGATGCAATTTTTGGAGATGATGCACCTGGTTGGGTAAGAGTTAGATACGAAGTCAGAATACGCAACCTTGCTGGTGACGAAAGAATAGTGATGGTAGAAGGTGCTAATTATTTGACTCTAATATACTATAACCAAGTTCAGGATGACTATGAACTAGCTGTAAGAGCGTTAATTGGATTTAGGAATTTTGCATTCCGTACCGAGTGGTCTAGTGATATAATAGTAGGATATGACCTGTCGTACGGAACAAATCAACTATTAGCATAATAAGCGAAATAAAAACACAAAAACCCGATACGATTAAGTGTCGGGTTTTTTCTATGCGTAGGGTATAATAGCACTAGTCGTAGGGGATGATGGCAATGGTCCCGATAAATAGCAAGACAATAGTATCAAGGATAATTGGGCGGGCGAGTCGCCCCTACGGTTTGGCAATCCTGAAGACCTTATAGGTTGAATGTCATTGTAGTTAGTTTTTTAGTCAAAAAAGTTTCATCTCTTTTTTATCAACGATGTCATAACTCGTATTCTGACCGCATATATTTTGAAGTAGCGGAAAGAGTTGCCGCCAAAAATTTTGATATACTCAATTACTTTGAGTATAGTTTAAGGGAGCTAATGGTCATGGATAAAGAGGCAAAGTTTGACATTTATAAGGATATCAGGGAAAGGACAAACGGGGACATCTATATAGGCGTTGTAGGTCCTGTAAGGGTAGGTAAGTCTACTTTTATTACCCAATTTATGGAAAAGCTTGTTGTGCCTAACACGGGTAACAAGCATGTTAAGGAGCGTATGAAGGATGAGTTGCCTCAATCCGCAGCAGGCAAGACCATTATGACTACGCAACCAAAATTTGTCCCTGCGGAGGCAGTTGCCATCAAGCTGGGTGACGGAATCGATATGCGAATAAGGCTTGTCGATTGTGTCGGCTATCTTGTCAGCGGTGCCGAGGGTCATATGGACGACGGCAAGAAGCGTATGGTCAAAACGCCGTGGAGCGACAGCGATATGAGTTTTGAGGACGCCGCGGAATTCGGTACCCGCAAGGTTATCACTGACCATGCGACAATCGGTATTGTGATGACTACCGACGGTTCAATCAATACCGATATATCTAGGAGCGCATATGTGCCTGCCGAGGAGCGTGTAGTATCCGAACTCAAGGCAATCAATAAGCCTTTTGTTATCGTGGTCAACTCAACTGTGCCTACAAGTAACGAAACCAAAAAACTTGTGGCATCTCTAACCGAAAAATATCAGAATGCGGTAATCGCGCTTGATGTGGCTAAACTATCGGGCGAAGATGTCGGAACTATTATGGAGCGTCTATTATTCGAATTTCCGCTCCGTGGAATTGATATCGAAATTGACAAGTGGCTACAGGCATTACCTGCTACAAATCGCATTATCGGAGAGCTTTCCCAACGCATAAATGAGTGTAGCTCCAAAATGACTAAGATGAGTGACTATATTTTGCCTCTTAGCGTATTTGAGGATTCGGAGATTGTTGATACGATTACGACCGCGAGTATCAGACTAGGTACGGGTAAAATCACTTACGAAATCAAAGCCCGCAAAGATTTATTCTTCCGTGCACTATCCGAAGAGAGCAAGCACGATATCGCCGACGAGTATGCGCTAATGTCTTTTGTTAAGCATCTTTCGCACGCAAAGCATGAGTATGACAAAATCAGCGCAGCATTAGAAGAAGTTAAGATTACAGGTTACGGCGTTGTTACGCCGACCTTAGACGATATGCAGCTTGAAGAGCCGGAGATTGTGCGCCAAGGCAGCCGCTACGGCGTCAAACTCAAAGCGTCTGCGCCAAGCCTCCATATCATGCAGGTTGACATCAAGGCTGAAGTCAGTCCGGCAGTAGGGACAGAGCAACAGAGTGAGGAGCTTGTCAGAAGTCTTTTAAGTCAATTTGAGAGCGACCCGAAGAGTCTTTGGGAGACCAAGATGTTCGGCAAATCTCTCCATGTGCTTGTCAATGACGGACTTAATAATAAAATAACCGCTATGCCCATAGATACTCAGCGCAAGATGAGACGGACATTGTCTAGGATTGTAAATGAGGGTAAGGGCGGGGTTATTTGTATTTTGCTTTAGGCTATATCATAGTCAAGTAGCGGACAAATACTAAGTACACTAATCAGTCTAATAGTAATATATTCAATAGCCCCCTCAAATTGCT
>WQVM01000026.1 GCA_009783985.1 Bacillota bacterium | reverse complement strand
GTTGCATCTGCATTGTCTCTTACTGCGATTGCCGCACTGCGAGCTGTTACAAATGTTTCCCATGTTGCTTCTGTGTAATTTGCTTGCACTCTTGCATTTGCCGCTGTGATTGCCGCATTAAGTGCAGCTCTGTCTACTGTCGGTGCAGTAACTGGCGCTAGTGCATCCATTGCAGTGTTAAGAGCTAGTAAAGCAGCATCTATTTGCACTTGCGTTGCTACTACATTATCTCTTACTGTGATTGCTTCTGTGCGAGCTGCTACAAATGTTTCCCATGTTGCTTCTGTGTAAGTTGCTTGCACTCTTGCACTTGCTGTTTCTATAGCTATATTGATAGCTACTCGACTAACACCGCCTACTATTACAAGATTATCCATGCGAGTATTAAGGTCTAATAGAGTCGCTTCTATTTCTGTTTGAGTCGCATTCGCATTATCTCTTACCGTGATAGCGTGTGCAAGAGCACTATCAAACAACACCCATGATTCGGTAGTATAGCGAGACCTATCTCTTTGCTCTGCTAATTCGATAACCGCAATAAGCGTTGCTCTATCTACTATACCTGTGCTTACAAGTGCATTAACAACTGCATTAAGTGCTATTACTGCGTCATCAATTTGAGCTTGTGTAGCAGTTTGATTATCTCTTACTGCGATAGCAGCTGCAATAGCAGGTGCAAGTGTTTCCCATGATTCGGGTGTAAAATTAGCTTTATTAAGTCCTTGTGCTGTACTTATGGCTGTTTGCAGTATTACTCTATTGACCCCTGTTGTTAGTGCAGTCATTGCTGATAATAATCCCGAATATGCACCATCTACTTGTGTTTGGGTTGCAACTAAGTTATCTCTCACTACAATTGCCGCTGTGAGAGCTGTTTCAAATACTGTCCATGTTGCGGTGGTATAGTTATCTTGTCGTCTAGTTAAAGCAGAATTAATAAGATTCCTAAGTGCTGCCTTGTTCGCCCCAATTTCTGGTGGAATTCCATCGCCTACAGTAATATCAAACTCTTGCAGTAATCCATTATTTGTCCGTGCCGTGACTGTAGCAACCCCATTGCCTACTGCTGTAATACGCATTGTATTACTACCAATCATATTACCATCAACCATAACAACATTAGCATCTGATGAGTCAAAAGATATTGACGATGTCGTAGTGCTTGGACTAGGCACAACTTCAAGAATCGCTGTATCGCCTACTTCATCAAGAGTAATCGTGTCACTATCAACATAGCTAATATCGGTAGAATCTGTAGGAACAAAAAACTCTTCTGTAAAATCCGCACGGCTTATTGTGAGCGTAACCTCAATAGTAGACGGATTAGATATTCCTAAAAATCTTACTTGTGGATTGTCTACGGCTGGTCCGATATTGTGCTTTTGAGCTGTTCTGCCGTCAACAAGAGTGAGCGGTCCGCCACCCGCAATACTTCCATCCCAACCATTGATTGGTCCATTAGTATCAAAAACACCATTATCTCTAATTGGCATTTGCCAAATACGACCAGTCTCATCATCTCTCTCTATACTTCCCCATCCTGCTGGAAGAACAAAATACCCATTCTCGTATGTTCCCATTGTCGATGTTCGTGGAACAGCTGGGTGCATGATACAATCATAACTACGCATATACATATTCATTGTATCGCCACTACGATTGCCAAGAACAATTTCGTCATATCTAATACGCGCATAGTCTAATGGGCTAATTGTAGCTCTTCCCTCGCTGACTGCAACATCTCTGATATACACACTTACTAGTCTATCAAGCTGAGCTGGCGTCCTAAAACCATGTGCTCCGCCACCACTTCTAGGTGTATTAAGAGCCTCGTATAACTCACTAGGCAAGTCTCTTTCTATACAAAAAGTAAAAGTATATTGGGCATATCCCATAGCACCAAAAGCTAGGTCAGAAAAATGTGCATACTCTACATATACTGTCTCGCCCCTAACATTCGCATTGGCAGCTCTATCGTCCGCAAACATGACATTAAGGGCCAATTCTATTCTGCTAGCTTTGCCCGGAGTTTCTACAACAATCTTAAAAGTCCTCGAAAAACCACTTATAGCTGTGATTGTAACATAAGCGATACCTATCTCAACAGCTCTCACTCGTCCAGCTAGACTTACTGCCGCTACAGAGTTATCGCTAGAACTAAATGTGACACTATCAGAAGTATTGGCTGGCGTCAAAATTGGCGTCAAATTGACTACATTTCCTTTTGTGACAAATACAGCTGTTGTGTTAAGAACTCCCGGATTGTTGCCATAATGGTCAGATGCTATCTCGTAAGAACCAGCAACATATTGTGGCAAACTAATATCAGTAATACTATCAACTGAACGAGTCTGAGGCAATACAATAACATGAACAAGTCTACGCCTTGCTGTACCTGCACCCGCAAGTCCGATAGTAGCTTCGCTGTTTGCATTGGTAAGTCCCCCGTGACCTTGGTTGTAACCTATTACTGTAGTCCTTCCTATGCCTGTCGCTGTAATCATTGCTGCACGACCTGTTGGTATTTCGGTAGAGCGATTGATAGCAAGGCTACGACCTACTGCAATATTTTCGTCTAAAGCAACCCAATTAATTACATCAAGTGTATCAACTGGAAATACATTAAGAACTGGCAAAGTGAGAGTTTCTCCCACGCGCATAGTGATAGTCATAGGATTACTTTGCATCGCATTTTGAGTAGCACCTGGAGCATCAGGATTTACGCTAAAACCACCCACTTCCATTGATGCAATAAAATCGTCCTCTCTAAAACTGTAAGCTGCTTGTGCGGCTGAAAACCTCTCGTTTGTAAGTGTAGGTATAAACCCTCTTGCTCTAGCTACAGTATGTGCGGTTGCATTATTACCACCACTAGGAGCATTATCTCTAACTGTCGCAAAAAATTCTGCAATAGGAATTACATTAGTGCCTGTATTGCTTGCAATAAGATTTTCTGGAAGTGGATTCATTGTAGCTCTAAGCATTGCACGCCATGCTCTATGCGTAAAAGTCCTGTACTGTGGTTGTATAGCAGGACCAGAATCACCGACAGCAGTAGTTCCGTTAGATGGTCCATATGGCAAGCCCATACGTTGTGTGCGGTCAAATAACGAGCTTGGCATTTGCCCCGGAGTATCCCATACAAACGGAACAAGACCATATACCCTAGCACCTCGTGCCGTGATTTCAAAATCTCTAACTCTAGACCTATTGCCCCAATCTTGTGGCACACCTGATGCACCGGTGTCAAAAATCCCTGTGTGGTTATGCCCTGCAAAATCATGCACAAAACCAAACTCGCCTAGCACCATAGGCACAAATTCTGTTACACCTCTATCTGCCGCTTTTCTGATTACAGTGTTGCGCTGAATTTGCATTCTGCGTACACCATCTCCGTAGGTATTGGCAGTAGGGAACCATGTATAATGATGAATAGCAACTTTGATACGATTGCTATGCACTGTTTCACATCTATACTCATCTGTAGGGAATAGCCAGTTGTCGCCTTGAAGCCTCTCCGGCGTAGCATAATATGGTGCAACAACAAGCCATCTCATAGCATTGTTTCCACCTGTCCGTCTAACGGCATCAACAAAAGCTTGATTAGCTTCTGATACTCTTGCGTCTTCGGCAGCTTGTCTTTGGGCAGTATTTCCTGGAAGGTTTTGCCAGAGTTCTCCACCCCTAATTTCATTCATTCCAGCAAAAATTAGTCGTTCGCCAAAATCACTAAAATGATTTGCTATATATGTCCACGCACCCGTAAACATCGATAGCCTTTCTTCCCATGTTGCTGTCTGATTCCATACAGAACGCTCTCCATCAGGCAAGTCCGCAACAGGATTGCCTAAAGCAAACCAACCACCATTTTCGGCGCCATCATGGTGCATATTAATAGTGACATACAATCCCGCAGAGATTGCATAATCAACAACATCATGTATTCTGTTAATCCATAAAGGATTAATGCAGTAACCTCCTGAGCCGTTATAGTCATAACGAATCATTCTTCCCCATGTGATAGGTAAGCGTATGCTATTAAAACCTAGTTCTTGCACGCGCCTTATCATTCCGCGTGTTGCCATTGGGCTACCCCACGCCGACTCGTTAGGCATTTGACCAGTATTTGCCTCAAATAGATTTCCAAAATTCCATCCCATGCCCATTTCGGCTAAGAGCTGATACCCATCTATTTGCCTAAATTCTTGGCGGTTTTGGAATCCCCATCCCCCTACTGGTATAGGTATCGTATCCGCTATACCAATGTTTTGGGAAGTTCCCCTGGTTTGCCAAACACCCACAGCCGACAAAGTCATGGCTAATACGACAATAAATGTCATAAGTGTTTTGCTTTTTAAAATAATTTGTTTCATTTTTTCTCCTTAATTTGGATTTAAGTAGATTATTTTGTTTTTTGGAGCAAACTATATAATTGCTTAAATTTTGTATATTTGTCATTGTAGAACTTTGTTTTGCTTGGATTAGGGGTGTAATGGTTCTTGTAGGTGATAAGTTTTTTTGTAGCTTGCTCAATGTCCTTGTATGCCCAGTCTGCTACCATTGCTAGTATAATCGCCCCTAGTCCACCACCCTCATTAGTCTTAAGTGTCCTTATCTCTATTCCTAAACAATCTGCTAGTATTTGTAGCCACTCTGGAGATTTGACACCGCCGCCAATTACTCTTGCATACTTAGCATTAATTCCCATGTGAAGGTAGCAATCTTTAAGTCCAAGCGATACGCCCTCTACAACTGCCCGTGTCATATCTTCTCTTGTGTGTCCGAGAGTCAGTCCAAAGAAAGTGCCTTTTGCATTAGGGTCATTGATGGGGCTTCTTTCGCCTGCTAGGTACGGCAAGAAAAATAATCCGCCCGCACTTGCTCCCTTTATCGCCTCAACATCCTTATCAAATTCAGTTGTGTTTAGTATATTGTTAAGCCAAAATTCTAAGCTACCTGCACATGAGAGCATGCATCCCATAAGGTGGTATTTGCCGTTACTATGACAAAAGCTATGAATTCCCTCTCCAACATTTTTGTACTCGTCCGTGCTTGCAAACACTACTCCACTTGTCCCTAAAGACACGCTTATTCCTTCTCCGTCTATAGTTCCTGTTCCAATCGCTCCAACTGCTTGGTCACCGCCACCTGCCACAACTTTAGTATTTGTACTAAGTCCTGTTAGTGTACTAAATTTCTTTGATACTGTGCCAACAACCTCAAAACTCTCATAAATCTTCGGCAACTGCCCCTCATCAATACCTATCACACTAAGCATATCTTTTGACCAAATTTTATTCTTAACATCAAAATACAATGTCCCTGAATTGTCGCTCACATCTGATGCGTGTATGTCACTCATTTTATAGACAAGATAATCTTTTGGAAGCATTATTTTAGCTATTTTATCAAATGTCTTTTTTTCGTTTTTTTTAAGCCATAATAGCTTAGGTGCGGTAAATCCATTAAAAGCTATATTGCCCGTCCATTCAAGTAGTTTTTCTTTACCTATAGTCTCATTGAGGTATCTTGTCTCTTCGCTAGTTCTGTTATCATTCCATAGTATTGCAGGTCTTAGCACATTGTCGTTGCTATCTAATATAACTAATCCGTGCATTTGTCCACAAAAGCTAATCGCCCTAACATTATCTAAGCTGTTTCTCTCTCCCAGTTTTTTTAGTGTGGTTATAAGTGCGTTATACCAATCCTCAGGAACTTGCTCTGAATAGTCCTTTTTTGGATAGTAGATAGGATACTCTTTTCTTTCATAGTCAAGTATTTTTCCGTCAACATCACTAACTAGCACCTTTAGCGACGATGTTCCTAAGTCTACACCTATATACATGAATTTTCTTTTCCTTAGATTTTGTTTGCTTGTCAATATTATTTTTATGTTATTAGATATCTGTATCTAATAACATAAAAAGGGCATGCCCTTTTAACAAATTTTAAGTTATATTATTTTCAACCAAACATTAGCTGATTGATAATACTTTCAAGATGTTCTTGCCGACCACTTTCAAGATTGATTTGCTTAAGTCCAAGTGCATATTTCGTTAGATTTTCTAAGCTAGTCTCACCTTTGACAATTTTTTGACCTATACCACTTTTATAGCTTTTGTATCTATTGGCAATAAAATCGTCAATTCTTCCGTCCTTAATTATTCTATCCGCTATCTTTAGACCTAGTGCATATGTATCCATACCTAATATATAGCCTTGATACATATCCTCTATTGTATTACTCTGGCGGCGATTCTTAGCATCAAAATTAAGTCCACCCGTCTTAAAACCACCTGCCTTTAGCACCTCTAACATACAGTACACCGCCTCATATATGTCTGACGGGAATTGGTCCGTATCCCATCCTAACAGCATATCACCTTGATTAGCATCAATACTTCCTAACATTCCATTTATTCTTGCTGTTGCTAATTCATGGCGGAATGTATGTCCTGCTAATGTCGCATGATTTGCTTCAATATTAAGCTTAAAATCCTTGTCTAATCCATATTTTTTTAGAAATCCTATACAGGTTGCAGCATCAAAGTCGTATTGATGCTTTGTAGGCTCTTTAGGTTTTGGCTCAATAAAGAAATCTCCATCAAACCCTGCTTTACGCCCATAATCTCTTGCCATAGTAAGCATATGTGCAAGGTTATTAAGCTCAAGTTCCATATTCGTATTAAGTAGTGTGTCATACCCCTCTCTTCCGCCCCAAAAAACATATCCTGTTCCACCTAGCTTAATAGTTGCATCTATAGCTGTTTTTACCTTAGCTGCCGTAATCGCAAATATGTCCGCATTAGGCGAAGTCGCCGCACCCGACATAAACATTTTGTTAGTAAAAGCATTAGCCGTTCCCCAAAGAAGTTTTATGCCTGTCTTTTTTTGAAGCACATCCAAATGCTCCACCATCATCCATACATTATCTAAGGTTTCTTTGAGTGTCTCGCCTTCTGGTGCAATGTCTGTATCATGAAAACAATAATACTCTATCCCAAGATTACTCATAAACTCAAAACCAAAATCAGCTTTCGCTTTTGCTATATCAATCAAGCTTTTTTTGCCGAAGGTTTTTTCTACTGTGCCTTCCCCAAACATATCGCTTAATCCTGAGCATAGTGTATGCCAGTACGACATTGCAAATTTGAGATGCTCACCCATAGGCTTGCCCTGAATCTTCTCACTCGAATTAAAATGCCTAAACGCCATTGTGCTTTTGGATTTTGCACCCTCAAACTTAATTGGTTTCATTATTATTGTCTGCCTCCATACATATGCCATATATTTAGCAATATATCGTAGTATAATTTGACCGCTTAAATCGCTAAAACCAACTTCTTTAATTGCCTTTTTATTCTATATTATATGATTTTTGTATTCTATAATATATCACATTTTGCTTGACTATTCAAGACATTTGTAGTATAATTATAGACAAAAGTTAAGATGATAGAATACGAGTTAGAAAGAAGCGAAAGCGATAATTACTACTATTGCAGGATAGAAAAAGACCTGCAACATCACACTCATATGCAAAGTTCTTTTGAACTTGTATATCTTTTTGAAGGAGAACTTAGCGTCTACATTGGCGCAAATGAGTATAAATTAAAAAAGGGCGATGCTGTATTTGTTTTACCACACCAAATTCATTCTTATGTAACAACAAAAAAATCTTCTTACTTCTTAGCTATTTTTTCGCAGTCATTTGTTTATGATTATTATACCGCCACAAAGGGAAAATCTGCTAATTCTCCGTTATTTCGTCCCAGCAAAAAACTTGTCCAAGAACTGAGTCAACTTAATTCAAAAAATATTTATCAAACCAAATCACTTCTATATAGTCTTATACATACTTTTAATGGTGCTACGACTTATGCCGACGAAAATTTAGGTAATGAATCATTTCTAAAAAAAACTCTAAATTACATTGAGCGCAATTTTATGCATGAAGTGTCGCTAGAAGTGCTTGCAAAAAATCTAGGGTATGACTATAACTATACATCTAACCTATTTAACAAAGTTTTCAAGCGACCATTCTTATCTTTTGTCAATGACTATCGCATCAATCATGCAAAGCATTTGCTGGTCAACACCGAAGACTCTATTACTTATATCTCCTCTGCTTGTGGGTATGATAGCATACGGTCATTTAATCGTAATTTTATAAAACTATCCGGCACAACTCCGACGGCTTATCGTGATGGATAAATCATACAAATATTAAACAAATTTATTTTTTAGCTTTATATCTAAAGTTGCTAAATTTTGCTTTTGCTTTATCACCTACTACATATAACCCTAACATAAGTCCGGTAAAAGTTCCTCCCGCCTCTGTTGAGAGTAGGTGCATTTCACCTTGTGCTATGTTATTATATTGCTTGCCATCTATATATTTGTATCCAAAATCTACATGTTTTGGTCCTATGTCTAATTTAAGAGTGACCTTATTTGCGATCATTTTTTTTGTATAATCTATTTGTGATATTGTTCCTACTTGTCGTCTGACAATAATATGCTTACACCCATCAATGTTTTTTAATGCAATCTCATAATGGTAGCCGCGTTTTGGCTCGTCTACAAAGCTACCGCCTAAAAATAGTACAAGTCCTGCCTCATCGCCATCCACATTAATATTAAACTCAACATCAACGCTCACAGCTACTTTCATATGTGCAAGTCGTCTTACAACAGCTGTAGGCGACTTAAAGCTATTAAGATTTTCTTTTGTGCCACTTAGTATCAGGTTGCCATCGTATACCTCATAATTATCAATAATTGGATTGCGAATATAATTCCATTCCAGTCCTAATTTGTTGCCTGCGAAGTCATCATTTTGGGTAAAACGATTTTGAAGCGGGTATGTATCATCGGCTTTGCCCTCAGTCTTTTGCACACTAAGTTTTAGCTTAGGCACTACTGGCCAACCATTACGCCATTCAATCTCAGTCAAAAATGTCTCTCGTCCAAGATGATGCCTATCAGGATATGGCACAGGTCTCACACCAAGGCACACTAAATGCCATTTGCCGTCTTTGCTCTCCACCAAATCCCCATGTCCCACTGCTTGAATAGGATTTGGCATACTTCTATGTGTCAAAATAGGATTGTGCGGACACGGCTCATAAGGACCATTTACATTATACCCTCTGGCTATGCAAATCATATGACCATAAGAAGTACCACCCTCCGCCAGCATAAGATAATATTTGCCGAACATTTTGTACACATGAGGAGCCTCTACATCCCGATAACCCATACCTGACCATAGCTTATGAATAGGACTAAGCCTTTTGCCTGTTTTTATATCAATCTCAAATTGAAAAATATATCCGTCCGTCCCGGTATAATAGACTTTGCCATCATCGTCAAAAAATAATGACGGATCTATCCCTGGAGCATCTATAAAAACAGGTTCTGACCAATCACCTTTAGGGTCAGCTGTGCTTACAAAAAAATTGCCACCGCCTTGATGTCCATGTGGTTGATTAGTGGTTATTACATAAAACATCCCATTATGATAGCGTATCGTTGGTGCATATATTCCAAGGCAATTAGGATACCCTTCTATAATATTAAGTTGCGAATGCCTGGTAAGACAATGTCCGATAAGTCGCCACGATACAAGGTCTTTGCTATGATATATAGGTATACCAGGAAAATACTCAAAACTACTTGTTACAAGATAATAGTCATCATCCACTCTACATATACTTGGATCTGGATTAAATCCGCTTATTATAGGATTGTTCATGTATTATCTCCTAATCTACTATAATTTCAAAAACTATTGGCATATTACTCTTAATCCCAGTTGTCTTAAATACAAGCTCTTCCTTGTTATGCTCTATGACTATATTTGCCTTCGAAAAACCCAACGCTCTAACACTCTTAATTACTGAATTATATCCACCAGTCCTCTTGCCAAAAGTTTTGAGTCTATATTCACCGTTATCACTACATTTAAGCATATGTGCAAATATTTTTGTACCTTTTTGAGTATATCTTATATCACTAGAAGCGTATTCTCTAGTCTTACCATCAATCGTTTGACCATTACTAAAAGACATTTTCTCTATCTTGACATCGCCCTCCCCAAATACTCTAAAATGTCTTGCCCCATATATCGCATCACCATTAGCACTAATCCATTTTCCTATATCCTTAAGTATTGCAAGCTCCTCACTAGGGATAGAGCCGTCCGCTTTTGGACCAATATTAAGAAGAAGATTACCATTCTTACTGACAACATCAATAAGTTCACAGACAATCTCTTCGCTCGTCTTATAGTCATTTCCTACCGTATAACACCATGAATTTTTTGCACATGATGTACACGATTGCCAAACAAATGGCGAAATTGAATCGAATTGACTACGCTCCAAGTCCACAACCGCAGTGCCATGCGGAAATGCCTCATGTTTGTAATTAATAACAACTGGCGTGCCCCACTCTAACCCTTTATTGTAATAATATGCAGCAAATTTTTTTAGATATGGTTTAGCGGTTGATGTCTGTATCCACCAGTCAAAATATATAAGTCGTGGCTTATATTTATCCACGAATTCAATATTGCGAGCTAGCCAATCTTCCAAAAACTCTTTATTTGGACTACTCTCATGAATATCAAAATGGTCTTTTGGCTCTGACTCGCTCGGCCAATAAAAATCATCTCGACAAGGTTTTTTTGGCACATCTGAATCAAACTTTTTGCCATTAGCAAAAAACCACCAATGCTCCATTCTATGATTGGACGCACACGGAACAATACCTTTTTTATTTGCAGCCAAAAAAATTTCACCTACTATATCCCGTTTAGGGCCTTGCATTACAGCATTGTGATTAGTAAGCTCACTTTCATGCATCATAAAGCCATCATGGTGCTCCGCCACAGGCACGACATACTTTGCACCTGCTTTAGCAAAAATATCCATCCATTCATCTGCAGAAAATTTATTCGCTGTGAGCATCGGCACAAAATCCTTATATCCAAATTTTTTATGCTCGCCAAAAGTTTTGATATGATGCTTGAATTCATCACTACCCTCAATATACATATTCCGCGAATACCACTCATTATTAAATGCTGGCATCGAATATGGTCCATAATGAACAAAAATACCAAATTTTGCATCGCTATACCACTTGGGCACATCAATATTCGCCATAGTTTCAAAGTCCGCTTTGTATTTAGCACTAGCATTAACTTTATCGACTCTATCTAAAATATTTTTAACAATTTCCATATATGGGTATACTCTAACACAAACAAACAGCATTGTCAACTGTTTTTAAAATAAGCTTATAGAATATCCGCAATCATCTCTTTTGAGTAAATTCTCAAAGTAAATGCAACAGTGGCGTTTTAGGTTGCGTTTACAATGAGAATTTACGATCAAATCGTCATTAGACTTGTTCTAAAATTAGAAATCACTAAATTATAGGTCTGTAGATTTTAGGGTCTGTCATCCTGAGCAAAGTGAAGGCTCTAGCCAAGCGAAAAGCACTGACAAAAACCTCTTTTTATAGCTATTTGAAAAACAATTCACAAATCACTGCAGGAATATACGGTTACCCTACTTGTTGTCGAAGCTATCCAAAAAATGGGCAAACAAATACCTGACTATTATTCTATTGTTTGTTTTGACGTATCCGCTCTATTGATACATCAATTGGTATAGGACTACCGTCCTCAAATTGCCAATAGGAAGCTTCTTCTAAAGAATAAGCATATTCTATTACAATTGAATTTTTTAATACCCTAAAATTATAAAACCTATTGTGCAATATAAATCATCTAAATTATAACAATCAATTTCTTCCTGTCCACAATCTGTTTTCATTGCTAATTTTACTTTCGTAGATTTGAAACCAAGCTTAAACAATAATCTTTCCATCTCTTTTTTTATATTTTCCATTTCGCTAGTTAAAATTTGAATTGTCAAGTCTTCCGGTTGTCGCCATTCTTTAGCTTGCAACTTTCTTTTGTTTTTCCATTCCTTCTTTGTTTGCCATGTCCCAAATTTTCTTTTATAATCAGCTAACTCAAGCCAATCATTGTCGACTGTAGGAATTTTTTTTCTATATAACATGCCGCTACATCACGATTAGTAGCACCGACAAAAAAATTTTGCCACAAAGAGAGCATCTAAAGTAGTGACAGCATCAATAAACTCACTGCGTTTTCTTTATGCTTTTCTGCTACCTTTGCAAGTTTATCCAAAGAACAATTGCCTGCTACAAATTCCAAGAACCTTCTACACATTCAAAAGGATCTTGTTCCCCATATTTTCTATCAGAACGACTTCTCTTTCTCAGATTAAAGTATTTTTTTAGCGGTTTGCAATTTTTACAATACATAATTTTCTCTACAACGGTTGTAGCCTTGGCTTGTTGCCACTACGGGGATACTTAGGCGGAGTGTCGGCAACCTTTGTAACTACAACCAAATTGCGTTCTAGCTTCTCGCCTTTACACTCTAGGCTGACCTGCTTAACTTGGGCAATCTTACCGCCTAGAATTTTTATGGCATTTTGAGCGGCTTTGATTTCGTCCTCTACCCCTACTGCCTTATATGCGACAAAACTCCCCCCGACTTTAACAAAAGGCAAAGCATACTCACAAAGAATATTAAGAGATGCCACCGCACGGGCAACCACAATGTCGTGTTTAGGGATTAGGGGGTAGGACTTAGAAGATAGTTTTTGGCTATTATTACTTCCTAATCCACCACTATTCCCTATTCCCTGTTCCCTATTCCCTAACCTATAATCCTCTATCCTTGTATGTATCGCCTCTATCCCCTCTAGCTCAAGGATACCTACAAGCCTATTCAAAAAATCAACCTTTTTGCCTACACTATCAAGCATTGTTACTGTAATGTCATCCCTAACAATCTTTAACGGTACAGACGGAAAGCCCGCCCCCGCACCTATATCCAAAACACTTGCTCCATTAGGTATTAGGTCAGCCCCTGCCAAGCTATCCTCAAAATGCTTGGCAAAAACATCCTCCCGCTCAGTAATAGCAGTAAGGTTATACTTTTGATTTTCGGCTATAAGGTAATTATAATATGTCTCAAATTTTGGATTCATTTTTTATTAGTAGTATAGTTATTCGGGACGCCGAGGGCGGCGGTCCCTACACTTGGGAAAACAACTGCACTAGGACATCCGCCCCTACGACTGACACAATACCTCTCTTCTATCTTCTACATATCCACTAATCACTAATTTTCAATTATACCCCTAATATACTTGACATAAATTTGTGCGTATAGTACAATACTAGCGTTGGAGTTATACGATTCAATATCTTTTTTCCCTTTTTCTGCTTAAGATTAATCTCTTTCCCATCTAAAGGTTTGCCAGATTTGACCCGTAACAACCCATTCGAGTGACGAGAAATATCGTTGATCACGATATTGTCCGTCAAATCTACAAGGAGGTTATTGGTTAAATAATTATGGCAGACAAAAACATTAATTGTAAAGATTGCGGTAAGGATTTCGTTTTCACCGAAGGTGAGCAACAATTCTACGCTGAAAAAGGCTTTACTAACGAACCGCAACGTTGCCCTGATTGCCGCAGAGCAAAGAAGGATCAACGCCGCAACGACAGAAACTACAACTAAGACTTATGAGCGACCTCTTAATGGGGTCGCTTTTTTGAATAATTATTCATCATCGGATTCGCACTACGCTTAACTAGCCGCCTAAGTTGCGTACATAAGTACGTGCCTGTCGGCGGCAAGCTAACTGTTGTGCGACTACGATGCGACTAATTATTCAAATTTCTACCCCTATACAACATAATCAAGTTGCACGAATATGGCGATGAATTATCTTTTAAGGTTCTGTTTCGCCACAGTCATCATCAATTTTATTCGGTTAATTTGATTAACTTCGCTCGCACCGGGGTCATAGTCTACGGCGACAATATTAGAAGACGGATTATATTCTTTAAGCGCCTTGATTACTCCTTTGCCGGTAACATGATTAGGTAAACAAGCAAACGGTTGTACACAAAGGATATTATCAACACCGCTGTGCATAAGCTCAAGCATTTCGGCGGTCAAGAACCACCCCTCACCGCTGATATTACCTATCGAAACAATTTTTTCCGCCATTTTTGCAAGTTTGGCTATATGAACGGGCGCACCGAATTTTGTTCCTTTTAAGGCTTTGTACATAGGTTTTTTGATACGCTCGGCATACCAAATATAGATGTCGCTCTTTTTCTTAGCAATCCACGACCCTTCAAGCAGTTTGTGCCTTACTGTATCGCTATAAAAAGTATACAAGAAATAATCTAATAAGTCGGGACAAACAGCCTCCCCGCCCTCTTTTTCGATAAGGTCAACGGCATAGTTATTAGCACCGGGGTGATACTTAACAAGAATTTCGCCGACAATTCCCACCTTAGGTTTGACAATATCATACACAGGCAACGCATCAAATTCGGCGACAATCTGCTTAACCGTCTTGCCAAAACTCTTTAGGTCACCCTTATTCATAAGGTCACCGCAGATATCGCTCCATTTTTTGTGCAAAGCATTCGCACTGCCCTTGATTTTTTCGTACGGACGCACCTTGTACAAACAGCGCATCAGAACATCCCCGTAGAGAATAGAATAAATCATTATTTTTTTGAGCGGCATACCCACCTTAAATCCGGGGTTAGGCTCAAGTCCCACAAAATTAAGCGACAGCACAGGCACATGACCTAAGCCCGCTGACATAAGGGCACGCCTCATAAGTGCAATATAGTTAGTCGCACGGCAACCGCCGCCCGATTGCGTAAGGATAACCGCCATACGGCTAAGGTCATACTTGCCGCTAAGCAGTGCGTCCATAAGCGACCCGATTGTCAGCACGGACGGATAACAAGCGTCATTATTTACATATTTAAGCCCCTGCTCGACCGCATTAGGACCTTCTTCCAAAACCTCAATATCAATCCCGAAACTTGTAACGCCTTTTGACAATATATCTAGGTGTATAGGTGAGATTTGAGGAGCAAGAACCTTGTAGTTTTGCATTTCTTTAGTAAATAAAACTCTCTCAAATCCTTTTGGTTGTACTTGGGTAACGGCTACTTCGCTTAAATTTTGCGCCGCCCTCTTGCGTTTCTCCAGCACGGCAATCAAACTCCGCACTCTAATCCGTGCCGCTCCGAGATTATTAACCTCGTCAATCTTTAGCACGGTATAAATCTTACCCGTTGCTTCTAATAATTCTTGTACTTGGTCGGTAGTCACCGCATCGGGACCGCACCCGAAAGAATTAAGCTGTATAAGCTCAAGATTACTGTTATTCCGTACCACATTAGCCGCATTATATAATCGGGAGTGATACATCCATTGGTCAACTATCCTAAGCGGTCTCGGCACAGGTGCGATATGACTAATACTGTCCTCGGTAAGTACGGCAAATCCGTATTTGCTAATCATCTCAGGTATGCCGTGGTTGATTTCGCTGTCAATATGATAAGGGCGTCCCGCAAGCACTATACCCGTCTTGCCTGTCTTTTTGAGGTGTACCAAAGTATCCTCGCCGGCTTTTTGGATATCCGCCTTAAAAGCCTCATCCTCTCTAAACGCCTCTTTAAGAGCTTTCTTTAATTCGCCGCCGCTAATATCGGGGAACTCCTCTTTAAGTCTTTTAAGTATGCGGTCAAATTTTTGATACGGCAAGAATGGACAATGAAAAACCGCCCCTGCCTTATCAAGACTCTCTTTCATATTAATACGGATAACTTCGGGATAAGTAGCGACAACGGGACAATTATAATAGTTAGAGGCGTTAGCATCCTCGTGCCTCTCATACGGCAAACACGGATAAAAGATATATTTGACACCTCTGTCTAACAACGCCTCGACATGCCCATGTGCGATTTTTGCCGGATAACAAACCGATTCGCTGGGCATACTCTCTATCCCTTTGTCAAACAACGCTCTACTTGAGCGTGGTGACAACTCTACCCGATACCCCAGATTAGTAAAGAATGTAAACCAAAAAGGATAATTCTCAAACAGATTAAGAACTCTGGGTATACCTACTTTTCCTCTCGGTGCATCTTTTTCTGCCAGCGGCTTATAGTGACCAAACACCCTTTGGAATTTGTATTGATATAAATTGTAGTTAAAACTTGCTACAGGAAGATTTGAAATATTTTGATAACTAGGTCGTGATATTAACCCGCCGCTATTTTCTTTCTTCTCTGCTCTTTCCTCTCTCTTCTTATCTGCTACTTCCTCTTCCGCTCCCCTGTCACACCTGTTATTACTTACATATTTTTTGCCGTCATTAAATTCAAGTATCGCAAGATGACATTTGTTATTACATTTTTCACACCGCTTAGATGACCTCGTATACTTTAGATTTTCAAGCTGCTCCTTAGTCAATATCCCCGACTTATGTCCGTCTGTATGTTGCTCTAATCCGATTATAGCACAACCGTATGCACCCATAAGTCCCGCTTGCGTAGGTCTTACAACCTCTCTGCCGCTGACTTTTTCAAACGCCCTTAACACACACTCATTAAGAAAAGTTCCGCCTTGCACAATAATCTTATCGCCTAAGTCCTTAGCGTCCCTTAGCTTAATAACCTTAAACAACGCATTCTTGACCACCGAATACGCTAACCCCGCCGAGATATCCGCAGGCTTTGCGCCCTCTTTTTGTGCTTGCTTAACACGGGAGTTCATAAATACCGTACAGCGTGTACCTAGGTCAACAGGCGCTTTGGAGGTAAGTCCCAACTTGCTAAACTCCTCCGCCGTCATACTTAATGCCCCTGCAAAATTCTCGATAAAACTTCCGCAACCGCTCGAACACGCCTCATTAAGCAAAATATCGGTTATTACGCCGTCCTTGACTTTGAGACATTTCATATCCTGCCCGCCGATATCTAGGATAAACTCAACACCCGGCAACATTCTCTCGCTAGCCGTTTGGTGAGCCATTGTCTCAATCTCACCCCTGTCTGCACCTATCGCCGCCTTAATCATATGCTCGCCGTAACCTGTAGTAACAGTATGAGCAATATAAGCGCTAGCGGGTAATTTAGCATAAATTTCCTTAATACACTTAGTTACCGTACCAAGCGGGTCACCAAGATTAGCCCCGTACCACGACCAAAGCAATGCACCGTCTTTATTGATAAGTGCTACCTTAGTTGTGGTAGACCCTGCGTCGATTCCTAAGAATGCCGCACCTTTGTACGCACTTATATCTGCACTTGCAATTGTTGCCTTAGCGTGTCGGGTACGAAATTCTTTGAGTTGATTATCATTATCAAAAAGAGATTCTAATCTTTCTACCTCTCTAAACTCTTTTGTTTTGAGCACCTCAACCTTTTGCTTAAACGACCCAAAATTCCCCTCCTGTGGAGGGGTGTCTCCGCAGGGGACGGGGTGGTTTGTAGCCGCAACCTCGTCCAACTCGTCATTGCGAGGAGGCAAAGCCGACGAAGCAATCCCATGAATAGAACGCTCTTTACATGGGATTGCTTCGTCGCTTCGCTCCTCGCAATGATCATTCTTTGTAGACCGTGTTGCCGTCAACGCCGCTCCTACCGCATTAAAAATCTGACTGTGGTTAGGAAAAATCGCTTTCTCAGGCTTTAATGTCTCAACAAACCTCTTACCTAACTGCGGCAGAAAATACAAAGGACCGCCCAAAAAGGCAACTTTACCTCTAATAGGCTTGCCGCACGCCAGACCGCTGATTGTCTGATTGACCACCGATTGAAAAATACTTGCCGCAATGTCGCCCCTAGCCGCACCCTCGTTGACAAGCGGCTGAATATCCGTCTTAGCAAAAACACCACAGCGAGATGCTATAGGATAAATAGTCTTTGCGCTCTCGGCTAAAGTATCAAGCCCCTTTGCGTCTGTAGCAAGCAATGCCGCCATTTGGTCAATAAAAGCCCCCGTACCGCCTGCACAAGTACCATTCATCCGCTGCTCGACTCCGCCCGTAAGGTAAGTAATCTTAGCATCCTCACCTCCAAGCTCAATAGCAACATCAGCCTCGGGAATAAAATGCTTGATAGCTGTTTGACCGGCAATAACCTCTTGAATAAAGTCAATGTCCAACCACTCGGCGCAATTGATTCCGCCACTACCCGTAACTTGTATGGCAAAATCAGTCCCGAACTTGTCCATTACAGCAGACAGAACTTTGTGCAAGGTTGAACGAATATCCGACAAATGCCTCTCATAACTCGAATATATAATATTGTTACCGCTATCCAAAACAGCAGTCTTAACCGTAGTCGAGCCTACATCCAGCCCCACTCTATACTTGCTAACACCGCCGTCCTTATCAGAAATTGTATTAGCTCCCACCCTTACACCGTCACCCTTAACCACCGCCGTCCCCCCGTCATTGCGAGGAGGCATCGCCGACGAAGCAATCCTATGTGAGTTGTATTTAATTGTATTGTCTTTTGTTGTCATAATCGTTAAGTTGTGTGTAACTACCTAATCTTTGTACACACGGATATATATTATAACATCAAAAACAATACATTGTCAAGGAGTAGACAGTAACTTAAACTTATATCTTTATTCCTGATTCATCGGGATTAGCTCTCTGTCCAAGTGCAAGCCGGAAAACTTGATACCTATTGCCGTCTAAATAAAAATCAATTGTCCCCAATGTATTTGTTTCCCATTCCCGTATTTTGATATTTCTGTCCTTGTAAGTATTTTCTAAATGCTCCACTATTCCCTTAAAGATATTTATTTGTTCTCTAACTTTTCGCGGCATATTTTTCTCCTTTTGTGGTATGATATGTATATTATACCATGTGCCTTTTGGTACAGTCAAGCATTTTGTACCTTTCAGTACATATAATTATATATTATGAGTTCTACATTTAGCGAAAGATTAAAAGAATTGCGAAACGACAAAAATATGAGTATGGTTCAGCTTGCACAAGCTATTGGCGTGACACATGCCGCAATTAGCAGGTGGGAAAGCGGATTACAAGACCCCGCTTTATCGTATACTATCCAACTCGCAAAATTTTTTGATGTCACATTAGACTACTTAGCTGGTCTCACGGAATATTAAATTCCCCTTTTTTAGAGGTATTGGTAAATGGCGTGGCGTTGAGGATAACCTTTTATCGTCTTTGCGAGCCGTCGCTACAATGGGCAGAGAGGATAAGTATATGCGGCAAAGCAATAGAGTTGTAACGAATCCCCTCAAAAGGGTGTGTCATCCTGAGCGAAGCGAAGGATCTAGCGTTAGCGGATAAAAAAGCTGTAAAAATAGGCGTTTTTGCAAGACAGAAAATGTCTTCCACTCTAACATGACGCTTGACATCCATACTTTCTTTGTGGTAAACTACACTAAAATCACTTTAAGGAGACTAACAATTATGAGGCGTGGCGGAGGATTTGGTGGTGGCGGACGACGGGGCGGTGGCTTTGGCGGAAGTCGAGGCAGAAGTCCAAGACCTGCAAGAGGTCCACGGACACCAAGAGGACCTAGAGCCCCAAGAGGACCCAGGATGGGCAGACGCAGAAGAGGTATGGGAATGGGTATGCGCAGGCGTCGAATGAGATTCTTTGGGTTTGGCAGAAGAGGTGGCGGTTGCGGTTGTGGCGGTGCAGCAATCGGACTATTTTTGCTTGGACTTATGCTCGTGATAATCGGAATTGCCGTAAGCGAACCCGTCGTAATAATTATCGGTGGTGTCATGCTGGGGCTTGCCGTAACGCTAGGCATAATTGCACTATTATTTCTTTTTGTGCTATTTAAGGGGGTATCACGAATGATGAGTGGCGGCAATAACCAAAATTTTAATAATCAAAACTTTGACAACACCCAAAATCAACAAATAAATAATCAGCAATTTAATAATCAACCTCCCCCTCCGCAACATAACGGCACTTGCCCAAGTTGCAACGGAATGAATACCCCCAACTCACAAAACTGCTCCTTCTGCGGAACAAGATTATTATAACGAATATATTTTTTCAAACGCAATCTCTGAACTCACCCTCACAAAATCAAAAAAGACGATAGGCTAATACCTATCGTCTTTTTCTATATGGTACATATTTCTTCTTTGACCTGCGACCTCATTTCGTTATGCTTTCTAATTATTTCGAGTATAATTCAAATAACAATCTAATGCCCACTAACCGCTTACTTCCTGACTCGCTATTACCCGACTATTTTTTTGGGTTGAGCTACCTTTTTGTTGGCGGCTTTTTCTTTGGCTTTAGCTTTGGCTTGTTCGATGTAGTTGTCTACAAAGGTCATAGAGTTAGCCAGGACTGTAT
>WQVM01000025.1 GCA_009783985.1 Bacillota bacterium | reverse complement strand
TAGAATAGATGACTTTACTATCAGCACCGCAGCCGGAAACGCAGGTTTCTTCCACACAATTGGTACTACAGGTGTTATCCGAAATCTTTCTCTCGGCGGAACTCTAACATCTTCTGGCAGCTTCTTTGGTGCTCTTGCACATATCAACAATGGACTTATCCAAAATGTTTTTGTAGACACTACAGTCAATTCTATATCAACCGGAACAGGTGGAGTTACAGCGAATTTTGGTGGTATAGTACACGACAACCACGGAGTCATGGAGAGTGTGATTTTTGCAGGCTTGATGACAGCTGTTAATACAGCCCCGACAAGAGTAGGTCTTATAGCTGCACACGCAAGAGCAGGAACAATGACCAATGTCTTTGCAGTAGTACACGAAGACACAGCAAGCAATGTTCTTACTCGCCTAGGAGCAGAGAATGGAAATAATCGACTCGCAGGGCATATCGGAACATCAACTCTAACAAATTCTAGAGAGATAAGTAGTGTCGAGCTTATTCAAGCAGTTACCTTTGCGGCATTTGATACAGCAGTATGGTATGTTGTTAATGGTCAAATTCCTACACTCAGAAATAATCCATTTGTGTTTACGGATATTAGCATACTTGAGCTAGAGTTTGTAGATGCTCGCCCGATTGCGTTCTTTGGTATAGAAGGAGAAGATACAGCGGCAGTATTTGCGATACAAGCACAAGGTGCTGTTACAATTGCTAGCGTTGTTGATGGCGACGGTGCAGCTTTGGATGCAAGTGGAGTTACACTAACAGCAACTACCCTTAATGTATCTAGAACTCTCTTAGAGCAATTAGGCGCTGGTAATCACGAGCTAACTATTACAACAGGACATGGCACAACCCACGACATAGATATCAGAATAGCTGACTTTGTTATAAGGACAGCCGCTAATTGGGCACTTATTGGGGCTAATCTGACAAGTCACTTTATACTGGCTAACAACATTGATTTTGCAGGTGGCACTCTTAATACTATCGGAACAGGCGAAAATGCACCTACAAACTTTACAGGAGTGCTTGACGGCAATGGCTTTAGAATAGATGGTTTTGTAATGCCGACAGCTGGCAGTAATAGAGGATTGTTTCATATGCTTTTCGGAACAGTGCAAAATCTTTCTGTTGGCGGAGTTATGAATGTCAACAGTCTCGGGGGAGTAATCGCTCATCAGCTTCGTATTGGTGGCGTTATTCGCAATGTATTTGTAGATACTATACTTCATCATACTGTAGCTAGCGGGAATGTAGATTTTAGCGGAATTACAAATGATAATTTTGGTGTTATAGAGAATGCGATTTTTGCTGGTGAAATGCACTCGCCAAACAATAATTTGCGTAGAGTTGGTCTTATTGCTGCAAACGGAAGAACAGGACCAATGACCAATGTTTTTGCAATATCTCATGCAAACAATGCGTATTATGTTACACGCCGTTTAGGTATGGCAACAGCTGAGGCAAATAGAACACAGCTTATCGGTAATCGTGAGACAGGAGTAATAACAAATTCTAGAGTTATTACCGATGCAGAGCTTCTTGATGAAAATACCTTTGGTGCATTTGATACTGATGTATGGAACATTGTTGACGGACAAATCCCTACACTTATAAACAATCCTTTTGTATGGGCGTAAAGTAGGATATAAATCTATGAAAAAAAGATATGCAAGTCTAGCGGTCATAATAATCGCTGTAATTACTATAGGTCTTGTCGGATGTGGTGCATTTCGTACTCCTAATCCTATTGTGATTGATACTTTTGTTTCGGAAGCTCAAGCAAGGGATTTTGAGATAACTCAAGATAACGATTGGACTATAGCGAGCAAGGGAAATACTTCTGTTGAGATTAAGCAGTTTGAAAGTAATGCAGAGGCACGGCAGGAGTTTGAGAGGATTAGGCAAAGACTATCCAATGAATTTCGTTCCCGCTCTCGCTCAGCCGAAGTTAGTGGCACAAATCACAGCTCATGGGTATTCAACGCAAGCGGAAATCACATCAGATTATGGCGTGTCTATGATGTAGTAGTATACGGAAGAGACACAACAGGCAATAGAGACACTCTAAGCGACTTCTTTGGGTCATTTATAATTAGAGACTAAATAAACAATGTTAAACAAAATGGATGCCTCATTAGGTGTCCATTTTGAGTTTATCACAAAGTACAAAAAAAACTTGTAAATAGTTGACAAGATACATAATAATATGGTATAATAGATACATACAACTAAAGTTTTGTCGTGATATAATAACGGCTTAAAAGGGGTACCCCTTTTATCTTTGTTAGAGTCTTCTAACAAAGATAAATATATTGAAATATTTTATAAAACTTAATCAAACAATACATTTAAGGAGAAATAAATGAAAACAAAAAAATTAAGATTAGCTGTCATAGCTGTGGCACTAATGCTAGCGATGTCCTTTGCTATGATGACAGCGTGCGGTCGTTCGGACTCGCTTAGAAGCATTACTGTTACAAGACAGCCTAGCCTTGTGACCTATGTTGAGGGTGTTCGCTTTAATCCGGGAGGTATGGAGGTCACTGCCGAATTGAGAGACGGCACTACCTTTGTGGTGGATGGATTTACTTTTAGTCCTAACAGACCGCTTGCAACTACGGATTCGGTTATTACGATTTCGTACACTCATAATGGCACTACTCGTACTACGACAGTTAATATTACTGTAAGAGCATCCCTTATTGAGACTGCCACTAGAGATAGGATTAGAGAGTTTATCTACAATACAATCAACGATGGCTTACCACAAGAGGCATCAGAAATTGCTAACGAGCTTATAACCGATGTTTTTGGCAATCTAGATGCGCTTACTGATTCATTTTTGAATATTCTTTCGGAGGCTTTTTTGACTGATGTAGAGGTCAATGCTTTGCTAGACTTGTTTGAGAGTTCTAGCGAGGGTATGCTTGATATTTTGGAAGGATTTGGTGATATAGGAATCACCAATGACAAGATAGCTGCTTTTGTATGGGCAACCCTAGCTACGGTTGATGCATTTGGCACACAATTAGAGAGTGCTATAATGGCACAAATCCCTCAGGATGAGATTGATTATGATATATGGATAGGCACCGGGGTCTATTTTGATGCAATTCGCGAAATTGTGAATCTAGGAGCTAATGATGTTCAGCTTATTATTAGGGCGGCACTTGACTTGGGAGATATAGTAGATGGTGCGATGGATAATATACTATTTATTGCTACTGCGGTGGATATGCCTAGTCGTACCGAATTTATAGACCTTGTATCAGAAATGAGAAAAGATATATTAGATGCTCTTGATATTTTGGATACAGATGCTATGCGTGTGTTTGTCAATATTGCCAAAATCATTGCTGTACCATCTGTTGACCTTAATATCCAAGCCCAAATAGATTGGTTGAGAGAAGATATTGAGTGGTTTCAAGAGAGAGTTGCCCAGTTAGAAGAACAGCTAGAAACTCTAAAAGCCGAAGGTGCTCCTGATTGGCAATTAGGCAATGTAGAAAGAGATATAGAATGGCGTTTAAGTCGCATTGAAGAGATGGAAGCACAACTAGAAGTTATGGAGAATTTGGACATAAGTGCAAGAGACTTCTTTGATGTAACTAATGCATTTGTGAGTGATTGGGGATATGTAAGAAATTCTCTTATCGCATCAGCTAATGCTCTTAATGCTGCTTTTGCAGGAGAGATCTTTGATGCTATTTATGCAGAATATGAGGATATGGGTATTGTTGTTGCTGCCCGTATTCTTAATGCAGGGCTAACCGCACCTAATGGTATCAACAATGCCCGTGCTAATACGCTTGTACAAAAATATCTTGAGTTGCTTGATGCGACAGGTATCTTTGATATGATGCCTAATGATGGACCTACTATAGAAGAACTTATGGAACTTATGGATTACTTTGTGGATGAATTCTTTAGCGATGTCGCTATAGTCGCTACAAAGGGACTTAATTACACCTTTGGACCAGAGTATGACGATAATTTGTTCGTAATGCTGTTTATGGGCGGAAGAGTTTATAATCCAGGCGGTGGTTGGGGTAATGGTGACTATACGATAGTTGAGCCTCCTAGACCATAATAGACCTGTCTTGATTTGGAATACACATCAAATGTCAATTCTAAGCTGTGACAATTTAATCAAAAGATACAATCTAAGTGAGATGCCTGTGATTAACGGCGTCTCACTTAGTTTTGATAAGGCGGATTTTGTATCTATTATGGGTCGGAGTGGTAGCGGCAAGTCAACTCTGCTCAAGCTTTTGTGCGGTCTTTTGCGTCCCGATGAAGGCACGGTAGAGTGTGCAGGTTATGATGTCGGCACGCTTAAAGGTAAGGCTTTGTCAAAATTTCGTTCTAGTGTTATCGGAATAGTTTTTCAGGATAATAATCTTATTACTGATTTTAGTGTCGAGGATAATATTTTGACACCCTTGTATATTGCGGGGGCTAAGCCAGACAAGGCACATCTAGACAAGCTATTAGAGATTACCGAGATTAGACCGTACCTAAAAAGAATGCCACATCAGCTAAGCGGCGGACAGCAACAAAAGGTAGCAATCGCCAGAGCGCTTATCGCAAGACCACAAGTGTTATTTGCTGATGAGCCTACGGGTAACCTAGACAGTCAAAGCGAGCTAGCAGTAATGCGATTGTTTGAGACAGCGGTCAAGGAGTTCGGCGTAACAATAATTCAAGTCACGCACTCAGATGTATGTGCCGAAGCATCACATAGGGTAATAAGGATTGACGATGGTAGGATAGTGTAGGGTGAGAAGAGAGAATGAAGAAAGTTGATAAGGATAATTATTATTCGGGCGGTCGATGCCTGCCCCTACGAAAGCCTAGAAATAAGCAAAGAGTATGTCACCACAATGTCATTGCGAGGAGGTACGACGAAGCAATCCCATGTAAAGTGTTCTGTTCGTGGGATTGCTTCGTCGCTAAAGCTTCTCGCAATGACAATCCTGTTTTGTAGGATTTGATGGGCAACTGAGGACGCCTGCCCCTACTTGGTGACATAGTGCGAAGCATTTTATTTTAAGAGGTGGGCTGACAATTATAATAAGGATTTGAAAGTGTTCGGGCAGGTAAGACGCTTCGCTTGATCTTCGATGCCAGCCCCTACAACGGGATAGACAACGGCACTAGACAATTCAATCGTAGGGGCGGGCATCGACTGCCCGAACACTCAAAATCAATATAATATAATCTCAAAAAATCAATATTTTTTATGGTTCTTAAATATTTTGTTGCTAGACTCAAAAAAACAATTCTGCCGACTATCGGGGTTTCTTTTGCTCTTAGTGTGGTTATTTTTTTGCTTGTGGTTGCAACAGCTATGCCGAGTATTATGAGTACAGCGGTCGAGAATCATAGCAGGCGAATATCAGGTAATGCAGACTTAGTATTGACTAACGCACACGATACCCCCGACAGATTTTTTGGTTTGACACAACTTAGGCAAGACCCGATACTTGCCGAACATTCGGAATATATTTACGGTGTTTTTTGGACATATGCACAGCTAGACACGCCAAACGGCAGGCGGTCATTTGGCGCGGTATTTGCAGGTGACTTGCAAGCCCAAAGCTTACATAATCCTCTAGTCCCCGGCATTGTTCCCGGTGTTTTGCCGGAGTCAGGAATCATAATCGGGGAGGAGTTTGCTAGAACGCAGGGGCTACGGGGCGGGGAACGAATTTATATTGTTTTTGGCGGACGGCGGATTGGTTTTGATGTTTTGGGCATAGCCAGAAATGAAGGTCTGCTAGCTAGTGGTAATGCGGTTTTTATTTCGTCTGCTGCGATGTCCCGTATTATCCCATTAGTAGGTTCGGGTATTGTAACTCATGCTTTTGTACGAGCTAACAGTCCTGAATCACTAGATATAATCACAAGTCATTTAGAAGATAATTTTAGCCGTCTTGATGTTGCTAGAGGCGACCAAATCGGCGATGTTCAGAATGTTATCAATCAGTTTAGTATTCATATTTTTTTGGTAGCTATTATTGCGGTTATTTTTTGTCTAATATCTTTGTTTATACTGCTAAGGCTTGCGTTTGCTCGTGATAGACAAAACTTTGCAAGGCTCTCATCGCTTGGATTAAGCAAATTTAAGCTAGGACTAATCTCACTATTGTATGGGTTGTTGCTTTGTATCTTTGGGATAGTGTTTGCAGTATTAGCCTTACAGGTCACATTATCTATTGTAGCCTCTGCACCGATTTTGACAGGCTATAGCTTTGGAATGTTGCCATATGTTATAGGGGTAGGTAGTGGGCTATTGATAGGGATAGCGTGTGCCTTACTTAGTATATTTGCACCACAAACAATAGGTAACAAGTCAAGATACTCGGCTGTCTTTTATGCGATATGCTGTGCTATCCTTGTAGCGGTGGGCATTACAGGTGTTTTGCTTGTGACGATAGCGTCTAATCTTGCGCTTATCCTTATATGTATTGCTTTTTTTGGGTTTTTGTTTTTTTTGCCCAAGGCAATCGCACCGCTTATGTCTGGGCTACACTCAAAAGCAAAGAACATTTATTCGCTGCGACTCAAAGCGCTTTCTAAGAGCAAAACATATAACTATTTTGTTTCGTTTGGGCTGATTGTCACGCTTGTTATGATTATGGCAGTATCCTTGCCGATAGAAGCAGAGCGAGCCATCCGTCCGCCTAAGCTACCCTTTGATGTAGCTGTTGTATCAATCACAAATCCAAGCACCGAAGTGTTTGAGAATGTGGCAGAAGCAAGCGGTGTGGCTGTTGCTGTCAGAGCAGAGATAGACATTAGGGCAAATATTACTTTTGGTGGCTTAGAGTCTAGCAGCAACCTGTTAGGACTAGACCAATACGGCTTGGACTTGTTTGGGGCGGATTTTGAGGCGACTAGACTTTTTGACGGACGGGGTGCCGTTGTAGGAGAGCGCTTTGCTACAAGTCGCAGATTGAGAGTGGGTGACGAATTTGGCTATAACAGACAAGGGCGGGAACATAGTTTTATTGTGGCTCAAATCCTACAGACAGATTATTTTGGCGGCAATGTTATCTTGGTGGATTTGGCGAGCTTAGCTGTCTATGGCAGACCATACTCTGATATTTTGATAGTGACTGAGGGTGACTTTGACTATGCTATGCAAAATGTTGCTATGATTGAGGGGTTATTTGGTGCAGTCTTAGATGTTGATGACCTTGTAAATTTTGTAGTTGCAGTCTTCGGTGAGTTTTCGTGGCTTATCAATTGGCTTAGCTTTAGCATAATTGCGTTGGCACTTATTACGGTGCTACTTATGGTAATAATAAGGCGGATAGCTGAAGACAAGGATGCGTTAGCACTGACTCCGCTAGGACTTACCAAAGCAAAGCACATAAGCCAAACACTCTTTTCGGTTTTTGTTGTTTTATTGATTGCTTTTGTAACCATACCGATTTTTGTTTTTTTGATTGAGAGAGCTAGTCTGTCGTTTTTTAATATATTTGGGATAAGGAATACAATTAGTGTCAGACCAATTACTATGATCTTGACGACAGTGGTTTGCTTTGCCTTTGTAATAGTAGTCGAGAGTATAGTTGTCGCAGTCAAAAAAATCTCAGCGTAGCGGCAACATTATGATAAGGATAATTATTATTAAGGCGGTCGGGGACGCCCGCCCCTACAGTTGGGTATCAAACTACACTAGACAATCCAATCGTAGGGGACGCCGAGGACGGCGTCCCGAATAACAGCTATCAACTTGCAAAAACTTTGTAAAAATAGTGGACAAAATCTTGGAAATAGGTTATAATTGTTAATTGTAGAGGAGTATAACAATGGGTTTTGTTAAATGGCTGGCGGGTAGTGATAATAGACGCAATCTCAAAAAAATGACGAGTATTGCCAACTATATTGAGTCGCTGGAAGAAGAATATAAGGCACTTAGTGATGACGAACTAAGGGCAAAAACTGACGAGTTTAGGAAGCGTCATCACGAAAGTTTTGAGCCGCTGGACAAACTTTTGCCTGAAGCTTTTGCTACTGTGAGAGAAGCTAGCCGCAGGGTGCTTAATATGAGGCACTTTTTTGTGCAGCTAATCGGCGGAATATGCTTGCATCAAGGTCGGATTGCCGAGATGCGTACGGGTGAAGGTAAAACGCTTGTGAGTACTTTGCCTGCGTATCTTAACGCTATTAGCGGAAAAGGTGTTCATGTTGTTACTGTCAACGATTACCTTGCCCGCCGTGACGCCGAGTGGATGGGTAAGGTTCATAAATTTTTGGGACTTACCGTAGGTGTTGCCGTTGCAGGAATGGACCCCGAAACAAAACGAGCTGCATATAATTGTGACATAACCTATGCAACCAATAATGAACTAGGCTTTGATTATCTTAGAGATAATATGGTCTTGTACAAAAAAGAAAAGGTTCAACGAGACCTTAATTTTGCTATTATTGACGAGGTTGACAGTATTCTTGTTGACGAGGCAAGAACACCGCTTATCATTAGCGGTAGAGGCAACAAGAGTAGCGATGACTATAAGAAAGCTAATCAATTTGCAAAAGGTCTTGTCAAAGAAGAAGATGTAGACATTGATGAGCAAAAAAAGACTGTCCACTTGACCGACGACGGTATCGAAAAAGCCGAGAGGTATTTTGCAATAGAAAATCTTACTGACCTAGAGAATACCGACATCAACCACTATATCAACAATGCTATAAGAGCCCGTTTTATAATGAAACGAGACAGCGATTATATTGTAAGTGACGGCGAGATTATTATTGTTGACGAGTTTACCGGTCGTCTTATGATAGGCAGACGCTACAGCGAGGGCTTGCACCAAGCTATCGAGGCAAAGGAAGGCGTGCGGATTCAGAGCGAGAACAAAACTCTTGCTACCATAACCTTTCAAAACTATTTCCGTCTGTATGGCAAGTTGTCAGGTATGACGGGTACGGCTAAAACGGAAGAGAGCGAATTTAAGGGGATTTATAGTCTGGATGTCGTGGTTATTCCGACTAACAAGCCTATGGAGCGTGTAGACGAGAATGACCAAATTTTTACAACTGTTGCAGGTAAAATGCGTGCAGTAGTTGAGGACGCTAAGGAGTGCTATGAGCGCGGTCAGCCGGTGCTTATAGGTACAACCTCGGTTGAAAAATCGGAGGAAGTCGGTGCACTTCTCAAGAAAGCTAAAGTTCCGCACAATGTTCTTAACGCTAAAAATCACGAGCGAGAGGCGGAGATAGTTGCACAAGCAGGTCGTGCAAAACAAATCACAATCGCCACTAATATGGCAGGTCGCGGTACGGATATTTTGCTTGGTGGTAACGCCGAATATATGGCTAAAGAAAAACTTCGTAAAGAGGAATTTACAGAAGAAGAAATCAGCTATACAACAAGCCTTATTGCATCTGATGACCCCAAAGTTATTGAAGCAAGAGAAAAATACAAAAAATATTATGCAGAAATCAGCAAGGTTGTTGCAGAAGAAAAACAAAAAGTTATTGATGTCGGCGGTCTTAGGATAATCGGTACAGAGAGGCACGAGTCTCGTCGTATCGACAATCAGCTAAGAGGAAGAGCCGGTCGTCAAGGCGATATAGGGTCAAGCGTATTTTATATCAGTATGGAAGACGACCTTTTGCGCCTATTCGGCGGTGAAAGGATGAAACGCTGGGTTGAGAGATTCGGTGCGGATGAAGATACACCTTTTTCTCTTGGGTTCTTTAGCAGTAGCGTAGAGCGGGCGCAAAAGAAAATCGAGGGACGCAACTATTCTACCCGTAAGCATGTGTTAGAGTATGACGATGTTATGAACAAGCAACGGGAGATTATTTATAAGGAGCGTAACAAAGTTCTTAACGGCGAGGATGTCCATGACCAAGTTGTCAAGATGATGCAAGGGCAGGTTGACCTAATTATATCGGAGTTTACAGACCCTAAGACTGACTGGAACGAATGGGATATTGAGGGACTTAACAAAGAAATCGAGCGTAAGGTTTTGCCTAATGATACAACATTCCTTAATGAGGACAGGCTTAGCAAGTGGACGCTTGAGGAAGTCAAAGAGCAGACATACGAGGCTATGCAGGCTGTCTATAACCAAAAGATAAAGGACGCTACCGAGCATAGTGTTGATTTTGGAGAGTTGGAGCGTTATGTAATGCTCAAGGTTGTTGACGAACTTTGGATGGATCATATTGATGCGATGGATAACCTAAAGCGAGGTATCGGACTCAAGGCATACGGACAGCAAGACCCTGTTCAGGCATACAAAAAAGAAGGCTTTGAGATGTTTGATACTATGATTGCGAGGATTCAGGAAAGTATTTCGGCACTGCTTATGAGAGCCGAGGTCGGACGAGCCGCACCAAGACACGAAACACGCAAAATGGGTCCTTTGGTGATGTCAGGCGGCGGAGCGGCTACAAGCAGTGCAAGTGCTAATACCGCCAAAAATAGAGAAAGAGAAATCGGACGCAACGAGCCTTGTCCGTGCGGAAGTAATAAGAAATATAAGAATTGCTGCTTGATGAATAAAGCAGGATAAAAGTAATTAAAAATTAAAATTGAAAACTTAAAAATGAAGGACTTAGTGTTTTGTTAGATTATTACCATCCACTATACTTGTCCGCCATTTTTAAGTTTTAAGTTTTAAGTTTTAATTTTTAATGAGATGATTATAGATGATATAAAACAAGACCTAAAGGAAATATCCCAAAAAGCTACTTCTATTACGGAGGCGGCCAGTCTTGACAAGCTCAAAAAGCGTCTTGCGGAGTTAGAGGAATTAAGGCAAGACCCTGATTTGTACAAGGATTTAGCCAGAGCCCAAAAAATCAATATTGAGGCAAAAGCGGTAGGCGATAAAGTAGATAATGTAGAGGAACTTAACAAAAAAGTCAAAGATTGTGCCGAACTTGCCGATATGTTAAGTGCCGAACCAGATGACGGTATGCTTGATATGTTAAAAGCGGATGTTACTGAACTGGCGGTTACTGCTGACAAAATGCATATTGCCACATTGCTTAAAGGGGAGTACGATAGTAATAACGCTATTGTAAGTATTCATGCAGGGGCAGGCGGAACAGAGGCACAAGATTGGGCGGATATGCTTTATCGTATGTACAAAATGTACTGTGACAAAGTCGGATATGCGGTCAAAGAGCTTGATTATTTGGCGGGTGACGAGGCAGGGATTAAAGGCGTAACTTTTTTAGCGGAGAGTGTCAATGCGTATGGTTATCTCAAAGCTGAAAAGGGCGTGCACAGACTTGTGCGGATTTCGCCGTTTGACAGCGGGGCAAGAAGACATACATCTTTTGCCAGCGTTGAGGTTATGCCAGAGATAGAGGGTGATACAACGATAAACATTGCCCCCGATGAACTAAGGATTGACACATACCGCAGTAGCGGAGCGGGCGGACAGCATGTCAATAAAACAGACAGCGCCGTACGCATAACGCATTTGCCTACTAATACAGTTGTATCTTGTCAGAATGGTCGCAGTCAGATTCAAAATCGTGAGACTGCTATGAAAATGCTTATAAGTAAGCTGGTCGAAAGACGGGAGCGTGAGAATTTAGAAAAAGCCCAAAGCATACAAGGTACGCTAAAAAAGATTGAGTGGGGCAGTCAGATACGCAGTTATGTTTTTCACCCGTACAGTATGGTAAAAGACCACCGCACAGGATGTGAGACAGGTAATGTGTATGGTGTAATGGATGGGGATTTGGAAGAGTTTATAATAGATTACTTAAAACAGTCGTGAGTAATTATAAATTATAAGGTATAAATTAGGAGATTTCTCCGCTTCGGTCGAAATGACACCCAAGCTTGTGTGGCAATATGGTGTCCCGCGAAGTTCCAAATGTATTTATCGGATCAAATAAGTATTGAACTACCTAAGCAGGGGTGTCATTTCGACCGAAGCGGAGAAATCTCCTTCCTGACAACACAACAACAAATGAATTATACAGTTTACATTATTACTAACGAATGCAACACGGTACTATATACTGGTGTTACTAATAATCTTGTGCGGAGAGTTTATGAGCATAAAAATGAATTGGTAGAAGGGTTTGCAAGTAAATACAAATTAAAGAAGCTTGTTTATACAGAGACAACAAAAGATGTAAAAGACGCTATTGCAAGAGAGAAGCAGATTAAACGATGGTCAAGACAGAAGAAAGAATTTTTGATTAATACACTCAATCCTAATTGGGTTGATTTGATTGCAGAGTAAGGAGATTTCTCCGCTACGGTCGAAATACCTGCGGTGCTTCGTAGGACACCCTATTATTGCAATTAAATAATTGTTTCCTTAAAAAAAGCATTCGGTGTGTTGTTGGAGCATATTTATACAGTCCAACTTGGGTGTCATTTCGACCGTAGCGGAGAAATCTCCTCCCTTAACAACATCTAATAAAACTCTTGGCAAGCATAATTAAATCAAGCAAAAATAATAGACCTTAAATTTATAACTTATAATTCATAATTTATAATTGGTATGGAGAAAACTATGAAATTAACAGAGAAAATACTAGGTATACTTACACAGGATAGTCGCACTACCCCTGCAAAAATTGCAACAATGTTAGGGGTGAGCGAGGATGCTGTTAAAAAAGAAATTGCACGCCTTGAGAAAGACGGTGTTATTCTTAAATATGGCTTGATTATTAACGAAAACAAGCTAGAGCAAGAAATGGTAGAGGCATTGATATTGGTTAAGGTTGCACCCGAACATTCTACAGGTTTTGATGCTATTGCTTCAGAGATAAAGCAACTTGACGAAGTTGTGAGTGTCAATCTTATGAGCGGTGCGTATGATTTGGCGGTTGTTGTCAAAGGTAAGACACTCAAAGAGGTAGCAGGTTTTGTATCTCAAAGATTGTCCGTAATGGATAAGGTTACCTCTATCAGCACACATTTTATGCTCAAAAAGTATAAGACGGACGGCACGACTATTGATGTTAGCGAACCTAAGCGATTGGCGGTACAGGCATAAATGGACTATTCAAAAATAATCAACAAAAATGTCGCCGCTTTGCAACCTAGCGGGATTCGCAAATTTTTTGATATCGTAGCGGAGATTCCCGATGCGATTTCTTTGGGGGTAGGCGAGCCAGATTTTGTCACGCCTTACGGTATTAGAGAAGCTGCGGTTAAGTCTATTCAGAGAGGGTATACGCAATATACATCAAATTTAGGTATTCCTAAGCTAAGGGAAGAGATAGCAACTTTTTTAGAGCAAAGATACACCCTTAAATACGATGCGGCAAGTGAGGTTTTGGTGACGGTAGGTGCAAGCGAGGCTATTGACCTAACGCTTAGGACAGTACTGGAGCAAGGGGATGAGGTGCTTATACCCGACCCGTCCTATGTAAGTTACAAGCCCAATGTTTTGATTGCGGGCGGCATCCCAAAAGCTGTGGCAACCACCGAGGCGGAAGAATTCAGATTGACCAATAAGGCTCTCAAAGCCGCTATAACGCCTCGTACTAAGGCGATAATTTTTGCGTATCCTAATAATCCTACCGGTGCGATAATGGAAAAGTCAGATTTGGAGGCTATTAGAGAGACGATTATCAAGCATAATTTGATAGTCATATCCGATGAGATTTATGCCGAGCTTACTTACGACGGACTAAAACATATTAGTATCGCCAGCCTCAAAGGTATGCGTGAGCGGACGATAATAGTCAGCGGATTTTCTAAGGCTTTTGCTATGACGGGCTGGCGTGTGGGTTATGTTGCCGCCCCTAAACAATTTGTCGCTCCTATGACCAAAATCCACCAATACACGATAATGTGCGTGCCTACTGCGGGGCAGTATGCGGCTATAGAAGCTCTTAGGCAAGGGCGGGAGGACGGCTTTTCGGCAGTTGGCGAAATGCGTGCACAATATGATATGAGAAGACGCTTTGTGCATAAGGCATTCAATGATATGGGGCTTAATTGCTTTGGACCTAAGGGTGCGTTTTACGCTTTTCCGTCAGTTAAAAAACTCGGAATAGACGGAGAAGAGTTCGCAAGCAAATTACTTAAATCCAAAAAAGTCGCAGTTGTCCCTGGTACGGCATTCGGTGCGTCAAGCGGTAAATTCCATGTGCGGTGCAGTTATGCCACTAGTATGAAAAATCTTGAGATTGCAATGGAGCGGATAGGCGAGTTTGTTAGAGAGGTTAAGTAAATGCAAATAACAGTTAAAAAACCGACAGAGCAAGAAGTTGAGCAAATGCAAAGTAATCCTACTTGGGGTTGCGGTGTGTCTAAGTTTGACTGGCACTATGACCAAGAGGAGACCTGCCTTATTATTGAGGGCGAGGTGGTAGTAACAGGTGGCGGTCAGAGTGTGAGTATTAAGAAAGGTGATTATGTAACCTTTGCAAGAGGTCTTAGTTGTGTGTGGGATGTTAAAAAGCCTATAAAGAAGTATTATGAATTCAGATGATAAAAAAACAATGCTCAATGCTCAATTCTCAGTATTCAATTAAGGGCTTAAATCACGCTCACCGTCTTGGGATTGCCAATTAGATTATAATATGTGGCGACTTGTTGTAGGGGACGATGGCAATCGTCCCGCATTGCACAAAAGCCCATATTTTCGGGACGATTGCCATCGTCCCCTACAACATCATAGGCATATGGCACTAGTATTGGACTTCCCGTACTACTTAAATAATGCTTTCGTCTGCTAAGACTTATATCAACAATAGAGAGAACAAAACAAAATGCCAACAAAAAAAACAATCAGAACAAGATTTGCCCCTAGTCCGACGGGGTATTTGCATATAGGCGGATTACGCACCGCACTTTATGCTTATTTGTATGCAAAAAAGAATGGCGGTACATTCATTTTGCGTATCGAGGATACCGACCAAGAGCGTTATGTCGAGGGTGCAGTCGATATGATTTGCCGTACGCTCAAAGAAGCCGGCTTAAATTATGACGAAGGTCCCGATGTAGGCGGCAAGTACGGTCCGTATGTACAAAGCGAACGCAAAGCCGAGTATCTAAAATACGCTAAGGATTTAGTCAAAAAAGGCGGAGCGTATTATTGTTTTTGTGATAGTGACCGTCTTGACAAAATGCGTAAAGACGGGGCGACCAAGTACGACAAACAATGTTTATCCTTATCGGTTGCTGAGGTAACAAAGCGTATCAAAAATGGCGAGCCTTATGTTATCCGTCAAAATATCCCTACAGAGGGCGAGACCCGTTATACGGATTTACTTTTTGGTGAGATTGTTGTCGATTGCAAAGAGTTAGAGGACGGAGTGCTTATTAAGTCGGACGGTATGCCGACTTACAACTTTGCTAATGTCATAGACGACTACCTTATGGGTATTAACTGTGTTATCAGAGGGACGGAGTACCTGTCAAGTACGCCTAAATACAATCTGATGTATGACGGATTGGGCTGGGAACGCCCCGAATATATACACCTTCAACCTATTATGCGTGATGCACAAAACAAGCTAAGTAAGCGTCACGGCGATGCTTGCTTTGAGGATTTTATAGCTAAGGGTTACCTAAAGGATGCAATAGTCAACTATATTGCCTTATTAGGCTGGAGTCCTAAGGATAACCGCGAAAAAATGACTATGCAGGAGATGCTTGACATTTTTGGTGTAGACGGTCTTAGTAAGTCTAATTCGATTTTTGACATCGCCAAAATGCGCTGGCTTAATGCATTATATATTAAGGAACTTAGTGCGGATAACTTCTATAAACTTATGAAACCGCATTACGCTAAACTAAAATACCTCAAAGGTTACGACCTCAAATATTTGTCAACTCTTATTCAAGGGCGGATAGAACTTCCGTCAGAAGTGGACAGCCTTGTCGGTTTTATTAATGAGTGGCAAGACTTCGACAAAGAGTTATTTGTCAACCAAAAACAAAAAACAGACAGAGAGTTAGCCACAAAAATTTTGCCTGATATTCTCAAGGTAGTTAAAGCTAGTACAATGGACACACTATACGAAAATCTATCAGCACTTGCAGGCAAACTGGAGATTAAAGTCGGTGCGATTTTTTGGATATTCCGTATAGCTATAACCGGAAGTCTTGTAACCCCTGGCGGAGCCACCGAAATGGCAAAACTGCTAGGTAAGGAAAGAGTAGTGGAGAGATTGACAATGCTCAATGCTCAATTCTCAGTGCTCAATTAAACAAAACACAATCATTGCGCACTGAGCATTGTGCATTGAACATTGAAAATGAAAGACATTGCGTTAGGACAATATTATCCCGCTAAGTCGGTAATGCACCGGCTTGACCCCCGAATCAAGATTTTGCTTGTTGTCGGGTATATTGTAATGATTTTTGCGGCGCATAGCTTTGTCGGATATGCTATGGTTGCCGTCTTTTTGCTTGGCGTAATTATCCTTAGCCGTGTACCCTTTAGGACAATACTTAGGACTCTGCGACCCATAATTTTTTTGGTAGGCATTACTTTTGTGCTTACATTTTTGTTTTATAACAATCCATATGCGGAGACATTTTGGGAGTGGAGATTTCTTAGACTTTCACTTGACGGATTATTTAATAGTTGCCTAATCGTTATCCGCCTATTACTGCTTGTTATGGGGACATCACTTCTGACACTTACGACAACCCCCGTAGAGCTGACGGACGGTATAGAGAGTCTGCTATTTCCGCTTAGACTTGTCAAATTCCCTGTGCACGAGCTTGCTATGATAATGAGTATGGCACTAAGGCTTATCCCTACACTAATGGAAGAGACGGACAGGATTATCAATGCCCAAAAAGCTCGGTGTGCCGAATTTGAGTCACGCAATATATTCAAAAAAGCAAAAGCCCTCATACCGGTATTGATACCGCTTTTTGTCAGTTCTTTTCGCCGTAGTGAGGAGCTTGCCGATGCTATCGACAGCCGTTGCTATAGAGGCGCAAAAGGTCGGACAAAACGCAAAAGATTACGGATAAAATTTAGAGATATAGCTGCCGTTATTTTGTACGGTATGATGTTATTTGTTACGCTGGTTGCAGTATATAATTATTTTGATTTTGAATTTTTGACTACGGCGCATTATTATATAGGTTTTGAGTTTTTGAGATGAGACGGATTTTGCTCACAATTCAATACAACGGTGCAGGTTATCGCGGGTGGCAACGGCAAAAAAACGGCGTGAGTATTCAAGCCGTTATCGAAGATGCACTTAATAAGATTGTGGGGCATAAGACGGTTATACACGGTAGTGGTCGCACCGATACAGGTGTACACGCTTACGGTCAAACAGCACATTTTGACACCGAGTCAAAACTCCCCCTATACAAGATTATTGGCGGTGTCAATGCTTTTTTGCCGTCCGATATCAGAATACTTAATGCCGAAGATGTTGACGGGGACTTCCACGCAAGATACAGTACCCGCTCTAAGACATATGTTTATAAGATGTATGTAAGCGAGGTTGACGATGTATTCTTATGCTCATATGTACATAGGTTGAGGGGGCAACTTGATGTTGAGAGTATGAAGGCGGCGGCGAAACATCTTGTAGGACGCCATCATTTTGATAGTTTTATGACGGCAGGGAGTGGGGTACAGACTACTGATAGAACAATATCAAAATTAGAGATAAAAGAAAATGGCGGTATTCCTAAGCAAATAACAATCACGATTACGGCGGACGGCTTTTTGTATAATATGGTTAGGATTATCACGGCTGTGCTTATCAAGGTCGGTCAAGGCAAGCTCACCCCCGATGATGTTTTGAGGATTCTCAAAGCTCGTGACCGTTCGCTTGCGCCGTGGGTTGCACCAGCGTGCGGACTATATCTAGAGAGTGTAGAATATGGGAACTAAACACGGCTTATATGTCCATATTCCCATATGTCTATCTAAATGCAGTTACTGTGATTTTGTGTCACAGCCTATGAGTGAGTATGATGCGGATAGGTATCTTGACGCACTTAGCTTAGAGATAGAGAGACGATGTAACGGTGAGGATATAGATACGGTTTTTGTAGGTGGCGGCAATCCATTTGCGCTTAACCCCTTACAACTTGAGCGGATACTCGGCATTTTGCCCAAAGCTCAGGAATTTAGTGTGGAGTGCAATCCCGAAAGCTTGACAAAAACCAAAGCAGATATTATACTAAAAGTAGGTGTTAACAGGGTCAGTCTTGGACTGCAATCGAATGATGATGATATTCTAAAGGTAGTCGGACGGCGGCATAGTTATAATGATTTTTTGACAGCGGTTAAGCTACTTAGAGAGAGAGGTCTTAGTAATATCAATGCCGACATTATGCTAGGGTTACCCAATCAAACTTTGGACAGTGTACGGGAGACAGTCGCCCGACTAGTCGACTTAGGTGTAGAGCATATCAGTGCGTATTCGCTCAAAGTAGAAAAGGGTACTCCGCTATACAAGAGTGGATACAAGCCTGATGAGGATTTGCAAGCAGATATGTACGACAGCGTATGCGAGGCACTTAGCAAAACTAATTACAACCGCTACGAAGTCAGTAACTTTGCAAGGCTAGGTTATGAGTGTAAGCACAACCTCAAATATTGGACACTAGAGCCGTACATAGGTTGCGGAGTAAGCGCCCACAGCCTAGTTGGCAACATACGCATATCCAACACCCCAAACCTAACCAAATACCTAAACGGCAACATAGTAGACACCCAAACCCAAGCTGACACAGATACAGAACGCATAATGCTAGGCTTACGACTAACAAGCGGAATCCCCCTTAACCTAGTCACCCACAAACAAGTACAGCTTGACCGATTATCAAAAGTAAACCTAATAACAATCAAAAACAACCGTGTAACAATAGCAAAGGATAAATTCTATCTAAGCAACGCTATCATAGCAGAGTTGATATGAGTTGAAAATTGAGGGTGCTGTAAAGGTTGTCAAGTTATATGTATTGTTCAGAAGGTATGGAAAATGAAGCTTTGACCTATTATCGTCTTTGCGAGGAACGAAGCAATCCGCCTTAGAAAAAATGCTATTCTAGATTGACATACACTTAGACTTAGAGATTTTTGAGAGATAATTATGAAAAAAAGAATGTTGTTATTGTGCCTGATTCCGTTTTTTGGTTCGGTGTTTCCGCATTTTATAATTGACAAGCGACTTAAACGACTTTTTGGACGGTCAACAGGTGTTTTGTCTTGGTCGTTAGGACGCACATTTTTACTTACATTGGCTTGGTTTTTGAATTTTGCAGTGATAGCATTTATATTTTTGGCTATAGGCAATGTGCTTGGAGATGAACACATAGTTTATATGTTATTATGGGTTATATGCTTATCTCCATTAACCTCAGGTCCTGCTATAATTTATTTTGTCCACGCAGATAAGGTCGTAAAAAAACATCAAGCCGAAGTAGATGCTAAAAAACCTAAAGCTAGCAATATGTGGGACAACATTAAAAAAATAACAGAGCAACATAACACAGAACAATATGACGATAAAAAAGATATTGAATAATAAGCATCACTTTGGTGACATATCAAAAACAATTGACAAATCAATATAGATGTAATATAATAAGTACACACGATAAACCCAAAACAGGAGTATAAATAAATGGCAATAGATTACAAAGATGCCGGAGTAGATGTAGAGGCGGGATACAAAGCGGTAGAACTAATGAAAAAGCATGTCAAGAGGACTTATAACGGCAATGTTATGGGTGACCTTGGGTCATTCGGCGGATTTTATTCTATCGCTGATGACAAGTCTAAAGAGCCTGTGCTTGTGGCAGGGACTGACGGTGTGGGTACTAAGCTAAAGCTAGCTTTTGCCCTTGATAAGCACGACACGATAGGCATAGATTGTGTGGCTATGTGTGTCAATGATATTGTATGTCAGGGGGCAAGACCGCTTTTCTTTTTGGATTACCTTGCTACGGGTAAACTTGAGCCAAAGCAAGCCGAGCAGATTGTCAAGGGGATTGCGGACGGCTGTGTGGAGTCGGGTTGTGCGCTTATAGGCGGTGAGACTGCCGAAATGCCGGGTTTCTATGAGGCAGGAGAGTATGACCTCGCAGGTTTTGCCGTGGGGATTGTTGACAAGTCAAAAGTAATCAACGGTAGCAAAATCAAGGCAGGTGACGCTCTTATCGGATTAGCGTCAAGCGGTGTTCATAGTAATGGTTTTAGCCTTATCCGCAAGATATTCGGCGAGACCAAAGAGGAACTTGCAAAAGACAATATCGGCGAGACATTACTCACCCCGACTAGACTATATGTAAAGACAATTATGTCGCTTATAGCTAAGTTTGACATTAAAGGTATAGCACATATTACAGGTGGCGGATTTATTGAAAATATTCCCCGTATATTCCCAAAAGGAATCGGCGGTGAGGTAAGTCTTAGCAGTTATCCAAAGGGCAATCTCTTTGAACTTATCACCCAAAAAAGCGAACTAAGCAACCAAAAACTCTACAACACCTTTAATATGGGTATAGGTATGGTACTCTGCATAGACCCAAAAGATGCGGACAAAGTAATCGCCGCCGCCAACGCTCTCGGCGAAAAAGCCTACCTAATAGGCAAGACAGTCAAGGGCGAAGGACTAAAACTAAATAGCTGATATTTTAGAGATAAACAAGCAAAAAAGCGGTATGCCTTATAGCACACCGCTTTTTTTGTATAATTATAGGTCTGTGTATCTGTCTACTGCCCATCTTCTGCTACTGTATAAATACGCAAAATGCTTGAC
>WQVM01000024.1 GCA_009783985.1 Bacillota bacterium | reverse complement strand
GATGACATCAAAACAGTCTCTACTATTATTGGTCCTGCGCTTATAAAAGCCCCTGACTTTAGAGAGGCGTTGTCAGAAAACGGGGGAGAACTTTTTTTAGAGTGGTATTTCTCTCAAGCCTATACCAAAAACAAACATAAGATTGCAAGTAAGTTAGATGCAGATTTTACTTATTTTATAAGAATGCAACTTTTGTCAGAAAATCTAACTTTTAGAGACAGATTAGCACTATTACGGCGATTGCTAAGTCTCGAAAAACCCCGTTATCGTGATTTTGCGGTTATAATATGCGGTAACATCTGCGAGTTTGACCCAAGACCGCCAAAATATATCGAACAAAGTCCAAAACTTATCAGTCTTTATCTTGACTTGTACGCTACGCTTAGTCTTTTTAATGAAATTAACGATGCAAAATTCAATCGTTTTTTCAAACTTCTTTCAGGGACATCTCAATTCAAACTTCCTACAAAACATCAAACACCGGCATTTTTGGCAGGGTTTTATTTTAAGTATTTAGGTATAAATGACCAAATATCTTTTGAAGACACCTGCAAATTATTTGACACAACTCCAAGCAAAGTATATAATCAGTTAGAGAATTTAGAAATATTAGGGGCATTTAAATACTAATATGGCAAAAACAACAACAAATTTTGAAAATAAATTAAAAGAGTTAGAAAAAATAGCTCTGGAAATGGAAGAAAAAAATACGACTCTAGAAAAAGGTATCGAACTTTTTGAAAAAGGCGTGAGTGTAACCCGTGAATGTTTGACAACCCTTAATCAAAGCAAGGGCAAAATTACGGTTATCAAAAAAGAATTGGACCAGCTGATGGAGGAACCGTATGAAACCAACTAAAAAGAGTCTATACGCTGCTAAACAAGAAGCGTTTGAAAAAATTATCGCCCAATTTGCAACGGAAAAACTCTACAAATTTCCGCCAAAATTAAGGGAAAGTATTAGTTATAGCTTAGTAAAAAGCGGTGGGAAACGACTTAGACCGTTAATGTTTTTGGAGTGCTATAATATGTTTAGCGGTGTTCAGCATAATTTTATTTCGGATATCGCTTGTGCTATTGAGTGTATTCATATTTTTTCGCTTATCCACGATGACCTTCCTTGTCTTGACAATGATGATTTGCGGAGAGGGATACCAACCAATCATATAAAGTTTGGCGAGAATGTAGCGTTACTTGCAGGCGATGCGTTACTTAATTTGGCATACGAAACGCTTTTTGACGCTATAAGAGAGTCTGTGGTTTGTAGCAAGGCTATTGATACATATGTTGCTGAGGGGTGTTATAATATAGCTCGGTACGCAGGCGGAAACGGTATGATTGGGGGGCAAATTGTTGATGTACTGTTAGCAAAATCAAAAACAGCTCCATCCGACCCACGCCGGGAAGTCGAATATATCTATCGTAACAAAACCTGTGCGCTTTTTGTTACAAGTATGCGTGCAGGAGCTATAATTGCAGGAATCAAGGACAAGGATTTAGAAAATATTTGTGCCTTTGCCGAAGAGTTTGGATTTGCTTTTCAGCTTTTAGATGACCTTGACGATATAAAAAACTCTACCAAAATTGACCCTGCGGTTAGCCCTTATTTGGCATATCTCGGCAAAGAAAAAGGGATTACCGATATGAAAAACTATGCTCTAAGTGCAAAAAATAGATTAAAAGAGCTTAACAAAAGATTTGATACGGCATTTTTTGAAGAATTGTTAGAGATGTTTGGAGTATAGTAGTTGATGAAGTATCTTGTCAAAACATATGGTTGCCAAATGAATGTCCACGAATCCGAAAAACTTTCGGGTATGATGGAGGCTTTGGGGTACGAACGAACCGAGGACGAAAAGGGTTGCGATGTTATTATTTTTAATACTTGTTGCATTAGACACAGTGCCGAGAACAAACTTTTGGGAAATCTAAGTATACTCAAAGTGCTTAAAGCAAATAACCCTAAGCTTATTACGGCAGTTTGCGGTTGTATGTCGCAACAGCCTGACGGGGCTGATATGCTAATCAAGCGTAATCCTTATATTGACATAATTTTTGGGACGCATAATTTACATTGCCTTGGGGATTATTTAGCTAAGCATAAGAAGGACGGCAAACAGGTAGTTGATATTTGGGACGAAGGCGGTATTGAGGAGGATATTCCTGTAAGGCGAGAGGATGACGGCAGAGCGTGGGTAAACATAATGTATGGTTGCGACAATTATTGCAGTTACTGCATTGTTCCGTTTGTTAGGGGTAGGGAGCGGTCAAGGAATTTTGATACTGTGCTTGCCGAAGTAGAGGGACTAATCAAAGACGGAGTCAAAGAAATAACTTTTTTGGGTCAAAATGTCAACTCCTACAAAAGCGAAAAAAAAGATTTTGCTGATTTGCTATTAGTTGCGTCCAAATTTGACGGGGACTATACACTCAAATTTATGACATCTCATCCTAAGGATTTTTCCAAAAAATTAGTTGAAGTCATAGCAAGCAGTAGTAATATCGCCAAAGAAATTCATTTGCCTGTGCAGTCAGGAAGTGATAGAATTTTAGGGCTTATGAACCGAAAATACACACGCAAACAGTATCTTGATTTGGTTGCACTTTTGCGTAAATTTATGCCAGATTGTAGGCTGACAACTGATATTATTGTGGGTTTTCCAAGCGAAACTCAAGCCGAATATGAGGAAACATTAGACCTACTCAAGACAGTCCGCTTTAACAAATTATTCGGCTTTATGTATTCCAAACGGACAGGAACTTCCGCCGAAAAAATGGATAATCAAATTCCGATTGATATAAAAAGAAAAAGAATCAAAGAATTACTTGACCTACAAAAGCAAATCGAAAGGGAGTTATTATAGTGGTTAGTGGCTAGTGGTTAGTGATTAGAGTTATTATTTCTCTGCACTAACCACTAACCACTAACCACTAATCACTATTTTATGGCACTTACACCAATGATGAAACAATTCCTTGAGGTAAAGGACAGGCACAAAGACTGCCTGCTTTTTTATCGTTTGGGCGATTTTTATGAGTTGTTTTTTGATGACGCAAAGGTTGCAAGCAGAGAGTTAGAGCTAACTTTGACAGGACGGGATTGCGGACTTGAGGAGCGTGCGCCTATGTGCGGAGTTCCTGCGGACAGTAGCGAGGGTTATATCGCCAAGCTAGTTGCAAAGGGTTACAAGGTAGCCAAATGCGAGCAACTCTCACCTGCAGGCGAGGGCAAGCTAGTTGAACGGGATGTTGTGAGGATATACACTCCGGGGACAGTTACCGAGAGCAGTATGCTTGATGCCGTCAAGAGTAATTACCTTATGTCTGTCTGTTACATAGGCGACAGTATCGGTGTAGCATGGGCGGATATAACAACAGGCGAACTCAACAGCACGGCTTTTGTAGATGAGTCACTCAAAAAACTTAATGATTTGCTTGTTAGAGTTTTGCCTGCCGAGGTTATTTGTAATCAAAATATGCTTACGGAGAGTTTTTCGCTACCTGCGGTTACAGGCAAGTATGTAGCGCCTTTTAGCTCTTATTCCGAATGGACATACAACCTAACACAAGCCCAAAAGATAATAGAGGATACAGGTCTTAGCATAACACTAGCCGACCCAAAATCAACCGAATGCCTGACGGGTGCTATAGGCTCATTACTACAGTACATTGCCGACACTCAAAAAAACAAGCTAAAACATATCGCCGATATAGATATTGTCAACGAGAGCGATTATGTCAAACTCAATATGGTGGCACGACGAAACTTAGAGCTGATTGAAACGATGAATAATCGCAGCAAAAAAGGCTCTTTGCTTTGGCTCATAGACAAAACATCGACACCTATGGGTTCTCGCTTGCTCAAAAAATGGATAAGTATGCCTAGTGCTGTGCCAAAAATTATCGGCGCAAGACACGATGCTGTCGAGGAATTATTACGCAAAGGTGACATAAGAGTAAAGTTATCTGATGCCCTAGACACGATAAAAGATATTGAAAGGCTTGCAGGAAGACTTGCTAATGCCTCAATCAGACCCAGAGAATTTTTGACACTTGGCTCGTCCCTAAAAACACTTCCGATATTCAAGGAGTTATTGTGCGGATTAAATTCGGCACTATTTGGTGAGATTAACGCTGTGACCTCAACATTTGAGGATATAGCTGACGAGATAATTTCGGCGATTTCGGTTGATGCTCCTGTACATCTTAAAGACGGCGGAGTTATCAAACAAGGCTACAATGCAGACCTTGACCAAATAGGGGAACTAAGCAATAATTCTAAGGATGCAATCAGCCGTCTTGAGACACGGGAAAGGCAAGCTACAGGAATCAAAACTCTCAAAGTAGGTCATAACCGAATTTTTGGCTATTATATTGAGGTGACCAAATCTAATATCAGTCAAGTTCCGTATAGATTTGAGCGTAAGCAGACTCTTGCAGGGTGCGAAAGATACACAACAGATGAATTAAAGGATTTGGACAAAAAAATAACCGCTGCAAGTGCTATGTATACAGAGATGGAGCGTGAGTTGTATTCAAAACTTGTCGAAGCCGTAGGTGAGTATGTCCGAACTATGCTTGTAACCGCAGGTGCTGTCGCCCAAATTGATTGTCTGTTATCTTTTGCCGTTGTGGCTAAGGACCAAAATTTTTGCCGTCCGACAATCAATGACAAAATCAATGCAATCAACATCACCGAAGGAAGACACCCGATTGTAGAAAAAATTATAAATAGCGGTGACTTTGTGCCTAACGATACTATGCTTGACGGCGGTGATAATCGGATTATGATTATTACAGGTCCTAATATGTCGGGCAAAAGCACCTATATGAGGCAAGTGGCGATTATTGTTTTGCTAGCTCATATAGGGAGTTTTGTGCCTGCTAAGTCTGCCGAGATTGGGATATGTGACGCTATTTTTACAAGAGTTGGCGCAAGTGACGATATAACTATGGGGCAAAGCACTTTTATGGTCGAAATGAGCGAAATGGCAGGCATATTAGATGGAGCGACACCCCGTAGCCTAATTTTGCTTGATGAAGTGGGGCGAGGGACAGCGACTTATGACGGACTTAGCTTGGCGTGGGCGATTGTAGAGCATTTGTCGTCCAAACTCAAGGCTAAGACATTATTTTCTACGCATTATCACGAACTAACACAACTAGAAGGCACACTTGACGGAGTAAAAAATTACAAAGTCACCGTAAGGGAACTAGCAGGCTCAATCGTATTCCTACACAAGGTTATGCGAGGCGGTGCAAATAAGAGTTTTGGGATAGAAGTCGCAAGACTAGCAGGATTACCCTCTGACCTACTTAGTAGAGCAAAAAATCTCCTCACAGAGTTTGAATCAGGTACAAAAACAAGTCAAAATCTCCAAATGGATATAGATAGTCTAGTGACAACACCAGACCCAAAAGGAGAACAAATACTAAGAATACTCAAAGACCTAGACCCCGACAACCTATCACCCCGCCAAGCCTTCGACATAATAATCGACCTAAAAGAGAAGTTGGACAAAAGTTAGGGGTGATTGCCAAATATATATCGGAGGAGTGGGGTTTGTCGATACCGAATGGAAAGGTGACACCGCCCTCAAACTTGGGGACAGGGTTAGGGCACATGGTATTCATACAGAACCGGAGAATGCAAGAGTATATGAATGTCTATCAAATGAATTTACTCTAAGCAATAATTTCCGTCAAAAAACTTTTGGTAGAGTTGTTGAGGCTAACCAAACTCCCATAAAAGCTAATATTAGTCCGAACAATGCTTTTAGCTATAATATCCCTGTGTTAAGTCGTACAATAGTTAATCAAGTTAATTGCGAGTATTATGCCCTAGTTGATGCTACAAGCGATACGGCTGACGATGATATAACCATAGATATGGGTGATTGCGAGATAACAGGTAGTGGCAATAGCTTTGTGTTGGTAGCTACTGTTGAACTCAAAAAGGTCTATCGTCAAATCTCGAATATAATTATTGAACGCGGTCCTGGCATTAGCTTTATAGAGGTTAGGAAAGTCACAGCAAATAAGATAACATTGGTATTTTCGGCAACGCTAGCTGGACGGAATCTCGATGACTTTGTAATAAATATTGTGTCAACTATACCACCTAATTAGCTAATATTAAATTTTACAACGGGTGAAAAAGAAGTTGTAGTTACACTTGTAGGAGTTCCGAACCAAATATAAGAGATATTATTATTGTACCATGAGTTCCAGTAGGTTCCATTTTCATAAATCATGCTTGTAAAAGTTATAGATCTAAACACATTATCTCCATCAAGTCGCATTCCTCTTACAAGTGCTGACGGATGCTGTCCAGCGGTATTGTGACCAGTTATCCTAATAACTATGCGTCCAGCATCGTCAGGGTCAACGATTACTTCTACTGTAAACAATCTCAATCCTGTATGGCTATAATAAGTGAAAGGGTCATTAAGTCCATGAACTCTAAGAGGAATAGTAGGGGTGCATTCACATCTAGCATTACCGTGCGTGCAAGTGCAAGCACTAGGGATAGTCCCGCAATTACAGCCTATATTGCCATGAGTACAGTTGCAAGTACTAGGAATAGTGTCACAAGTACAGCCTGTTACAGGAGTGCAGTCACAAGCACTAGGAATGGTACTACAAGTGCAATCAGTGGCGGCAGTACAGTCACAAGCAGATGGAGTAGTTGCACAATTACAATCGCCATTGCCCCCGCAAGCTACAAAGGTAAATATGGACAAGCCTAAGGTTAATGATATTATAATACTAATTAAAATCTTTTTCATAGTGATAAAAACTCCTTTTATTTAGGTGTAAAACCCACTATAATAAGTATATAACAAAACATAAAAAAAGTCAATCACTAATTTATCAAAAATTGAAGGTGTTAAATAAATGCTTAAAATGATTTGTTCGTAGGGGCGGCATTCTGCCGCCCGAATAAAATTTAAGTCTGACAAAAGCTTGGTGTCATTTCGACCGAAGCGGAGAAATCTACTAAAAAATCATTAAGATACTGATGAGTAGGAGATTTCTCCGCTTCGGTCGAAATGACACCAAGGTAACCGACACTTAATCAGCATTTGCGAGCAATAACAGGCAATCAAACAACCTATTCGTCACACATGGTTGAATACACTCAAAAAATTAAAACTCATTAACAAAAAAACATAAGAGGAAAAAACAAATGTCAAAAATCAATATCTTAGATAGCTCTATATATAATCTTATTGCGGCGGGGGAGGTTGTTGAAAGACCGCTCTCTATCGTCAAAGAGCTTGTTGAGAATAGTATTGACGCAGGGGCAAAAAGGATTTCTGTTGAGCTGAAGGACAAGTTGTCAAGAATTATTGTTGCTGATGACGGAGTGGGGATTGAACCTAATGATATGAGCCGTGCTTTTGTGGCACACGCTACCAGTAAGATAGCGACTAAGGACGACCTAGCAAAAATCGGTACGCTTGGGTTTAGGGGTGAGGCACTTGCAAGCATAGCGGCGGTGGGGCATATTACAGCTGTTTCTAGGACAGTCGGGAATGATTTAGGGGCAAAAATTATTATCGAAAACGGCACAGTTATTGAGGACGGCTCGGTGGGGAGTAGTTTTGGTACGACGATTACTGTCAAAGATATTTTCAAAAACTTACCTGCAAGGCAAAAATTTCTTAAAAAACCTACTATAGAAGAAGGTGATATAGCTAATCTTATTCTTAGGCTTATTCTTGCTAATCCGCATCTTTCGATTAAACTCACGACTAACGGGAGTGTTGTGTATCACTCGGACGGACAAGGGCTTAGGTCGGCAGTAGGAACAGCTTACGGACATCAAATTTTGGACAAAATGACCGAGGTGCATTATGAAGACAATATAATTACGGTTGACGCGTTTTTGGGACACCCGTCTTTTACCAAATCTAATCGTGGATACGGGACAATTATTGTCAACGGACGCTATATTTTGTCCTCACAAATTGAAAAAGCTGTTTTGGAAGCGTATGCACCGTTTATGATGAAATATCAGTTCCCTGTATATGTATTGCATCTTAGGTTGCCGTTAGAGTTAGTTGATGTCAATGTACATCCTAACAAAACTGAGGTAAGATTTGCTAGCGGTTCGGAATTAGTGGGGACTATCGGCACTGCCGTATCAGAAAATATCACAAGCCTTAGCCGTACTATCGTAGCAGAAAATATCCAAATATCGGAAGCTAAACCAACACAGGTATCTCAGGTGGCTACGGTTAAGGCTGACAAATCAAAAAATGACGATTATGTAGTCAGCAAAACAACTCTGCCTAGTTTTGGTGCAAGGGTGGCGACAAAGCAGACTCCACCGCAAAAAATATCTGTAAGAACGCAGTCACTTTGTGACGGTTCGGAGGTTGGTTTTTCCTTAGACATAAGTAAACCTACAAGTGCGGTTAATATTGCATCGGAAACACCGCAATACGAATTGCCTATAATGAAGCAAAATCCTTATAAGGTGCTTTGCAAATTATATAACACCTATATTGTGGTTGAGAGTAAGGGGGTTGTGTTTTTGATTGACCAACACGCTGCCCACGAAAGACTGATATTTGACAAATTCAAAGCTGAATATGATGCCAAAAAACTTGCTATTCAGCCGTTGCTTGCACCGTATGTTTTTTCGCTTTTGCCTAATCAATCAGCAAGACTTATCGCTAATATCAAGGCACTTAGCTTATGCGGTATTACGGTTGAGGAGTGGGGAAATAATACTTTTAGGGTGACCGAAATACCCGATGTTTTGGCAGGGTGCAATATTGAGAAGTTAGTTACGGAATTATTAGACGGCAAGTCGGGTGGTAATCTTGTAGAGACTCAAATTATTTCCAAAGCGTGTAAAGCTGCGGTAAAAGGAGAAACTGACCTAAAAGAGGTAGAAATCACCGCACTTTTGCAATCTATTGACCAAAATTCTCCGTCACTTTTTTGTCCGCATGGTCGCCCTATAATTGTACGGTGGGATAAGTCGGAGATAGACAGGCGATTTAAGCGTTAGTATGACCAAGATAATAGTAATTACAGGACCAACGGCGGTAGGAAAAACCGCAATTGCGTTAGAACTCGCTCAAAAAATTGATGGCGAGGTTGTTTGCTGTGATTCTATGCAAATTTACCGTGGGTTAGATATAGGGACTGCCAAGCCGACCAAAGACGAACGCAACACAATACTACATCATTGTGTTGATATTATAGAACCTGATGCCGAATTTACGGTGACTGATTATATAAAATACGCTGATAAGGCAATTGCGGACATAGTAGCACGCAAAAAAATGCCGATTATCTGTGGCGGAACGGGGTTTTATATCAAAGGATTGCTTTTTGAGCAAAGTTATGCCGGTGTAAAAGGTGATGATGAGCTACGAAATCAGCTGATTGCTGAATTTGAGAACTATGGTGCTGAACATTTGTATGCAAAACTAGCTAATCTTGACCCCGAAACGGCAATAAAAATCCATCAAAATGATACAAAAAGAGTTGTCAGAGCGTTAGAAATTTGTATTCTTAAAGGTGCAAAAAAGAGTGATCAAATAGATAGCGGATTCTGTAAGCGATATGATTATACTCTTATAGGTGTTGATATGGAACGAGGTAAGCTGTATGAGCGGATAAATCAAAGAGTCGACAAAATGATAACGGACGGACTAGAGAATGAGGTCAAAAGTCTAATACAATATAGGGATTGTCAATCAATGCAAGCGATAGGTTACAAGCAGTTTTTTGATTACTTTGACAAAAAAATGGGCTTAGAGCAGACAATTTCTTTGATTAAACAAAAGACCCGTAATTATGCAAAGCGACAATGGACTTTTTTGCGGGCATTACCTGATATTAGGTGGTTAGAGGATTATGATAGAATTTATAAAGAAGTGCGAAACGAAATGCAGTAGGATTTTTGAAAAAATTGACCAAATTTCGCTGATAAATCAGCAAAAAGTGCTTAAAGCTTTTCAAAACAATCGTGTAAGCGGACGGCATTTTGCACCGTCAACAGGATACGGGTATGGGGACGATAGTCGGGACACCTTAGACAAGGTTTTTGCCGAAGTTTTTGATGCAGAGTCGGCGATTGTTACGCCAATGCTTGCTAGTGGTACTCACGCATTGGCTACGGCTTTTTTTGGTTTGCTTAGACCAAAGGATTTGCTACTAAGTGTTACAGGCAAGCCTTATGATACGCTTTTGGATGTAATCGACGGTGCAGACGGTAGCCTAGCCGATTGTGGTGTAAGATACGCTCAAGTCGAACTCAAAAACGGTCACCCAAATTTAACTGCTATCAAAAATAACATCAAAAAATATAAACCAAAAGTTGTGTTTTTGCAGCGTAGCCGTGGTTATGATTGGAGACACACGCTGTCAATTAGTGATATCGGCGATATTGTAAGGGTTGTTCGTGAGGCAGATTTTGACGGTTGTATAATGGTTGACAATTGTTATGGTGAGTTTACTATGGAGCAAGAGCCATGTGCTGTCGGAGCGGATATTGCTGTCGGAAGTCTTATCAAAAATCCCGGTGGGGGACTTGCTCCAACGGGTGGATATATCGCTGGCAAACAAATTTATGTAGACAAAATAGCTGCAAGATTAACAGCCCCCGGTATAGGCCGTGAGGTCGGGTCTTATGCCGGTGATTATAGGCCTTTTTATCAAGGGCTTTTTGTAGCACCTCACACTATAGCACAGGCTCTCAAGGGTTCAGCATTATTTGGTATGGCTTTTGAGGAACTAGGATATGAGACTTTACCCCAAGCAAAAACTGTCCCAAATGACATAACCCGTGCAATAAAATTCGGTGATAAGGATATCCTAATCAAATTTTGTCAAGATATTCAGGCATCGTCTCCGATAGACGGTAACGCTGTGCCATATCCGTGGGATATGCCGGGGTATAATGACCAAGTAATAATGGCGGCAGGGGCATTTGTGCAAGGTTCATCTATCGAACTTAGCTGTGATGCACCTATTAGAGAGCCTTATATAGCATATCTGCAAGGCGGTCTGACATACGAACATACAAAAATTGCTTTGACTAATAGTCTAAAAAATCTAAGTAGTAAATAATACCTGTTTAGTCTTAGTAAAAACTAATTCCCACAAAAAAAAAGGGTGTCATTTCGACCGTAGCGGAGAAATCTCTCCTCTCATTTGCTGTGGTTTAGTACAGTTCTTGGAGGAGATTTCTCCGCTACGGTCGAAATGACACCCTTTTTTTGTAAGATATAAAATTTATTTGAGATTTAATCGGTATATTTCACACGACAAAAGCAAGCAATAATATATTATAAAACCTGCCAAATCTTAATCTGTTAGAGCAGGTTTTTCTTTTGGTTTTGATTGTAGCTTAACACTTTGAGCGGCATCTTTTCGGATTTCTTCTGATATTGCCGCATAATGTTTTTTGGTTGTATTCACATCTCTGTGACCAAGCAAATCGGCTACTACATAAATATCCCGTGTTTTTTGATACAAATGTGTGCCAAATGTACTGCGAAGCTTGTGAGGCGAAATATTTTTGAGTGGCGAAATTATATGACTGTATTTTTTGACTAAATCCTGAATAGCACGCACAGACAGTCTGCCGCCTTGTGCTGACACAAAAAATGCGTCAAAATCCTTAATTTTGCTGGCTAAATCTGTCCCAGAATCAATTTGGTCTTGTAGCCACTTAGTATATTGCTTTAGAGAACCAGCGACTTCGTCCGAAAAATAAAGAATCGTCCGATTACCGCCTTTGCGTGTGACGATAAAACTATTGTCCGCAAAGTTGATGTCTGTCTTATTAAGTCCGACACATTCGCTGATACGGATGCCAGTACCTAAGAGTAGGGTAATGATAGCAGAATCCCGATGACGGTATTTGTTATGGAATGAGGTTTGTCTTTTTGTTAATTGTGCACCGGATTCTACTGTGTCAATCAAGTTTCCGACTTCGTTTGTGTCAAGTCTGAGAATTGGCTTGTCGTGTTTTTTGGGCATATGAACTTTTGCGCTGACATTACTACTAATCATATCCTTGTCAAAGTAATACGAAAAAAATGAGCGGACGGTAGCTAATTTGCGACTTTTAGCGCTAGCACCGCATTGATATTGATTACCGTCAAACTCATATGACGACAAATAACTCAAAAACATCTCTATGTCAGGTGCTATGATTTTTTCTAAATCCTTGACAGTCATTGACGCTGTATTAAGCGGTAGAATTTCCTTAAACAAAAAGTCAAAAAATATCCTAAGGTCATACGCATAATTAAGTCTGGTCAGCGCTGAGGTGCGGTTTTCGATACTCACAAAAAAATAGTCGCAAAATCTTGGCAAATCTTTGCAAATCAACCGTGTACGCTGTATGATACTTTGATCTCGTTGTTTGTGATAATCTGACATTATTAAAATTGTTTATAGACGGTCTCTAAAGGGATTGTTATCTATGCGTAAAACTTGTCTTTTACGCATAGATTGATATATGTCTAAAATAGTTCCGATACACTCCCCACTTAAATTATTCTAACATATCTATGCAAAAAAGTCAATAAAAAAAGTGTGTAACCGCACTAAAACAACCTTGCGTTAGACTTTTATCCACTACTGGCACAATAGATTGTACTACTTTTTATGTTTGTCACCAAAAAACGCTGTTATTACGACAGCGTTTTTGTTGTAATTATTCCAAATTATGCCTTATCTCTGCTCTCTAGCACTGCAAGCACATCAGAATATTCAATTTTAGCACTTTGACACAGTACAAGCATATGGTATGTGAGGTCAGCAAGCTCGTTAGCTAATTCTTTTTTGTCGCCCTTGATTGCGGCGATAATAGATTCACTTGCCTCCTCGCCTACTTTTTTGCAGATTTTTTCTACACCTTTGTCCAAAAGATAGTTGGTATATGAACCTTCGACCTTTGATTTGGCACGGTTTTTGATAGTGTCTATATTTTTTTGAATAATGCTACTGTTAGGAACTTGCTCCATAACGGCAATATCCTCAGAAAAACAAGTCGGAGTACCTGTATGACAAGCCGGTCCTGTTTGACGCACACGGTAAAGTAATGTATCACCGTCACAGTCAAGTGATACGCTTACAATTTTTTGAACATTGCCGCTAGTCTCCCCTTTTTTCCAAAGTTTATTTTTGCTACGGCTAAAATAATGTGCAAAACCGCTTGAAAGCGTCTTATTAAGTGCGTCTTTGTTAGCATATGCAAGCATAAGAGGCTTATTTGTGTATGCACAGGTTGTTATTACTGGAACCAAGCCGTTTTTGTCAAATTTTATTTTGCTTAATTTTGCTTTATCTATCACTATATTTCTCCCTATGAGACGGGCGGTATTTTATTCGCTAATGTTGACCTTAGTATTACCGGCAATGTCTTTAATTTTGCTGATTGTTTTGTCCATATAGTCGTTATCTTGTTGTAATTCTACTTCAACTCCTATATCATAACTTTGTTCTTTGAGTCCTTTTTGGATAAGCTCTTTGGTTTCTGGTGTGTTTATCTCAGAATTATCACTATTTGATGTTATAATACGACAGACATTGTTTTCAAATGAATAATTACGACAAAGTGAAAGTGCATTAAATATCGCTAACGGAGCATTTTTTCTTAAATGTATAATCAATTTGCCCCAAACTTTTTGTGCTTCTGTAGCACTTAATGAGCCTATTTTTTGCCTTAAATCATCTTTTTTTTTAGTAGTTTCGGCAATGGTATGAGTATTATCTGCTCCGATTAGCTTTGCCGCACGCAAACAAGCTGCTTCGAGTTGCAAACGGGGACTGATTGATGTCCTAACTTCGGTATCCGCTTTTGCAAAAACATCCATAATAACAGCAACTGTTTGGGTGTCCGCATTTTTTGCCGAAAGATTAAGTGCCGTAGTTTGTTCGGCGGTAAGAATCAAAATCTTATCATACGCTTTGACTGTTTTGACAACAAGCACATCTCGCGCATATCCCAAAAACTCTCTAATAAGCTGAACAGCACTCAAGCCTTCACTAATCAAAAGATTAATTGTTTCTAAAATTTTGGCAAGGTCACCTGTAGTTACGGCGTCAAAAAGTCCTGAAATTCGCTCAACACCGCCTGCTCCAAGCATTAGTAGCACACCCTCATATGTCAGTTTATCTTTTGACCCAGAACACAAATCAAGTAACGACAACGCATCTCTAACACTACCTTCGCCTGCTCTTGCGATATATTTGATCGCATCAGGCTCGTATTGCTTTTTTAATTGGTCAAGAACCTTGATAAGTAGTGTTTCTATAATATCTGATGCTACGAGTCTAAAATCAAAACGCATACATCTTGATAATATCGTAGCGGGAAGTCTATGGATTTCTGTTGTAGCAAGCACAAATACAACATGGCTAGGCGGCTCTTCTAATGTTTTGAGCAGTGCATTGAAAGCTTCTCCCGAAAGCATATGCACCTCGTCCACAATGTAAACCTTGTACTTGCATCCAACAGGCAGATAGTTGACTTGCTCTCTAAGTTCACGGATTTGGTCAACTCCGTTGTTGCTCGCAGCATCAATCTCAAGAATATTGATATCCCCCGGAGTTGTTAGCATAATACACGCAGGACACTTAAAACACGGTGAGCCGTTATTGGGTGACTCACAATTTATCGCTAGACTAAAAATCTTAGCACAAGTTGTCTTGCCTGTCCCCCTGCTTCCGGTAAAAAGATAGGCATGACCAACCGTACCATACTTAATTTGATTTATAAGTGTGGCTGTAATATGAGGCTGTCCTATAACCTCATCAAATATTTTTGGTCTGTATTTTCTGTATAAACTCATTCTAAATTTTATTTACTTGATTAAAAAGTCTTGAAAACTTGTGCAAAAACTCTTCATTACTTGTACCGCAGATAAGCGTTACTGATTTGTCGGCGATTTTTACAGCTAGTCCGCATATAACACGCACCGCATCTTCCAAATTAAACAAGTTATTGGTACAGACACCGGCTAGCCTGTCTATATCATCAGTCATTAGCACTAAATGCCCGTCTGTTTCAAAAAAAGATTTAATTTCGTGCGTGATTTTGGTTGATTGCAACTCAGTAGGCATACTGAAATTCGTTGCAAATACATCTCCCGATATTTCTTCCGTATAAGCGGCAACTTGCTCCGGTGCTATGTCACCAACAATAGTCTTAACACTAATCTTGTCATTTTTGGCAATATGCTTGACGACCATATTAAGTCCTGCTCTAATTGACTGCGGACTTATAGAATATAGAAGTATTCTTTGACCTCGCAAAATTTTGTTTGCCCAAGATTTGTCAAATTGGGCTTGCGATAAAGATTCTATCGGGAGTTCGTATGTTTTTTGCTCTCCTGCAAGTGACCTAAGCGGTGTTTTTTTGCTGTTAAAATATTCGTCATCAAGACATTGCAATAATAATACACCTGTTTCGCTGTTTTTTGGCGGTCGTCCTTTCTTCTTGTCACCTTTTTGCAAAGCACCTTCTTTAAGTGCATCTGCAATTTGACAAAACAAATCCTCTCTTTTGATTCCTGTTGGGGACGACAACATTAACGCCTGTCCGACACTGCGTACGGTATGAATATCACGACCTTCTAAAGCAGTCATAATAAATTTTTGATGTTCGTCCGACCGTTTCATTTACGGTATTTATTATAACACATTTTATAGCTATAAGCAACTTATTTTGGTCATTTTGAGTAACATTGCTTGACTATTTTACAAAAATTTGATATGCTATTTGTATGGAAAATTTACGAAAAAAATATGTTGACAATAACTTGATTGGTAATCGACTTAAAGAACTTAGAGCAGAAAAAGGACTTACTCTTGTCGAACTTGCTAATCAAATAGGTGTTACGCATACAATTATCAGTAGATGGGAGCGTAGCGTGTATATTCCTAGTGTTTTTGCTGTAGTAGCGTTAGCAGAATTTTTTGATGTAACAACTGACTATCTTTTATGCAAAACGAATTGAGTAGCAAGGATAATTGTTGTTCGGGACGCCGAGGACGGCGTCCCCTACGATAGCAAACCAACTTGTAGCAGATGTTTGGAATGTCATTGCGAGGAGCTTCAGCGACGAAGCAATCCCATGTAAAGTGTTTTATTCGTGGGATTGCTTCGTCGCTGAAGCTCCTCGCAATAGAGTTGTAACGAAACCCCAAAGTGGGGTCTGTCATCCTGAGCGAAGCGAAGGATCTAGCGAAGCGAAAAACACTAAAAACACCTCTTTCTACAGCTTTTTATCCGCTAACGCTAGATCCTTCGCTTCGCTCAGGATGACAGACCAACAATGTTTATCGTCAAAAATAGGGTTTCGTTACAAGTCTAATGACAGTGCTGATTCGGTGGCGGTTCAATGATACTGATAAATTTTCATAGATGATTTTACCGCAAAAAAATGGTTCTCAATCAAAGACGAGAACCATTTTTTTAATTAGAATTGCTAAGTAAGGTTGCTTATTAAATAAATCAGTCTAGCATTGTTACTTCATTTTGTGACATCAAATCGTCTAGCTTGCCTTTAACTTTGCTTTTTGCTTTGTTTACCATATCATTGGCAGGTCTAAAAGAGTTAACTACAACTGCTCCGACAACCGTTCCCACAGCCATCCCGATAAGTGCGGTTCTATACATCGCATTTTACCTCCTTGCACAAATAGTATGTGCAGAAAATAAATTTATATGCTTTTGTAGTACAAATCGCTAATTAGATTTTTTGACTTTGGACTTGTAATCATTGATTGCCGCTTGTACAGCTTCTTCTGCCATAACAGAACAGTGGATTTTTTGAGCAGGTAATCCGTCAAGTTTTTTGACAACTTGCTTATTGGTGAGTTTGAGTGCTTCGGCTATAGTTTTGCCCTTTATCATTGTTGTCGCCATACTAGATGTCGCAATTGCTGCCGCACAACCAAATGTCAAAAAACTTGTTTCGACAATCACATCGTCAACAACTTTGATATATATTTTCATCACATCTCCGCAAGACTCATTGCCTGCTTGCCCTACCCCATTGGCATCGGGCATTGCACCAACATTTTGCGGAGAAGCAAATTCTTTCATTACCGTTTCGTTATACATTATTTATAAATGTTTCCTTAAATTAGTTTTTTGCCGTCCGTAAATTGCTTGAATAGTGGTGACATTTCACGGAGCTTGTCCACCCTCTTAACTATCTTATCTATCGTATAATCAAGCTGTGTTTTTGTAGTGCTTTTCCCTAGACTAAATCTAATCGAGCCTTGTGCTTTTTCTTCGGGGACTCCTATTGCAAGTATTACATGGGACGGTGTCAGCGAACCTGACGAACACGCAGAGCCTGACGAACACGCAATACCGTCCAAATCAAGCGACATTATTAAGGATTCGCCCTCAACAAAATCAAAAGTAAAGTTAGTATTATGCGGAAGTCTTTTAGTTGGATGCCCGTTATAAGTAATATGCTCTATACGCTTTAGTATCTCACTAACAAAATAATCTCTAAGCTCTGCTAGTTTTGTACTGTTTTTTTCCATATCACGGACAGCGATTTCTAGTGCCTTGGCAAAGCCTACTATACCCGGCACATTAGTTGTACCGCCTCTATATGTGCGTTCTTGATGTCCGCCAACAATAAATTTGCCTATCTTTTGTCCGCCTCTGATATATAAGCAACCGATTCCCTTTGGACCGTATATCTTATGTGCCGAGAGGGTCAAAAAATCAACTCCGAGTTTGCCAACATTAACCTCAACTGAACCTATCGCTTGAATTGCATCTGAGTGCATAGCAATCCCGTGCTTTTTAGCAATTTTTGCGATTTCGGCTACAGGCTGAATCGAACCGATTTCGTTATTGGCAAGCATAACACTGATTAACACAGTTTTGTCGGTAATAGCTTTTTGGATAGTATCGGGGTCTACAATCCCCTTAGAGTCTACAGGCACATATGTGACTTTATATCCGTCGTCTTCCATTTGCTTAGTTGCACTAATTATTGACGGATGCTCAATCGCCGCAACGATTATATGATTGCCTTTGTCCTGTTTTGCATACGGCACACGCTTGATGACCCAATTATTAGCCTCTGTGCCTCCGCTTGTAAAAAAAATCTCGCTATGCTTAGCGCCGATTAAAGAAGCAATGGTGCGTCTTGCCGTATCTACCGCTGCCGCTGCCTGCCGTCCAAAATAATGAACACTATCCGCATTGCCAAAAGTATCGCCAAAATACGGTAGCATAGTAGCAAGCACCGTAGGGTCAAGAGGCGTCGTCGCCGAATGGTCCAAATATACTCGTTGTAGTTTTTGTTGATTACTCTTGTTCATACTATGTAGTTTGTCACCCTACATTAACTTCATACACTGCTGACATTTTTTCTTGTACGGCAACGGCAATTGAAATATCTTTATCAGGTTCAATAAAATTGTTTTTTAGGATTTGTTTGACTGTACTAAGTGCCAGTTCAGGGGTGTTGTTGCTCTCAGACAGATGTCCCAAAATCACTTGCTTGACACCGCCCTCATACAACTTAGTGACTATCTCACCGCATCTAACATTACTAAGATGTCCTCTGTTAGATAATATCCGTTCTTTGAGATAGCGTGGATAGTTTGGATTGTTCCATAATTTTTGCTCATCGTGATTAGCTTCAATAAGCACAATATCACTCCCCGCCATCTTACTCATAACTATGTTGCCCACATTACCCAAGTCAGTTGCTACACTGATTTTTGCACCGTTAGAATAAAAGCTAAACCCAAGACACGGCACATCGTGGCTTACCTCAAAGGGCGAAACCGTTATATCCCCTACAAAAAAGTCACACTCCTCTATAGGTATAATTTTGCGACCCAAAGTAAGTCCCATTTTTGCTTGCAATCCCCTAATCATTCCAGCCGGAGCAAAAACTTCGGTCCCGTATTTTTTTACAAATGTGACAACTCCCGAAATATGGTCGCTATGGCAATGGGTCAATAAAATTCCGTCAATTTGCTTGCCTGTGGCGTGGAGCGAACTAAGTGCCTCATCAACTCTTTTGAGCGAAATCCCAATATCCACCAAAAGACGACACTTATCGCTAGCTACATATATGCAGTTACCCTTGCTACCGCTTGCAATTGAGCAAAACCTCAAACCCATACTAATATTATACAACATTTTTTCTCAAATTGTAAAGTAAAAAAACCCTTGCCGAATTATTTATTACCCCTATTTACTATTTACAATCACTTTTTTGTGTCAATTGCTTTGATGTTATGATATAAATATACTTGCTTATTTGGTTGTAATATGTTAGAATTTATGTAGTGGTTGATTATTCTAAAAATATGGTTGGGATTAAGGGTTTTCCTGTGTCTGCAAAGGTTGCTTGTCAAGGGATAGAAGGTGCTTTTTCGCAAAGTGCGGCAGAGACTCTTTTTGCAAAGCCTGATATTATTTATGCACCAGAATTTAGAGATGTATTTGAGGCTGTAGACAAGGGACTTGCTAAGTACGGTATCTTGCCTATCGAAAATTCTAATGCAGGCTCAGTAACTGAAGTGTATGACTTATTTAAGTCGTACAAGTTTTTTATAGTGCGTGCTGTCAAGATGCCTGTCGAGCATTTTTTGCTAGGTACAAAAGGTGCTACTCTCGAAAACATTAAAGAGGTACATACCCACCATATGGCGGTAAAACAATGCACGGCTTTTCTAAAAAAATATCCGCATATCAAAGTTGTAATATCTGCTAATACTGCTGAGGCAGCAAAATTTATCAGTCAAAGCGGTCGCAAAGATATTGCCGCTATAGCATCACAAAAATGTGCCAAAGTTTATAATTTATCTGTCCTCAAAAAAAATATTGAGGATAGTAGTAATAATTGCACAAGGTTTATATGTATTAGCAAGGAATGTGAAGTCTATAACGATGCGGACAAAATTAGTATTATGCTGACATTAGAACATCGTGCAGGTTCGCTCTATGAGGTCATTAAATTTTTTGCAGATAACAATCTTAATTTGACGAAACTTGAATCCCGTCCTATTACAGGCAGTAATTTTGAGTTTATGTTTTATTTTGATTTAGAAGCTAAACTAAAAGACAAATCTGTGAGCGACTTGATAGACAAGCTAAAAAAGACTGTCCCCTACTTTTTGTTTTTGGGTAATTATAGAGAAGTATGATAGAGTGTTAGACAGTAGTTTCGTGTATTTATTGGTGTTAAACCTACAAAGTACAAAGTCGTTGTTGCGAAACTAAAATTAGACGAAACAACATTGATGGTCTGGTCTGTCATCCTGAGCGTAGCGAAGGATCTAGCGTTTAGCGAATAAAAAATCCCTAAAATGATGCCATTTCCTGTACTTTCCGCTTCGCTAGATCCTTCGCTACGCTCAGGATGACAGACCCAATTTTGAGGTTTCGCAATAAACTTTTTTATTAGGGAATACTGTTTTTGGCATCCCGATTAACACTTATTCACTACAATTTTATACATATTCAATTCACACTTATAGCCTACTTGACATATATTCATATATATAGTTTGGGGGTTATATAAAAAATGAGTGTGATTGTTGTTGATGCAGGACACGGCGGACATGATTTTGGTGCGGTTAGTGGCGGAAGATTAGAAAAAGACGATACTCTAAGGCAAGTGCTAGCTGTAGGACGATTGCTACAAAACGCAGGTCAAACGGTTATTTATACCCGTACTACCGATGTTTTTTTAAGTCTAACCGAACGCACACGGATTTCTAATAATGCCCAAGCTGATTTCTTTTTGTCATTACACCGCAACGGCTCGACTAATCCTAATGCCAGAGGTGTAGATAATTTTGTAAAAAATGGTGCTACGGCACAGCTTATTGCGTGTGCTGTTAAGATGCTTAGTAATGTTGTGCGTGTAGGTGTTTCGGCTGACAGAGGCTCACATCAGGCTAATTTTCAGGTACTTAGAGATACTGTAGCACCTGCGGTGTTAATGGAAACATTATTTATCACTAATAGCGAGGACAATATTTTGTTTGACCGCAACTTTGAGCAATATAATATGGCTATCGCTAATAGCGTATTGCAATGTCTTGGTAATAATGTGTCCACCCCTCCGCCTGCCGGTGATGTTGCGGTAAGGTTGATTCAATCTACTCTCAATACCAAATATAATGCAGGGCTTGTTATTGACGGAATCGCAGGAACTCTTACCCGTGGCGAGCTTGTGAGAGGGTTGCAAACAGAGCTTAATAAGGATTTTGGTACAGGACTTGTTGTAGACGGAATATTTGGTCGACAGACACAGTTAGCAGTACCATT
>WQVM01000023.1 GCA_009783985.1 Bacillota bacterium | reverse complement strand
ATTTTACATTACCGAGTGCGCTCATAAGATGCCTGACCCCTATTGCCATTCCCGTAGCAGGCACGGCTTGTCCGAAGTTTTGCATTAGCTTATCATAACGACCGCCTGATAAGAGCGGTGCAGTACCTAGTGACCTACAAAAACCTCTAAAAACAATGCCGCTGTAGTAATCCCTTTTTTTAACTATTCCAAAGTCAACCGAAATATATTTTCCAAACCCTGCTGATTTGAGCGCGTTATATACAGTACGAATATTATTAACCGCCGTTTTGCTTATAGCGTTATTAACCGCTAGCTGTTCGGCTCTGTCAAAAACTTCCTCTCCGCCGAAAAGCCCTGTTATAGACCTGATATTAGCAACATCCTTTGCACTTACTCCGCACTTGCTAAGGAGCATTTCTATCCCTAATGTATCTTTGATATCGATAAGCTGTCTTAGCGTATCTATGTCGGCTGGCGCAAGCCCTACACCTTGTAATATCCCGTACAAAAAGTCAACATGCCCTATCTCGATTAAGAAATCTTTAAGCCCTGTAGCCAATAGACTTTCAATCGCAACTTTGATGACTTCTATATCACCCGCCTCACCAGACTTCCCGATGAGTTCTATCCCCGCTTGGTGGAATTCTCTTTGACGCTCCGTATCCGCACTCGGCAAATATTCATAAGATTTGACCGTATAATAATATTTTTGTATAGGCGTTTTGATTTTTGCCGCCATACGGCATACCTGCAATGTCGGATCGGGTCTTAACACAAGTAATCCGCCGTCATTATCCGTCAATTTGAACATCCGACTAATATCTGTTGCACCTGTTATACCGTTAAACAATTCAAAATTATCGAGAGACGGCAAATCGACTCTCAAATACCCAAATCTCTCAAAACTTTGCCTAATCTTACCGCTAACCGCCTCGTACTTATAACATTCGTTAGGCGGATAATCGCTGACCCCGTATGGCAATCGTGTATTCTTCATTATTACAATTATACATTTTTTTGCCCAGCAAGTCAAGAAAAAGTTGATTAAGATTTCAAATTGTGATATACTACATATATGTATCCTGATTTATTCGGAATAGCAAACTCCACTTATTGGATATTAGTGTCTTTGGGCATAGTTGCGGCGGCGGTTTTGTACAGATTTTTGTCAACCCCTCAGGGTCTCAAAACCAAAAGCTATAACTTTTATCTATTCCTAGGAGTTGCATCAATCGCAATAGGCTTTGCTTTTGCGGCTATTTTTCAAGGACTGTATGATTTACCCAATAGGGAGGGTTTGTTTTTTGGTGAGCCTCAGGGCATTACCTTTATGGGCGGTCTTGTCGGCGGTGCTATCACCTTTGTCCTTGGTGCAATTATTCTTGGCAAAAAATTCGGCGTAAGGCAAGACTTTTGGAAAGTTGTCAATATTCTTAGTATCAGCCTTGTTGCGGCACACTCTCTAGGGCGGTTAGGCTGCTTTTTTGCAGGCTGTTGTTATGGCATCTCTAACGAAAGATTTGGGGTAACATTCCGTCCTCATCGAGGACCCGTACTGCCTACCAACTTATACGAATCATTATTCCTTATGCTACTATTTGCCGTTATGCTAATTATATTTTTGTTACCTCAAATATACGGCAAACTTAACAAAGACAAAGTAGATGTAGAGATTATTGCCGAACGCAAGGAGAGCCTTGCCAGACACAGAAGCAAACTCATCATCATATACTTATTAGCGTACTCTGTATTCAGATTTTTCTTAGAGTTTTTGCGCGGGGACAATAGAGGCGCATTCTTGTTCGGCACTATTACCCCCTCTCAAATCCAATCCTTGATAATGTTTGGCATAGGAATAGCATTGCTTATAATAGTACACTTTAAGGGGATAATACCTTTTCAACGAATAACGAATAATGAATAGCGAATAACGGTTGATTTGATTGTTTAATTGGTTATCAATAAACTTTTCTTGTCAATCGTTATTCGTTATTAGCTATTCGTTATTCGTTAATTTTCCAAAGGATTTTTATAATGATTGACTGTCATATTCATACAAAATTTTCTCCGGACTGCAATACACCTCCGGAGGCTGTAGTCAGGCAAGCTATTAAGTTCGGGCTTACGCATATTGTAATTGCCGACCATATGGATATAAACGGAGCTACGATTGCCGGTGGCGGCGGAGACCTGCCCCATAATGCGGCAAAGTATATTCAGACTATACAGGATCTCAAAAGCAGGTACAAAGATGAGATTTATGTGAGTTTAGGTGTAGAGGCAGGCTACTCTTCGGCAGGTGCTAAAGCAACCGCCGATGTAATTAAGAATTATCCTTTCGAATATATAATCAACAGTATCCATATTGTAGACGGAATTGATTGTTATTGGGAGTCCTACTTTAAGGCACAAGCAAAAATCGGACGGCATAGGGATACTGTATACAATCGTTATTACGAGACCATTGCCGAAAGCCTTGACTGCCCCTATCCGTACAATGCGGTAGCGCACCCCGATTACATCGTGCGTAATGCCCCCTACCCTAATAAGATTTTTGAGTATTCCGAATTTGCCCCCATACTTGATACGATACTCAAAAAAATGATTGACCAAGACAAGATACTGGAGTTTAATACCACTTCTTATATCACACCGCTTGTAATGCCCCAAATCTTTGAGAGGTTATATAAGCTAGGCGGTCGCAAAATATGTTTTTCGTCCGACGCACATACAACTGAGCGAATCGGTGACAAATATCCCCTAGCCTGCCAAATAATGCGTGACATAGGATATAAGTATTGGACTGTGATACAAAATAATAAGACAATTGAACTAAAATTTTGATTTTGCCTAAAAAATCTGTTGACAATATCAAAAAAAATAACATATACTAAAAATAGGCTTATATCATAAGTCTACAATTAAAATTCATTCGGTAGGTGAGACTACTGAAAGGATACGGGTTGCTGCCGCAAAATAGTGGAGACACTATGAGCTGGTTAACAGTTTAGGTCGAAAAACAAGGCCTAATCTAATGCAATTTCATCGCCTTTCAGAGTTAAAGCTTGAAACGGTGATATTTAGGCGATAACTTTTAGAGTGTCCCTTGTCATCGTTTGACGAGGGATTTTTTAATAAATTTATAATAGGAGGTAAACAGAATGGATCCTGACGGTGGCAGTATAAATTTGAAAGAATATAATTCAAACCGCTTTGGCGGCTATTCTTTTTACCTGTATAATACACTGTTAAAACTAAAAAACTATTAAGAAGGAGGAAAAAACAATGACAGACAATCAAGACGAAGAAGTAAAAGATGTCATCGATACTATACCTGAAGATGACACAGAAGAAGGCGTTACAATTGACGAACAAAGCGATAATTTGCTTGAAAAAATCAAAGAATATGCCAACGAAAAGAATGTAAAAAGCCTTAAAACATTATTGCATGACATTGAGGATATGGAACTGCTCTATATCATCAACGAACTTAACCGCAAACAAAAAGCTATAGTATTCCGCTTGCTTCACAAAGATAATGCTTTATTTGTATTTGAGCAACTTGATACAGCACTTCAAAAAGAGCTGATTGAGTCCTTTACGGACGATTATACGATAGAGATAATTGAGGAATTAGAGCCTGACGACAGAGTTGAATTACTAGAGGAAATGCCTGCAAATGTGGCAAAGCGGCTTATCAGTTCCCTCTCCCCTGAGGAGCGTAAGATTACAAATATCCTTATGGGGTATGAACCCGAAACTGCGGGACGCGTAATGACTCCTAGGTTTATCTCTCTGAGGCGCAAAATGACGGCTGACGAAGCACTTGCTAAAGTACGCCGTCAAGCTAAGGACGATAAGGAAACTATCTATACTCTCTATGTAACTGACGACACAAAAAAACTTGAAGGTGTTATCACTCTTAGAGAAATTCTTATAGCCGAACCTAGACAACTTATTGAGGATATAATGTCCGAGAAGATTGTTAAGGTTACAACCAGTACCGACCAAGAAGAGGCGGCTAACGCTCTTAAAGAATTCGACCTTCTTGCCCTGCCCGTCGTTGACAAAGAAGACCGCATTGTGGGTATTATCACAGTTGACGACGCTGTAGACATCCTAGAATACGAGGCGACTGAAGATATATATAACCAAGCGGGTTTTGCCGATATTACCGGTAAAGAGACTAACCGTAGCGAGGTGCTTGTTAGAGGTAGTCTTTGGGCAGTATGGAAAGTGCGCCTCCCCTTCCTGGGGATTTCGCTGATTGCAGGACTTTTGTCGGCTTTGGTTATGGGTGGTTTTGAAGACATTCTCGAATCTATCGTCATTGTAGCTTTTTTTGTTCCGCTTATTATGGATATAGGCGGCAGCGTAGGAAATCAATCAACAACACTTTTTGTAAGAGGCGTAGCACTGGGACACATCGATACCAAAAAGTTTTATAAACATTTAGGCAGAGAAGTCGGGATTGGTGCAAGTATCGGTTTGGTTGTGGGTATTATTACAGGTATAATCGCCGCTATAACCGGTCACTTTATGCTTGACTCTCGTGGATATACCTTAGGAATTGCAGTAGGTGTCGCACTTGCCATGACAATAACAATAGCCGCTTTTATCGGATTCTTTGTACCGTTTATATTACTCAAACTCAAACTCGACCAAGCGGCGGGCTCTGCCCCTATTATTACTGCCGTCAAAGATGTAACCAGCCTACTAATCTACTTCTCAATGGTAAGCCTACTACTCGGACACTTAATGTAATAATTCTGAACACTAAAAACAAAAATCCCGCCCTACATTATAATTATTTAGACGGGGTTTTTTGTTTTAACTTTTTTATTTTATTATTCTGCTGATATAGACATTGTATCAGACTTGCGTTTAGCTTTAATAATCTTAAATTGGGTTACTGCAGCTCCAGCAGCAATACCGACAAATATCATTGCTACATAAAACATCAAATAATGCATAATAGAGCGATTGACAACTGTCACATGAGTTACAGGCACAATAGTACGCACAAGGTCTCCACTTCGACTTCCGTACTCCTCAAAGATGCTGTTTATACGACCGACAAGTTCTGTTGCCTCTTGACTAAAAGCATTTAGAAGCTCGGTAGCCCTAGCAATATCAGTAGACGAACTATTGGCTGTAACATTTTCAAAATGTCCGACCCCTATCTTATATTCTCCGTTAATGTCCCTGACAATGCCTCCAATAATGTCTACCAAGATAGCTCTTTCATACCTATAGCGTGATAATCTCCTATTAAGAATACTAATCTCTCTGACTTGCTCAGGAGTAGCTGGATTTATCATAGTAACAGTAGCCCCGTCGGGCAACTGTGTAGTAGTGGTTCCTCTAAGAATTTCGATTTGATGCCTCTCTTCTTCAAGAACAGAAATAGCACCCTCTAATGCTCTAAATCTACTGCCAAGTCTAGCGAGTTCCATCGTATAATCCACTACCACTTGGTTGTCCCATACAAAACCCCCAAATGTCGAGCTATCGACAGCATTAGCCATCATTGCCAAATCCGAAAAAGACACTCCGTCACGGCTACGGAAATTAGGGCTTTGATCAGCACGCATTGTAAGATACAGCGATATTGCTCTAAACTCTAAACGAAATCTTATATAATGGTCTATAAAACCAAAGTTTTCTAAGTTAGTATCAAACAAATCATTTGCAAACTGTGTTTCTGCCATACCATACTCAGCTGCAAAATTTTCTTTGAGAGCGACAAGAATTTCGTCTAACAATCTTACTGACTCTACTCTATCAAGTCCTAATCTTTGAGGACTAACAAGTCTTACACTAAATCTTGATGGGGCATCAATTCCAGCTAATTGAGCTAGAGCCTGAGCTCTTGCCTCATCATTTCCTGTTGCGGCACGCTCTCTAAGCTCCAAGACCTCAGCAGTATACATCGCTTCAACAGCAATATGACTTTCTAATGCAACCATATCTGTTAGCCTTTGACTAAGACCTGCGGAATAGACAGCTTGTTTAAGTGTCGGAATCGTTATCAAATCACCAGTCCGAAAAGTTCTCCCGTCCGGCAAAAGCCCTTGACCTATTTCGGCATAAAAGAATTCTATGCCCCCCTGTGCGACACGCTCTCTAGTGTGTAGCCTGTCCCAAACAGCTACTGTGCCCGTAGCTACAAGTATCATAGCTAACACACACAATGTCACTCTTACGGCAGCAAGTTTTGCAAACCTAAAAATGCTTGCAAGCGAAATACTTACATCGTCATCTTCGTAGGTATGATTTGTTTGTTGATTATTATCCATGTTTATTACCTTTGATTGTTTAGAATTATTAAAATTCACAAACAATTTCTACTTATTAGTATATCATCTTACCATACATTAGTCAACAAATTTAAGGCTAGTTTTTTTGTCGAATGTATTTTGGGTTTTTTATCTTTATCCACTCATTTGAGCGTTGCCCCGGATAATATTTACCGGTTTTTCTTTTAGCGATTATCCCTTCAAGGTTTTGTTTTACCGCTATATCAAAGAGTTTGCTGCCCTCTTTTTCTATATAAGGAATAGAGATTAAGGAATGATTAGCAGGAAATAGTGCTTTACTTAGCATTTTTTTTCGTTCTATAAGCGGCTTGTCCATAATGCTATTACCATCTATCTCTAATATGTCAAACGGCACATATTTGACACCTATGCCCTTTCGTACCGCCCAAAAACCATTATCCGCTACTATTTCACCGTCAAGCACACAAGACATAAGTGTACAAGTGTGCATATGTCCAAGCTCCAAAAACTTGTTAGTAATATCTAATCCACCGCGACTTATAAGTATAGTGTTATCCGATGTCAAATAAGCAATCACCCGCCACCCGTCTAATTTTGGCTCAAATATATATGCCTCATTATCAAACGGCACGGGCGTTTGCTCTAATAACATCGGTTTAATTAATTTCAACTTCCCGCTCCTATTCCGGTCTCCGCTAAACTTGCTTTTAGTGCTTCCATAAGTCCGAGTACCGTAGGCGTATGCTCAGTTTTTTCTGTTGTCACAACAACATCATCACCCACAATTTTATTTTCTATCGCCGACATCAACCGTTCTCTGTATTCATCTGCAAATTGTTCAAGCTCAGGCTCACCGCTCATACTTCCTATAATTTGACGAGCAAGCTCAAGTTCCTTATTATCGGCTTTTGGCAAATCCCCCACAGGACTCTCCCTTATCTCGTCCGCAAAATGCATTGTAGTTAGCATAAGCACGCCGTCCACAACTCTCACTACCGCCAATGTCTGCCTCGCCCCCCATGCGGCTGTCCGTGCTATCCCCGCTTTCCCTTCCGCCTCTAACGCCGCCGTCAATAAAGCATAAGCCTTATCCGCTCCCTCAGGTTTAAGATAATATGACTTATCAAAATAAATCGGGTCAATCAACCTCGCCTCAACAAACCTCTCAATGTTAATCGCTCTGTCCCGCTTAGTCTTAATCGCCTCAATTTCCTCATCCTCAATAATTACATACCTGTCTTTTTGGTACTGATATCCCCGCACAATATCCTTAGATTCAAGTTCCCGACCGTCACACGCAAGACAAGTTTTTTTGTACTTAACCCGCGTCTTAGTCTCCCTATCAAGCTGATTAAAACTTATGTCGTGACTTCTCACAGCAATATGCAAACTCACCGGTATAAAAACCAATCCGAATCCTATCGACCCCTTTAACATAGTGCTAGTTTCTGCTTATAATGTCAAAAAAATTCTCGCCTGTCTTATGCCAAGATAATAAAAATCAAAAGATTCTACGCACCACCCCGTCATTAGACTTGTTCGGAATTGCCTACCTCGTAATAAACACCCCGTCGGCGGTGTCGTCACCCCTCTTAAAAAGGGCATTGTTCAAAAGGTATGGAAAAGAATCCAAACTTATTTATAGTTAAGAGTAAGTTAGTTGGGTGTCATTTCGACCGAAGCGGAGAAATCTCCTCATTTGCTGTATTTTAACACAGTTTTTGAGTAGATTTCTCCGCTTCGGTCGAAATGACACCCTTATGAATTTTCTTATATAAACCTCACGCAATACACACGCTTTGAACAATGCCCTTAAAAAGAGGGGAATTTGGATTCAAAGCTATCTCTATTCCCCTCTTTTTAAGAGGGGTGGCACGAAGTGACGGGGTGTTTATCCCAATTGATATTTTCGGGCAAGTCTATAAGAGCGATAGCGACGAAACAATGATATATTAACTTTATTCTTATTTCAACTTTTAGCAACTGCTCCCTATGGATAGGAGAATTTTTTTGTAGCTAAATCAAAATACTACCTCTATGAACTACACCTTTTTTACCCCCGACTTGTCCGCCATTCCGCCGCTTAAAAACCTTGCCAAACCCTACGATGCAGAGGACGGGGGCAATGCTACAAAAGGCAACATAGTTGACTATTATATTCGCATTGCACCTTACTTGTTGCCGCATATAGCCAACAAGCCTTTTAGTATGATTCATACTCCTGAAGGAGTGCGAGGTGACAAAACTTTTTATCAAAAAGAACGCCCTACTAATGCACCCGAATGGCTCAAGTCCATACCTATTCCGTCATCAAAACGAGGGGTAATCAATTGGTGTCTTGTTAATGACACTCAAAGCATTGTCTATATGGTCAGCCGAAGCGTGATAGAAATGCATACTTGGTTTAGCCGCTATCCCGATTTGGACAAACCCGACATTGCTGTAATTGACCTTGATCCTAGCGGAGAGAGTGGTTTTGCCGAAGCCAAAGTTGTAGCAAAAACTTTTGGCACATTACTTGCACAACTTAGCATATATGGCATACCAAAGACAAGCGGAGGCAAAGGTATGCACATATGTATACCTATCAACCCTACTCCATACCCCCAAGTTCAGGATTTTTTGCATACTCTTTGCCATATAGTCGCTAGCACCCTACCCGATATAACCACCCTAGAACGAAGTATACAAAAAAGAGGTAGCAAGGTTTATCTTGATGCAGTACAATTCGGACAAGGCAAAACCATCGCCGCCTCCTACTCACTGCGTGCAAAAAAAGGACTGCCCGTATCGACACCCCTCTTTTGGAATGAGTTAGATAACATCTCTAACCCCACTAAGTTAAATCTCTACAACATATTCGACCGCCTCTCAAAAGTCGGCGACCCAATGACTGACTTTTATAACAAAGCACAAAAGTTACCTAAGCTTTAATTATTGCAATCAGATTTTAATATAGCATAACTTGCTACATCACAAAAATTTCCTTTATTGTCAACTTCACCATGTCTGCGTATACCTTCAAATCGCATTCCGCTTTTTAACATAACTTTACCGGATGCAATGTTATCTATATGACACACAGCTTCAACACGGTTATATTGCGCTTTATCAAATAAATATTTAATAACTGCTGTTAATGCCTCTGTCATAATGCCATTATTCCAATATTTGCGTGATAAAACATAACCTATTTGAGCGGTTTTAATTTTGAGCAAGGTTTGAACGACATCAATCATTCCGATTATTTTTTTATTATCTTTGAATTCAATAACCCATCTGTAAATATTTTCACAATTTTCATATTGGTCTAAACAAAAAGCTATGAAATTTTTTGCTGACTCAATATTATCGTATGCGTTCCATGTTAAATAACGAGTGACTTCCTTATCACTACCCCAACTATGAAACATATCCTCAGCATCACTTAGTTTAACCCGTCTAAGAATTAATCTTTTTGTTTCTATTTTTTGTGTGCCGAAATTATTCATAATTACACCGTTAGCTTGATATTCTTGGCGACTTTGATTGTTTTGTCTTCGGTTTTTTTGCCGAGAGCTGCACTTGACAATACTAGGTCTACATTGTATTTGGTGTGATTGGTGATGTTGATTGTTAGATTGTCGTCGTCTTTGCTATATTTGCCTGTTATGTTGCCGTTAGGTGTCGGCACGCTAAAAGTAAGATTATCCTTTACTGCCGCCGCACACGGGGTGATTGTAACTTTGTCTTTGTATAACTCAAGGTCCACACCTGCAAAATACTTGTAGCAGATTGCTAGTGGTGTTATACTTCGCACGCAATTCTTAGTACCCAATAATCCAAAATCTTCCCACAGCGTACTATCCTCTGTGTCGATTTGGTTAGCGTAACGGTTGGTCATTCGGTTATATGCCGTCTCGTATGCACCGCACTTACATAGAGCCTCAAGCACAAAACCTTCCATATAAGGACTGCTATTTGCCACACTTGTAAGAAGTCTCGCAATCGCCGAATACTGCTCCTTGGTTGCTAGTCCGCTAAGGACAGCCCACGCATTAGCCTTGTCATCAAATGAATATCCCGAACACTCCGCACATTTGCAATTATCACAACCGCAATCACAGCTACTCGCAGACGAATATCCTTTGCCTTTCCAAAAATTCTCAAAAACTTTTTCTATATCTGTCTTGGCATCAGCTACAAAAGCCGTATACTTGCTGTCGCCGATTTGTTCCGCCAAAAACTTGAGGTTGTTAAGCGCACTATAATACATACTATAGGTCAACACTTTTGAGTCAGTATTATAAAGTCCGTCCTCATACTTTGTGTCCTTATCACAACTCTTTAGATACTCGGCAATCTCACCGATATGCGTCTTAATTATTGCCTTGTCGCCGCTGTGCTTATAATATTGTGTAACAAGCCCGTACTCGGATAGCGCAACAAGCCTTGCGTGTAGTGTATCGCCGTTATCTGATTTTAGCCTTACAAAAAAGTCGCTGACAGCTTTTTTGACAATTGCCACGCTGTCCTCGTCCAAATGATACAAAATCGCAGGGACTGCTATACTCGCAGAGTCAGCACGGGCTAACCTCTCCCTGTCTGCGCTGTCCATAATATTGTGCCTCATATTAGACAGTAGCGTGCGTTCGCATTTTTCTATAAGGGTGTCAAGTCTGTCCTCGCCCTTGCTCTCAAATTTGCCCTCAACATTAGTATCGTAACAACTTTCGATGTAGGTAACCGACTTGAATTTGACAGTAGCGGGTGCGTTGATAATTATCTCTTGTCCGCTAAGGCATATATGACTCTCAAACTCTTGCGGACCCATTTTGCAAGTGTACTCAATCCGCCGACCCGTAACTACCTTACCCTCATCATCGCCTATCACCCCGTTAGATTGGTAACGGTCGGTACGGATATCGATTTTTTCGTTGCCCATAGCAACGCACTCAAATACAGGTGCAAAGTGCATATAATGCGGTAGCTTAACAGTGTACTCAAAGCCTGCAAGTGTAGATTTTTTTGATATTTTGGCACTAGCAGGATTACCGAACCAAAACATCGGAATAGGTCTTGGCAAAAGCACTCCGAACGGCTCAAGCCCATCTTTGCCGTATTCGCCAAATTCCTCCGCTTCCTTAAAGTCACTATGGATATACAACACATCGTTAAGATTGTCGATATGCTTACACGCATCATAGACCAAATTATATCCGCCGTAGTTGCCACCCGTCGGTTGCGACCCCTCGGATGTCTTTAGATTGGCAGGATTACGCATCGCCAAATAACTCTTGTCGCTTATGAGGTCAATGGCATCACAGTCAACAAGCAAACCAGCCTTGCCAACACCCTTATCATCTCGTCCTGTATTACCGTAATACCACGCATATATGGTAATAACATTGTCGCCTTTTTTGAGAAGTTTGGTAATATCAACCGTATCAAAATAGCCCTGCTCCGATATCCCCCTAGGATAACCGCCCTCAAGCACCGCTAATTTGCCGTTGACATACAAAGTATAGCACAACTCGCATGCTATTTTTAATTCGGCAGGCTTAGGTATAGCCGCTAACAAAAACTTTTTGCGGAAAACAACCCAATCATTATCTTGAGTCTCACCCGCCGCCCATATCCATTTTGCTTTGCTATTTATCATAAAACCTCTTTAAGAGAAGTAAAAAGTAAACAATAACTTACAGATGGTTACTAAGTCGTAGGGGCGGATGCCCTCAGCCGCCCGAACACCCTTATCCTTATTTTTATAACAATGATAATTACTATTCGGGCGGCTGAGGGCATCCGCCCCTACGACTTGGCAACCATCTGCAATACATTTTACTTATATTACTCGTCCGCACTTTTTACTTTATTATCCTATCCTATATCTTCTTTTTCAACCTGCTCAACTGCGTTATCTTTGTAAATTTATCCGCATTGCGGGTCAATAATTCTTCTGTCAAGGCTTGATATGCTCGTGAACCTGCGCTAAGCGGATCAAAATTCATCACGGGCATTCCGTAACTTGTAGCCTCTACTAATCTAATTGTACGCGGGATACGGGTATAAAAAACCTTTTTTCCGAAATATTTTACAATTTCGTCTGCAACTTGACTGACAAGATTGCTACGAGAATCAAACATTGTAAGCACAACTCCCTCAACCTCAAGCATTTTGTTGTGATTTTTTTTGACTAGCTTGATAGTGTTCATTAGTTGACTTAGACCTTCAAGTGCAAAAAACTCTCCCTGCATAGGTATAAGTACGCTGTCCGCAACAGTAAGTGCGTTGACAGTAAGCAAAGCCAAAGACGGCGGACAATCAATAAGTATGTAGTCATACGAATTACGCAAGCCCGCAAGCATTTTTTTGAGTACGGTCACTCTAGAGTCGGTATAGACAAGTTCAACCTCAGCACCGGCAAGGTCTATATTACTTGGGATAATATCAAGACGCTCTACACCTGTTCTAATAACAGCTTCTCTTGCGTCCACATCCTCAACAAGCACACTGTATATACTTGTCTGCAAATCCTTCTTGTTGACACCGAGACCGCTTGACGCATTACCCTGCGGGTCGATATCAATAACAAGAGTCCGCTTACCGTGTGCAGCCAAAAAACCCGCCACATTGATACAGGTAGTAGTCTTACCTACGCCGCCTTTTTGATTAGATATTGCTATAATCTTAGCCATTTTTCCTATCTCACAACAGCTAAACACAACTTAAAATATTGTGCCGCTCACTACAATTATAGCATATTTAACTACAATATGTCAACCCTATTTGACAACAATTTCTGCTATCCTCTCAAGTATCTTATTGCTAACTAACAATCTCTCTCTCTCTCTTTTGTAAAAATTCTAAATAAATCGTTCTATTCGCACTTTATGCTCTTGACTCAAGTTGCTTATGTCGCTAAATGTTATTTCTTCTTCGGTGATGTTTTCTATTATTGGAATGAGCCACTCAAAGTCTTCAAATTCAAACCCGTATCGCAAAAGCCAAATTTCCTTGGCGTTGTCCGTTCCGTATTTGATGTAATTTGTTACCCTTTCCGCCTTGACTCTTAGTTGCTGGTCATTGGCTTCGTTTTTGGCATACTTATCGAAAGATGCAAAGTAAACATCGCCCACTCGAAAGCCTATCAGCTTGTCGATGTAGTCATAAGTATCCACTACTACCAAGTCGTAGTCGACATCACTAACTCTTCTGTTATAGTTTAAGTTTAGCGAAATCAAGTTCTTGTTTGGTATTATATCAAATTTTGTCAGCCAACCTGCACGCATCATTTGCACTTCTTGAGCGTAAAGTTCAGCTGACATTCCTTTCTTCATCTCTCTTCGCCTTGCCGTTTGTGCCGAAAAAGAATAACGAGTTTGTACTATTTGATTAAATCGCTGCCCCTCTACTCTCCAAAACAAAATTTTCACGGTTGTGTTCAGAATATCTTTTTCAGCCTCAACTAAATCACGATTCAAGTAAATTCTATAAATCTTTATGAATAATTCTTGCACTACACCCTTACTATTCTCGTCGCCATCATTGACTGAAAAATTGACTTTGTCGTTTTTAAAGGTTTGCAAAAGCACGGACTCTATAAGTTTTGATGTTTCTTCACCATTTATTCTATTTAATTCGTTTTGGGACAAGTTGTATTCTTCCGAGAAAGTTCCGTTTTTTATTGCTTCTTTGTATTCCCTGTAGTCATCGTTTGGGTCGGTCATGTTGTCGAGCTGCGACTTAGTGTTGATGCTCACGCCTTGTTTTATCAGTGCTCGCATCTCTCCCATGCTTTGTGATTTAATTACTATTTTCCCCAAGTCAAATTTTGCCTCACTTGATGAACGCCCAGCTCTTCCTATCAAATTTTTCATATCCAACCGCCTGCTAGGCAACCATCGTTCTATCCAAACCAAATCAAACGGCATGTTGATTCCCTGTTCCAGCGTTGCGGTCGCAAAGCAAATGCGACAAAATCCTTTCTGCACAAATTCTTCTATAAGCACTCTTGCCCTTAGAGGAAGTGAACCATGATGCAAAACCACTCCTCGCTTCATTGCCCTTATCATAAAAGATGAGTAATCTTCTGCATTGTCTTGATTGCTTGCCCCTATATACATGCGTATTTGATTTATTATGTCTAACGCTTCCATTGCCTCTATTGGTTTGCAGTAAACATAGTATTTGGCAAACTTGCTAAAAATTGTCTTGTCGTAAATTCTTGATTTGGCACAGTAAATTAGTGCCGACCCACCTCCACTCAGCACCTTTTCAAGCGGGTCTTCTGACCTTGTTTTGTTGCCGAAAATTTCTTGTTCCACGCCAAAACTGAAAAATGCGTTTTTTGTTGTGTCTTTCTTGTCAGTTTCAAAGCAATAGAAAATTTGACCCACATTTCTGTGTCTGTATTTCTCTGCAATCCTCTCATTTATTTGTATCTTATTCTTATTGAATTGCGCCTCTGGATTATCAACGAATGGGTATGCAAAAATGAACTTGCTGTCACTAAAATATTGCACCGCTCGCCTAATAACGCTATCATAGTACATCCCGCGCACACCTTTGTCTTCACTCAGTTGGGCTTCATCAAAAAGCATTAAATCTATGTGAAAGTCATTCCTCAAATTGAACAAGTCTTTTGTTCTCTCTGGCGTTATTATAAAAATGTTTCTTGTTGCTCTCTTTGTATTTATCTTATCAACGAAAGTCATCACATTAACTTTTTTGTCGTCTATGATTTCTTTGACTCTTTTGTAATATTCATTTATCAAGGCTCTCGATGGCACGACGATTACGATGTCCTTATCAAACATGGTCAGCAAGTATCTAAAAATAAATGACTTACCTGTGCTTGTCGGCGATGAAAAACTTACCACCCTGTTTGCCTTTATCTTATTAATTATGTCGGCTTGAATTGGCGTGAAATCGTTGTCGAATTCGGTCTTTATGTGTTCGTGGTAAATCTCGAAAATGTTGTCTTCGAATGAGTCCGAAGTCGGGTGTTTGAAAAACAAGCCGAGCCTTATCAGTATCTGCTGTTCGTACTTTGCAAAAAGTTCGGCATGTCTTACCTTGATGTGTCCGAGTATCTCCAGCACGGTTGGATCAACTCCGCCTTGAATGAATAACATTTCTACGCACTGCGACAGTAGCTGTTCGCTCTCTTGCTCGGATTCTAGCTTCTTAAAAATATTCGTCATCGCACATCCACCCCAACTAGAATTATTAGGCTCTTGTCAAATAGACTGGCAAGGTGGTCGCTTGTAATTATCTTTTTAAGCAGTTCATCAGTTGTTATGCTTGTTGTCGAAAAAGCCGAGCAAACACCGTACTGCCCTTCGGTCATTTTATTTTGTCCATCTTTCGATGTGAAGTGACAAATCAACGAAATGTCGTCAATGTGTTTGTTTCCGTCAATGAATTCTTTGATTTGCGACAAAGCACTATCGTATGGGTTTCTTCTGTAGACGAATTTTGCCTCGCCACAAATTATCAAGTTGTCGCTTAGTTTTTCGCTATAAAAATCAAAGCCTTCCGCCCCAGCAACCCTTCGGCTAAGTAGTTCCATAAGTGGAATATCTTCGTGTGCTAGTTCCGTTGTCAATGCTCTTTTCGCTAAATGTGAAACTAGGTATTGCCCAGCCTTCCTTGAACTGTTGTCGCCGCTCTCGTCTTTGATTTTGTTTTCGATGTAGGTTACGGTCTTTGACGATGTGGAATCAAATGATTTTTGTAACGCTTGATTGTCTAGTTTAGCAAGCCAAGACTTGGCGGACAATTCACGCAAAACAAGCAAAATGGCATCCTGCATGTTCTCTGGCATTACTCTCAGAAAAATAATTTCAGGATGCTCTTTGCCATCTATACTTATGTCTTGTCGTGTAATATTCATTTGTTTATCTTTAGAATATTTTTTATTTCTTTACAGTCAATATATCACATTTTTTACAATATGTCAAATGTTTTACAAACATATCTGCCCTACTGCATAATGTCAGACAAGCGATTGAACACTTATCCGTCATTATGCATTTTGCATTTTGCCTAGTATAAAACATCTCTCCTTTAGGCAGAATACTATTATTATAGTTAATAAGGAGAAATCAAAAAATGAAAGACCTAAAATGCGGACTTAAGGATTGTATGTACAATGAGGGTTATTGCTGTCAGGCAAAAAGTATTGATGTGGATAAATTTACTGATTGCCTCACCTACTCAAAAGACCCTAACAAACGCAAGTCGCTTACCGAAGCTGGCAGAGATGTACACAAGCCGGTCAAGTACGATGTGGACACACAAGTTACTTGCCACGCCGCGTGTATGTTTAATAGAGATACCAAATGTATAGCTAACGGCATTACCGTAATGGGACAAGCCGAAAATCAAGCTAATTGCTTGACTTTTATAAAAGACTAATGGGGCAATGCTCAATGCTCAGTTCTCAATGCTCAATGAAAGGTTAAAAATAACTTAGTCAATCATTGAGCATTGAGAACTGAGCATTGAGCATTGTTTTTTTTGCTTCGCAAAAAAATCCCGTATCCGCCTAACCATGCTAAGTACACTACTCCGAATACGCCGGCTATAGGATAAAACCACGCTACTATGTTGGTAAAGCCTATCAAGCTGAATAAGAATGCCGACACCATAACGATACACGCTGACAAAAAACGGCTCTTGATTATAGATTGCAACCAATCTACTATTGTCTGAAGTAATATGGCTATCGAGGTGAATATTGCAAGCATCATTGTCACCCTAAGTGCGTTAGTCAGCCACCTATTGCCTACCGCAAGAGCAAACAAAGGCATAGGCTCACCTGCAACGCTAGGATTAGTGCTGATTGCCGCAAGCATTACCCAAATAAGTCCGCCGATTATAATGCTTGCGATAACCGCACCGGCTACCATAATCTCAAAATCAATGTCGTATGCCCTAATCAATGCTCCCACGGTAAGGATAAGATTCATTCCTGCATAAATCAAACTCGGTGCTAATCTTAATCTTCCTGTCAGCACACCGCCCTCTCCCATTGCGCTAGGTAATGCCGTTATAACAATAATGGCAATGATAACAGGCATTACGATAAGGTTGACTTTGATTAGGCGGTTTATATCCTTTTTGATAACTACAAAAACAGCGATTACGCACGCAATCGGCACAATTACATAACCTACCGCTCCGATACTCATAGCCACGCCGCTTAGTCCCGCAACCATTGCCGCAAGCACAACAAAGCAATTAACAAGCACCATAATGTCAATTATCGGCGCACCTTTTTTGAATATCGCATTATGAAAATCACCCACACTTTGCGGACGCAACTTTTTGCCAAGCCACATTATAAGTATACAAACAACAGCAACAAGCAGCATTATAGCAATAACGGTAGAATACGATGCCGCACCGCTACTGTATAACATTTCGGCAATTTCTCTGCCACTCGCAAAACCAGCCCCGATAACCGCCCCGACTATCAGCATAGTAATCTTAGCTATATCACTTGCTTTTTTTAATATCTTTGTCACATAATATGTGTATTCATATGACAAATAAGTAATTACAATTTGCGACTATTCGGGCACTTACAAACAAAACACAACCGCCACAATTGGTTGGTGGTTGTGTTTTTGTTGGTTGATTTTTAATTTAGACTTGTTCAGAAACCTAAAAGCACAAGTCTCTTATCCTGCAAAGGTTAGTCTAGACGAACCGCTGGTTACACGACCTGTTATTGATTGGGTGGCGTTTGCGTTAGTTTCTTGCAGTCTGCCACTACCGCTTGCTACTGTTACATCAATATTAAAGTCACTCCTATTGCCGTCAATAGTTATGCGTACCGCACCGCTTCGATTAGTAAAATTAAGGTTGCCTGTTAGAAGAGTCACATGATGTAGCCTTACCGCACCGCTTGCTTGGTTGACATAGATATTGTCCGCACTAATTCTGCCCCTTGCCCTTATAGCACCGCTCAATCCAATTATCCTCAAATCCCCATCTGTCATCAAACCGCCCGCTTGCCCTGTGCCGTCTATTCTAATACTGCCGCTGGTGTTGTTGACTTCTACATCACCGCCTGCCACTAAACCGTTAATCCTGACACTACCGCTTAGATTGCGGATATTTGCCTTCTCTGCTACGGTCACATTCTCGACTCTGACAGCTCCGCTTGTTGTACCGATATCAAGGCTTTGGAGCGAGATGTTTTCGACTATTACACCGCCGTTAAACCTCACACCGCTATCACCAATATTGACCGTTACTCCATCAGGCACATAAATCCGTGTCCTTAGAGGCATCATTCCCCTAAACCAAAAGCCGTCTACATTATTATTCCTCGTTGACTTAATGGTGATATTAAGGATATATCCTTCGACATCGTCAATCGTTACAGGCTTAAAAACAGTTGTTGTCTCAAAATGCTCCACATCACTTTCATAGAGTGCAATGTAATTACCCCTTGTTGTAACTACAATATTGCGTCCGGCACTAGCACTGCTTGTCGCATTAGAAACATTGACTTGTAGGACATTTCTCTCCTCTGTTGTATAATTAAAACGCTGTACAACTCCTGCTCCATAGTCGGGGTCAAGTCTCCTAAAATTCCAATCAAGCATGGTCATTCCGACAACAAAGATAGCCACACCTCCGACAAAAAGGACAACCGCACTAGCGATACTTATTAACAAAAACAATACTTTGAAGTTTTTCATTACTGCTGCCCTCCTTGATTAGAATTTGCTTGTTGCTCACTGCAAGACGAACAACAAACCTTGTCTTTGAATATCTTGATTTTTACTCTACCAAATGTAACAAATCTGACTAATAGCTTAAGTAATACAATATTAGCTTTAATCCATAGTCTAAGCACGATAACAGCCACTATAAGCAAGAGGATACCCAGACCAAGTGCCGCAAGACTCATACCGAGCTGTGCTAAGCCCACAGGGGCATTGAGCGTCAAGGTATAGATACTGTATCCTGTACCAACAAGCCCTGCCAATATAAGCGAACCTGCAACAGCAAACAAAGTTCCGACAAGCGCCCATACTGTTACAAACAAAGCAAATACAGTCGCAACTAATCCGATAATAGGTCCGATAAACAAAGTAATACACACCGTTATCAGGATAATCACCCAAATCGGTATTCCGCCTCTTTTGGGCGTATGTGCAGATTGTGATTGTGGCTGGACTTGTTGTTGCGGTTGCGATTGCTCAAATTGTGGTTGTTGCACAAGCTGAGGTTGTACTTGCTCATGCACTTGCTGTTGCATATCAACATTTGTCTGAAAACTTTCGTTTTGAATAGCAACTACAGACTCAGGTACTACACCTGCAAAATCGTCCAAAATCTTTTTGGCGGCATCTCTCGGATTGCCAAATTGATAGATTATTTCTTTTTCGGGTATACCTGCTTCGTTTTTATCTTCGTATATCTCGTTGTAATATTCTACCGCACGCTCCAAGTCTTCGTGAGATAATGTTATAAGATATTTTTTTAGCTCGGTCATCCATTGACTTCTAGTCATTTTTTTGATACCTCCCTTGATAATTCTTTCTTTATTGCATAACTCAGTTTTTCTGTCTTTAGCTTTCTATTCATATTCCAGCCCCCCTTCTTCCTGTAATTTGCTGATAAATTCTGTTGACTTGCTCCAAATCTCTGATATTTTGCAGCAAACTCTCTCTGCCGACTTCGGTTATCTGATAGTATTTGCGTAATCTTCCGTTATGCTCTTGACTGCGTGTAGTAAGTGCTCCGTTCTGCTCTAGCCTCTTAAGAATCGGATACAGCGTCGACTCGTTGATATCTATATAATGTGTAACATCGTCGATAATCTTGTACCCGTATGACTCCTCTTTTTCGAGGCTTGCAAGCACGCATATCTCAAGCAAACCCTTTTTGAGTTGAATATCCATCGTCGCCTCCTTGATAGTTTTTTGTGTTAGATGTGCAGACTCTGCCGGTAGTAGCCACCTCTTTGAGTCGTTGTAATGACTCTAATGTGACTCTGTTTGACCTCCTGCCTACAATCATAGCAAGTACTCCGTACACAACCACTGCCACTGCGGTGATTGAGATAATGCCTATCATTATAAATCTTATATCAATTATCTCTACCAATCCTCTGCCGCCTGCCACAATATTAGCAGCAAACATCATTACGCCAAAAAATACTCCGATACCTACCGCAAGCAAATGAAACGCTACAATGGCAGGTCTGCCGGATTGTTTTTGCTTTGAGACTACATCCAAATAATTCGACTTGTTTAGTATTAAGATTGCTACAATGACAACAGGTATTGCCCCTATTCCTATAGACACGACCGTCAATATAACTGTAATAACAAATGCCGTCACAGACCCAAAGGCAATAACATTGGTTAAGATAATCGCCATGTTGATAACTGTAGTCAACACAAAGATTAACACGCCTAATCTCCCCGACATAACTTTGCCGATATTTCTAAAAAATGTTTTTGTTTTTTTCATATGGATTCAATGCAATACTTGTCAATACAGGTTACTTGCTTATACACTATACTACACATCACATAGTATTGTCAACAAAAAAATATATGCATTTTCAAAATTTTTTGAAAAATTTTTTTTGGTGTTAAAATTATGCTAATTATTGTTCGGGACGCAAATAGCGGGCGTCCCCTACACTTTGATAGAACTACATATCATACACCAAAAATCAAACGAAGCGTTTGAGGGCGGTCGGGGACGCCCGCCCCTACGATGGCATTGTTCAAAGCGTGTGTATTGTGTGAGGTTTATATAAGAAAGTTCATAAGGGTGTCCTACGAAGCACCGAAGGTATTTCAACCGAAGCGGAGAAATCTCCTCATTAACGGTGTTATAGTACAGTTTTTGAGGAGATTTCTCCGCTTCGGTCGAAATGACCACCCAACTAACTTACTCTTAACTATAAATAAGTTTGGGGGTTCTTTTCCATACATTTTGAACAATGCCCCCTACGATTGGGTATCAAACTTATATATATTGATACAATAAAAAAGTGTTGACTTCTCAAACATTGTCAACACTTTTTACTTCTTTTTCTTCTTACAGTTTACTTTATCCTAACTTTATCCCATATCCCTCGATTATTTTGTCTGCGATTTGGATAGATGTTAGATTTCCGCTATCAATAATCATATCAGCATCTTTGTAATAGAGGTCTTTGCGATTTTCCCAAGTTCTTGCTATGTAGTCACTT
>WQVM01000022.1 GCA_009783985.1 Bacillota bacterium | reverse complement strand
CCGCCTATAACAAAACGACCTGTAGGATTGATATAAATCTTTGTATCGGCTTTGAGATATTTGGACGGAATAATCTTTTTGATAACTTTGGCGGTGATGTCCTTAACTATGCGCTCATGCTCTATCGTGTCGCTATGCTGACAGCTGACCACCACTGTATCAACATACTTAGGCACTCCCTTCTTATTATAAGCTACAGTCACTTGTGCCTTGCCGTCGGGACGCAGATACTTAATTTCACCCGATTTTCTGACCTCAGTCAGTCTTGCCGTAAGCCCGTGTGCAAGCATAATCGGGAGCGGCATAAGTTCGGGAGTATCGTTACACGCATAACCGTACATCATTCCTTGGTCGCCTGCCCCCAGACTATCCGCACTGTCCTTAGAGTCCGTCCTGTCAACCCCTTGCGCAATATCCTTGCTCTGCTCGTTGATACTGGTCATTACCGCACAAGTCGCACCGTCAAAACCCATATCACTGCCCACATATCCGATATCTGTAACAACACGCCTAACAATCTTAGGAATATCAATATAGGTCTCCGTAGTAAACTCACCCACAACCAAAATAAGTCCCGTAGCAGCGGTTACTTCGCACGCTATACGACTATAAGGGTCACCTTTCAAAGCGGCATCCAAAATATTGTCCGCTACCAAATCGCAGACCTTATCAGGATGTCCTTCTGTTACGCTCTCGCTTGTTATTAATCTTTCGTTATTCATAATTTAATCCAAAATATTCGGGACACCGAAGACGGCGTCCCCTACGACGGGAAATCAAGCGACACCTGTACACCCAAGTGTAGGGGACGCCGTCTTCGGCGTCCCGAATTGTCTAGCCACTTAAAAAATGCCACAAAAACAAAGTGCGGAACGGAATGTACAGTTTCCCGTAGCATTGTAATCCGTCCCGCACTCGTACTTCCAAAAATTACTGTGCATCCGCCGTCGACAAACAACACCGAAGCGCCACCAATCAGCCAACTCCGCCGAAGCTACCCTGTGGCACACGTAAAGCTCCGGGTAGTGCTGCTGACTCTCGCCCCTGACACGGTTATCGGTAATACGTTGCACAAGACCCCGACATCAACATTACTTAATTGGTACTCTCTCCCATGCTGTAGCCTCGGACGGCATTCAGTCCCGCTGTAGCGGATTGCGGATACAGGGCACCGCTAGCTCCCCACCTAGCACAGTACACCTATTATACCCCATCTTTAATCTTTTGTAAAGCGATTTTGACAAGTTAAAAAATAAAAAAAGTGTCTTCGACACTACTGATTTAGGAATAAATCGTCATTGCGAGCGAAGCGAAGCAATCCGCCTTAGAAAATTCGTACTTTGAGTAAAAACTACCTTTTTCTAAGGCGGATTGCTTCGCTTCGCTCGCAATGACGATATTTAAGTTAAGTGCAATTCCATACCTTTAACAAAACCTCCAAAGGAGGGGGATTTTAATAATCGGCAAGCCCTAGCAAGTAATCCGTTGTTACCTCAAAAAATTTTGCGAGTTTAACAAGGTCCTCGCCTTTTATATCGTGCATAGCATTTTCCCAACGACAAATAGCCGCTGCACTTACTTCTATTGCTTTACCTAGTCCTTGACATGAAAGGCTTTTTTCGGCACGCAAATCTTTTAATCTTTCAGCAAATATTTTCACTCTATTATTATATTACAAAAACGCAATGCCTTTCCCTTGACATTTCATTTTTGAAATGATATAATTTGTTTCATTATTGCAATGAGAGGTGCAAAATGAACCACAACATAAAAAAAGACTGCTCTAATTGCAGTCACTTTGAACATTATTTTGTATGGAAAAACAGGCGATACCGTGCGACTAATCTTGGTTGTTGCAAAATAAAATCACGCACTATCCGAATTACAACCTGCAACAAGTGGCAAAACAAGTACATTCGACTTTTTCCGTAACCCTATCTCTTCTTATTAAATTCGTCCATAAAGTATCTTACGGCGGTGAAGTTGGTTACTTGAAAATAGTAGATGAATAGCGGTGTACCGATTACAACGGCTATCCAAAATCCTGCCCATGCGCTAAAGACAAAGCCTAGCACTATCCATAATAAGACAGGTATTATAGCTGTAATTACAAGCAGGATAAGGTTGGCAACAAGGTTGCCTGCGGCTGTTTTTGCGTTTAGCATTTCGCCGATGATTTTGCGTTCTCTAAAATATACTATCTTTACTTCGACAATATTTTGTATTGCCTTGAATACCAAAAACGCTAAGATAAAAGGTATGATAGCCAGTACAAAATGATACATCGCAAAGGCAAAAAGGAGAGCAAAAGCAAACCCTAACCCCCATTTAATCGGAATAGCTATGTACCACTTGAGCGTGTCTTTGCGTTTGAATTTGCGTCTGATAATAAAGCCTACTATCATTCCGGAGATTTGTGCTGTAGCACCGAGTACAAAGAGCGACAGGATTATCGCAAATATAAGACCGCCACGAGAAACCTCAAAACTCTCCCTGAGAGCGTGTGCAAAATATTCAAAGATTAGTCCTATACCGCCACCGAGTATATCGGTCGGTCCTAACGGTGCAAAAGCCTCATCAAACATCCGCAGAAACTCTGCCAAAACTGCATTTTCGGGAGTAATCATAAGCTCACTAAATACAACAAAAAACACTCCGACAATAATTGTCGCAACGCTGTACATTATCACTGCAATTATAAGAACAAGATAAAAGTTTTTGATATAGTTGCTAAGAGCTGATTTAATCATAAAAAAAGTTGAAAAAGTTTTTCAAAGTTTTAATTACTACGCACCTAGTGTAGCAAAATCCAGCCCATTTGTCAAACTTTTTAGCACCAAATCCCATAATCAAAACACACTTAAAGATTTCTCTTAAAAGCGTTTATGTGGTGTGTTTTACTTTATTTATTGCTTTTATGTCAATTTCGTCTTTATTGAAAGTCTTTACCAATGTTTTGGAAATGTATTTTTCGGCAAGCTTTACTATGCTTTTATAGTCTAAAATGTCATCTGGAAAATAAATCCCGCCTTTTTGATTTTTTTTAATCATAAAGCAAACTGCTGCTAGGGCTGAAGCTGCGACTGGGGTTATTGTTGGAGTTTGCCAATACAATCCCTTGTTATGGAGTTTTTTATATAAAAAAGCTAGCTCTATGCGATTGCCAACCCAAACCGGATTAAAATCATCGCCTACAACTAACACTCCAACATACTCTGTACCAGACACAATTTGGTCGTAGACTATCTCCCAATCTTTAGGGAATTTTCTTCCCCTAATAATAAAATTTTCATACTCGTCAATATGGTCTTTTTCCTTTTCTTTGTCGGAGTTTGGATAATCGTAAACCTTAGACTTAAACAAATACTCCTCTGCTACATTTGAGGGCTTATACACAAACATTACTCTTGGTCTATAGATTACCTCTCCACTTTTTTTTGCAACCTCTAAATGCTTAGCAATAGAAATAGTTTCTTCATGCGGCACAACATACCCTTCAAACTGACCGCCACAATAATGCGTTAGGCATTTTGTATCCACCGCTAGTCTATCTAGCTCTATATGTCCGACTTGCCTTTCCGATATCTCTCCCTCGTGCACACCTATACTAAATGCAGAATGAGTGAGCATTTCATATAAAAAATTTTCGGCACACCATGTCGTATATAGCTTGTCTTTTATAGCAGGTGCATCTATTATCTGGCTATCAATGTCATTTATATGGATTGTCCTTACTTTTAATATTTTTGCGGCTATACCAAATTTATTCTGCTTAACCGCCTTTAGCGCTTCTTTATTCTTTTTTGCTTTCGCAATTCTCTCAATCGCAATTTTGACAAAATGAGAAACTAACCCGGGATTATTGCCATGCTGCAAGACTATAGGATGTAGATTAATCCCATTTATACCACTAATTTCATCAATCATAGAACGAATAGCAAGGTTATGCTCATAAAAATTCACCCATCCTCCCGGCCACTCCGATTCGCCGGTGTTTAGGTACATAATGTTATTTTTGGCACAAAAAGTACAAATCTCCCTAGTTCCTGTCCCCTCGGAAAAATCTACAAACAAATCGCCTCTTGATAAATATTTAGAAAACAAGTCCTCAAAATTTTCCTTAGTAACACTTCTCTCTATAAAATTATTAGCAGTGCCGCCAAGTTCTAAAAAAGCGTCCATTTCCCCTGCGTTTTTAGAAATTACAAAATAGTTCTTTTTATCGAACTTAATTTCTCTTTGTACTAGCTCGAAAAAGCTCTTTCCGACTGCACCAAAGCCAAATTGCAATATTTTACCGCTAAATTTAATCATAACTCTTTTTTTCTAAGACACCCTAAATGTAAAACTTGACACTACCGCACTTTATTGATATACTATTGAAGTGGAATTTTATATTTACATCACTAACGATTGCAACCTTAATTGTGCTTATTGCTCTGTTATGCTAAGCAAAGAGCAAACCGGTATGCCTTTATCCATTCAATATCCTTTAAGGGATTTAAGACAATTTGTAGATAAGGTGCAAAAAGAAAATAATGATAAATTTGCAACTATTTGTTTTTTTGGTGGCGAGCCTACTTTGAACTATGAAAAAATTGAGGCTATCATTACCAGCTTTGACAAAGTAAAAGCCTATGAAATAAATTTTATTCTTCACACAAACGGGCTTTTGCTCTCTAAAATTTCTGATAAAATAGCGGACAAAATTGATGTGGTTTTTTTGTCTCTTAACTATGACAAGCTACTTTGTGGTGGGCGCATTTCAAACTATTACCTAGATATTTCTAAAAGCCTAAACGCTATTAAACAAAAGCATAAGATGTCGGTAATCGGCAGGCTTACAATTACAAGCGAAACAAGTCTTACAACTGCGTGTTTACTTATGGAAAATGCTTTTGACTATATTTATTGGCAGATTGACAATAGAGAGCAAGTGGACAAAATTGCCGAATATAAGGTTGTGTACAAATCGGAAATAGCCTCTTTATTTGATTATTGGATATCTAACCTAAGGTGCGGAAAGGTATTAAACTACATTCCGTTTTTAAGCATCGTTAAAAATCTTGCAGATAACATACCCGCTCCTAAAAACTACTTTTGCGGTTACGGCTTTTATTCCATTTTTATTCAAACTGACGGCAGTTGCTATACTTGCTGCGAAGCTGTAGAGTCTTCTAAACATAAAATTGGCGATATTCGTGGCGGCATTAAGTTTTTGGATATGGATATCACTAATAAATGTCTAAACTGTCTTTACTTAAAGCTTTGCGGTGGTAGATGTGGTCGTATGCATAAGGATTTTAGTCAAGAGAGAATAACTGATTTTTGCGAGTTGAACATCTACACTTTTAAGCTAATAATTGATGCCCTACCACAGCTACAACAAATTCTTAATAGTAATCCTGCCTTTAGAAAAGCGTTAGACGATTATCATATAGATTATACCGAGCAAACGCCTTAGATAAAATTGGTAAGTACTTACTTAATTAACAACTACCACCACCGCCGTAGCCGCCTCTGTAGCCGCCGCCAAATTTTCCACCATATCCATGACACGGTCTAGATGAACCCCACCCACCAGTAGAATTCCAACAGCTTGTTTTGTAAGTTTTTCTTCCAAATAATCTAGAGAAAAGACCCGGCTGTCTTATTCTGGTTCTAACTGGCATATGCATATGGACAATTGGACCAAAGTTTTGGCTGTAGTTATCATAGTAGCTATCGTAATCTCCGTCAAATGCAAAGTCATCCATTTGATTGTTTTGGTTTTGCCATACTCCTGATGATTGTTGCACAAGTATTTCAATGCCTGCTTGTTGTAAGTTAAACAATATCGGTGCTAAATCAGCCAAAATATGCCCGTCATTATTGCGAACAATAATCTTTTTTATCCCTGCACGCAAAAAATAATCGCTACTCGGCAAATCATGTGCGTATAAATTCCAGCGATTGTCAAACATACCGGGTGCTGCGTATTTGTCTAACAGTCTATTAGAGTCTAATAAGAATACAGGCGGCGCATTTGAAACTAGCGGAATGCTGGCTAGTTGCAGACCTCCAAGACACAATGCCGTCTTAATAGAAGCAGTATCTACTAACTCTATCTGCCCCAAGCTAACAGAATTACCATTAAAAAGCGGCACGGGTCTAAAACCTAGCCTCGCTAGTGTAATACCTTCTTGAACAGCATTCGCTCCCGGCACATCTAAAATTATAGCTGTATCAGTTGTACCTGCCGCTATATAAGATATTGGCATTGGCGGCAAAACACCTTGTACTGAGCCTTCTATTGAATAGAACAATACGGGCTTTGCAAATGAACTCCAACCACTCTCTTGTGGTGTCCAAATATTGAATAATTGTTGTTTGAACTCCATTTATGTCTCCTTGATTTTAATTAGCACAGGTGCATCTATAGCCTCTCTGTCCATTCTCGGGCTTGGGCTTAGCCGTCCATACAACCCTGCAAATTTGCCATTTACGCTAAATGCTCCTATGCAAATATGATATAAAGTCCCGTTATCCGCTTTTATTGGCACGCTTATGAACTTCTCTTGTGCCACATAGTGTTTTGGGTGTCTTTTTGCCGCTTTTTTGATGGATGCAATAGCTTTTTTGGACATTGTTCCAGCTATTGTCACATCCTCTCCTACTCGCCCTAGTGCAGGCTTTACTACAATTGTATCTAGATTAAGCCTTTTTTTTACATCTTTTGGAGCATAGGTTTTTGGCAAAAACTTTTCCCAAACATCAAATCTTAATCCCTGTTTTTTTAAGTCGTCAAACACAAGCGGAAATCTTTTTGTTTGAGCATAAATCGCAATGGGATGATTGCAACACAGTGTTGTGGTGGAAAAATAATCCGTCCATTTGATTTTTTTCGGCAAATCATTTAGCCACTCTATGGGGAAAACTCTTATAATTCCACTAAGTGGTCTGTTATTATTTTTTTGACAGCTGTATGCCTTGCTATTCTTAAATTCGATAGCGTCAGGTCCCATATAAATTGGATTTATTCCCGCATCTTTTAACCTATCTCCAACAAATTGGACAACTTGCCTATCATCTGAATATGCTGTACAATGTACTAAAGCTACATATTCATCTTTTTTTACATGGGACTCTATTGCAGGAATTAACACACTTGCAAAGTTGGTTGAAGTTTGGAAATCGCCACCTATAAACTCTAAGCCTAGTTCGTTTAGCGCACTCGCCTCTGCAAATCCGGCAGGAACATCGCTATTAACTTCACTTATCTCCCATCCTTTTGTAGTGGGATGAAAATCAAATCTCATCAGTCTTACATGGTTTTTAGGATCATATCTATCAAATTTGTTTAGCTGCCTTGTGATATGTTTTGGAAGTGCAAGATTTTTAATATATTTCTTATTGTTACTTAAAAACTGTTCTGCCTCTATAGTTTCTAAAGACAATTGCTCTGTAGCTCTTTCTAATAGAGAATAATCCTCTAAATCAAGCACAATAGCATATTCAGACAGCGTGTTTTTGTCTGCCACACAAAGATCCCATTTGCATGCTTCAAAGGCAGCCCTTAGGCGAAAATCATTGTATTTATCTTTTGAAATTGCAACTAAACTAATCGCCATTTGTATATTATAACAAAATATCCTCAAAAAAGCAACCTTTTTTGCATCCCTCTCATTAGCTGAGAAATCTCGGCAGTTTTTGGGTTGTATATGCGTCATCATCAAGCACCCTATTGCTTGCAAAAAACTGCTCTCATCCCTTTTGCCTATAACCTACTCTGTATAATTATCGTTATACACCATTACTTTATTTAGCCTTACTTTATTAGAGCGGAAAAGCGCTTTGCCTGCGTTGGTGCGATTTTCGACTTTACAATCGTCACTATTAAAGACTGTCAGATGTTCGTCTTTTTGCTCTTCGGTAATAAACTTAATTGAGCCGCTTATAGCCTTGGCGAATACTATTTTTTCGGCGCCTGCTTTTGGTAGGTCAGCTATCTTGACGCCTTTGCGGTAGCGAGCCATTACATCCAGTCCGCTTACCTTAACCCTCTTAGCCCAACCGCTGTCGGTAATAATAAGAACCTCTCCGTCAGTAACCTGCCCTACAAAGACCACTTTATCACCGTCATTAAGTTGTATTCCTTTGACACCGCCGGCAACCCTTCCTTGAACAGGGATATCCGACATATCGGCATTGAGACTCATTCCTTGCTCGGTAATAAACAACAGACTTGACTTAGGCACTAAGTCCTCTATTCCGATAACCGTATCGCCGTCCTTTAGCTTAATAGCTTGGAATGCACTTTTGACTACGCCGTATTCGCTCCAATCAGATTTTTTGACCATACCCTCGGCTGTATAGAACAGCAACTGCTTTTTAGGTAACGGGTCTTCGATTTTGAGCATACGGATAATTGTTTCGCCCTCGACACTGTCGGGCAAAAGTGCCTTGAGCTTAGCACCTTTGTCACGCCACTTTCCGTCCGGAATACTATCCACATCAACCTTATAACAGTTACCTAAATTAGTAAATATAAAGATGTTCTCACGATTGGTGACTTTTATCAGCTTGTCGCAAATCTCACCCTTGCTACTGTTGCCTGTAAAATCTTTGAGCGCCATCTTAAAAGTCTTGGCTGTCATTCGTTTGATATTACCTAAAGCGTTGTAGGCTACAACATAGTCCTCAATCGGTTTTTCGTCATCTTCGGCAGGGATAGCATAAGCCTTAGTATCAACTATAATCATACTCTTGCGGTTATCCCTGTATGCCTTGCGGATTAGTAGCAACTCTGTCTTTACCAAATCCATCTGTAACTTTTTGGATGCAACTATTGCCTCAAGACGGACGATAAGTTCTTTGATTTCTTTAAGCTCTTTTTCTAATTTGAGTATCTCAAGTGAGGTCAACCTTGCAAGGCGCATATCCAAAATCGCTTGCGCTTGTTTTTCGGATAAAGTAAATCTTGCTCTTAGGCGCTCTTTAGCCTCGGAGGTGTTTTGACTGGATTTAATTATCTTAATAACTTCGTCGATATTACGGACGGCGATTACAAGCCCTTCGAGTATATGCGCCCTCTCTCTTGCTTCCTCCAGCTCATACTTACTGCGGCGCAGGATGATTTCCCGCTGGTATGCCACATAGTAAGAAATAATCTCCATTAACCCCATTTGTTGAGGCTTGCCATCTGCGATAGCGACAATATTGATACCAAAAGTACTTGAAAGACTTGTCGCCTTAAATAATAAGTCTGCAATAGCTCTCGGGTCGTGGTCTTTTTTGATACGGATAACCGCACGCATACCGTTGTGGTCTGATTCGTCCGTGATTTCGGATATTCCCATAAGAATACCTTTTTTCTCTTCACGGACCTTCATTATGTTTTCGAGTAACGCCGACTTATTGACCATATAAGGCAACTCGTCTATTACTATAAGTTTTTTGTCATTCTCGGCATTTTCTATATGCATTTTTGCCCGCAAGTAGATTTTGCCTCGTCCCGTCTCATATGCTTTTTCGAGCTCCTCACCTGCAACAACATAACCGCCGCCCGGGAAGTCAGGTCCTTTGATATGGCGCATCATTTCTTTGAGCCCAATTTTTGGGTTGTCTATATATGCCACAACGCCGTCAATAACCTCCGAAAGATTGTGCGGCGGAATATTAGTAGCAAGACCGACGGCAATACCGCTTGCTCCGTTGACCAAAAGATTAGGAAACCGCCCCGGCAATACATCAGGCTCTTGCATAGTATCGTCAAAGTTATAATTCCATTTGACCGTATTTTTTTCGAGGTCACGGAGTAGCTCAAGCGCAAGCGGGGTCATCTTAGCCTCAGTATAACGCATAGCCGCCGCTCCGTCTCCGTCAATTGAACCAAAGTTCCCCTGCCCGTCAACAAGCGGCGCTCTCATACTAAAAGGCTGTGCCATACGCACCATAGCATCATAGACAGACTTGTCGCCGTGCGGGTGGAATTTACCCAAACAGTCACCCACGATACGGGCGCTTTTACGGTGCGGTTTATCGGGATTAAGCCCAAGCTCGTGCATAGTGTACAAAATCCGCCGTTGCACAGGTTTAAGCCCGTCCTCCACTCTAGGAAGCGCCCTATCCAAAATGACATACTCGCTGTACGGCATCATACTGTCATGCATAACCTCATCTAAGGCTCTGACAAACAGCTTGCTGGTATCTTTTATTTCTTTGACTTTATTTTCTGACATAAACTTTTTTTCGCTTGTTTTTATTTTTCGAGAGTAAAATGATATTATATTTACCTTTCATTGCCATAGGCAATATCATTCACGAAGTGAATATCATTGCGAAGTAATCTCACTTGCCTTTGGCAAATATAATTAGTCCCTAACCCATAACTTCCTTGAATTTATCAGTCTTGTTAAAGTTAGCGTGTTCGATAATATATCTTTTGCGTGGGTCGATAGCGTCACCCATAAGGACTGATATAAGATTTTCGGCGGCGGCTGCGTCCTCTATACTTACCCTTATTAGTGCACGCTTACTGGGGTCCATTGTTGTCTCTTTAAGCTGACTTGCATTCATCTCGCCCAAACCTTTGTAGCGTGTCACATTGCAGCCCCTACCCAAACGCTCTTTGACTGCCGCAAGTTCTTTTTCGTCATATGCGTACTCTATCGTATCTTTTTTGCTTACCTTATAAAGCGGCGGCATTCCGATATAAACATGACCCTCATTGATAAGGTCTTTCATATACCTAAAGAGGAAAGTCAAAAGAATCGCCCTAATATGCGCACCGTCTTGGTCAGCATCAGATAGAATTATTACCTTGTGATAATTAAGGTCCTCTTTGTTATAATCCTCGCCTATACCGCAACCCAAAGCCGATATTATAGTCCGTATCTCCTCGTTGAGCAACACTTGGTCAATACGCTTTTTTTCAGCGTTAAGGGGTTTACCTCTTAACGGCAATATCGCCTGAAAATATCTGTCCCTTGCCTGCTTCGCCGTACCGCCCGCACTATCGCCCTCAACAATAAAAAGCTCGTTAAGCTCGGGCTTCTTGCTTGTACAGCTACTTAATTTGCCAACCAAGTTAAAATTTTCGATACTGTTTTTTTGTCGCGCTATTTCTTTTTCTTTCCTGACTGCCTCACGCACTTTACTTGCCATTATAGCTTTTTTGAAAATTGCGTCTGCGATAGGCTTGTTTTTTTGGTCAATAAAAAAGTTTTGCAGTTCTTGTCCGAATAATGTTTCGATTGCAACCCTCGCCTCTGGATTCCCTAGCTTAGTCTTTGTCTGTCCCTCAAATTGTACATTCTGCATCTTGACAGCAAGAACAGCCGTAAGTCCTTCTCTAAAATCCTCACCCATAAGAGCAGGGTCTTTTTCTTTTAGATATCCCATCTTTTTGGCAAGGTCGTTAAGCACCTTAGTCAGCGCCGCCTTTAACCCTGTCTCGTGTGTGCCACCTTCCCCTGTAGGGATATTATTGACATAACTGACAATATTCTCCGTATAAGCATCCGTATACTGAAATGCGACTTCCATTGTTATATTGTCTTTTTTGCCCGTTAGCAGTATAGGGTCGGCAAAAAGCGACGATTTGGTTTCGTTAAGAAATCTGACAAAGTCAACTATTCCGCCCTCATAGTAATACTCTCGGCTAAGCGGAGCATTGTTAATAGTCACACGCTCGTCAGTCAAAGTAATGGTCATACCACGATTAAGAAAAGCCAGTTCCTTTAGTCTGCGGGTAATGGTCTCCAAATTAAAATTGACCGTTTCAAATATCCTGTCGTCCGGCATAAAGCGTACAAAAGTTCCGCTTTTTTTTGTGGCTTGTCCTGTGTCGATAAGGTGATATTTGGTTTCGCCGCCCTTAATCTTGCCATCCACATCACGACTCTCAAACTCCATCTTAAAGGTCGTGCCTTTTTTATACACCTCAACCACAAGCCACCTAGAGAGAGCATTGGTTACCGAAGCCCCCACGCCGTGCAAACCACCGCTATAGGTGTAATTATCGCTGTCAAATTTGCCACCCGCATGAAGCTGTGTAAAAACAACCTCGACACCGCTAATGCCCAAAGTAGGATGCACATCAACAGGAATTCCCCGCCCGTTGTCCTCTACACTGATAGACCCATCAACATGAATCTTAACATCAATCTTGTTGCCATGTCCGTTGCTTATCTCGTCGATACAGTTGTCAACGATTTCCCAAAGTATATGGTGAAGACCCTTAATACCGGTAGTACCGATGTACATACCCGGTCTAAGCCGTACCGCATCAAGACCTTCTAAGACCTTGATATCTTTTGCGTCATAACTTTTTGCCATATTATAGTAAACCTTTTTGAGTTCTTTCTTTTCATAGGATTACTTGGTCGCATTGACAAAGCAATCCTATGTATTAGCCCGACTCTTGGACACACTTTATAAAATAATTATACCATAAAAAAAGGCAAATGTCAAACATCTGCACTATGTTAAAAAATTCAAAAAACGGTTATTTTTGCCTTAATTCTAGCCAAAATACCCCGTTTTTATACCATTTTACTTGTTTTATGGGACAATATCTTCTTTTATTTTGCTAGTTTGCTTCGAGGTTTGGGAACATCCAGTTTGACGCATATGTTTGTTCTTAACCTGTCCAAATGTGAGCGGGAAAAATGAAGCTCTCTTACCATATCTCTCATCCTTAGCTGACAATAAAACTCGCAGTATGCAACATCTCTCTCTATCTCGCTAAGTCCTCTTCTTTTGCAATATTCGTCTAGCTGGTCTTTGTCTAGGCAATATAGCTCTTTGAGTGTTAGTTTTGTCGGAAATCTGAACATCTCTTTTGATTTTAATTCTAATTCTTGGGTCTTTGCCCTTAGCTCCTCAATCTCTTGCGTTTTTGCCCTTAATTCCTCTGCCCCTATTTCTTTTTCTCGGTGCAGACGGTTTAGTTCTTGTAACTTTGCCTCACTTTCCTTGTGTAATCGGTTTATTTTTTCTAGTTTTGCTTCGTATTCTTTGCCCATACCTAGCTTGTGTAGCACAAGCGTAAGTCCTGCCATAAGTAGCGGACCTAACACTAGGTTAATCCAAAAATTAACAGCCATTAGGATTAGTGATGCTAGCCCAAATATAATGCATGTCACTATTATGCATTGCCAAATTTTGTCGCAGTGATAAGTCACCCCGTCCTTATATGTATATCTAAGTGCAAAAAAAGTTGCCATCATAACCGCTACACCTATCGGATTGTCTGTCAAAATCGCCACAAGAACCAAAAACGATATGATTATGGTATATGAGACTATGACATTTCGTAGCATTATCCTACGCAGGCGTTTTCTGACTATTATTCTGCATTTTTCTAATTCTGTCATACTTTACTCCTCTTTTGTTGATAATATAGCCCATTGTTTTGACTTGGCTCTATTGTATCATATGATTTTATGTATGTCAAGCTTTTTTGACAAAATTCGTTAAAAATGTAAAATAATATTTTTGGTGAGACTGAGATTTGTTTTATAACTCTAATTTTTGTATCAGTAGCGAAACCCTATATTTGGAGATAAAATATTATTGGTGTGTCATCCTGAGCGAAGCGAAGGATCTAGCGAAGCGAAGGATCTAGCGAAGCGAAGGATCTAGCGAAGCGAAGGATCTAGCGAAGCGGAAAATGCAGGGAATTGTTTAAGGGTTTTTTATTCGCTAACGCTAGATCCTTCGCTTTGCTCAGGATGACAAGACCAACTATAGAGTTGTTCCGTAACCTAAGTGGTAGGACATGGTGTGGATTATTAGTCACAAGTCAGCCTCTTGACGAAGGCATACAAAAAAACGACTGCTATCAAAACAGTCGTTTTTTTGTTGTTTTAATTTATTTTCTTAATCTAGGTCGTCATACTCTTCGTCTTCTTCCTCATCGGGGAAGTCGTTAGCACAACGGATACCCATCCAAAACTCTCTTTCATTAGGATTGACGGTTGCACGCATAAAGAAAGCATAATTCCAAGAATAGTGGTCATCACGGGCGTGGTTGTCAATCTCTCTAAAGAACATTATATGGTTGGCTGTCTTAGCCGTACGCAAGTAAGTCGTAAGGATTGGATACTCTGTCATACGCTCCGATGTGTCGCCTTGGCTATCATAATCCGCAGTAAATCTAACACGGTATAGGAATGAATCTCTTATAAAGTAAACAAACTCACCGTCAAAGAACTCAAATCTAAGTCCGCTAACATTACGGAGTAGTGTCCTTAATTGATGATTTTGTCTAAGTCCGATTGTATCACCTGTAAAAGTTATTGCAAAAGCCTCATTAGAGCTATTGTCATCCGAACCTCTGAAAGGGAATATCTCATCATATCCTGCAATATTAGCAACGACAGGATTGCGACTAGAAGCTATGGACAGACGACCAGGCAAGAAGTTATCAAAATGCATTTCGATAGCACTACTACCTATGGCTTGCACTGTATAAAAAAGTACATTATTGCGGACGCTGTGTAGAGTAATTGTTCTGTTGCGGGCAAACAATTCTTGACTACCATATCTCCAATCGTACTCTCTATTGCCCCTCCTGTATGCGTACTTCCACACCGTTCCGTTAGGACGCACACGCTCAGTAATATTGCCAGGGGTAACATCCTCATAGATTCTGGCATCTCGTGTAAAGTAGATATAGTCCTCTGCTCTAACGCTAGGTTGGTTCAGATAATCACACATCACAGGTCTGTTATTGATGTCAAATGTAGGCATACGGGGAAAAATCGCATCATCATTTACATTTTGAACCAAAGTTTGACGGCGGATACTGCCTCTGCCGTCAGCATTCATACCAAAGGATATTATGTCATTATCTTCTAGTAGTGCTAGATAAACTCTGTCTTGACGAGGGGTATCTCCATGCACAAAAAAGAAACTATGCCGAGGAATACTGTCACCTGCAGTTGTAAATATCCGTTCTGTGCCTGTGCCGTCAAGTCTTGTCCGCCAAAAAGCCGTACGCTCAAACTCTACTTCTCTATCACGGTTAACATTAGTCGCAGGGCTGGTATAATAGATAAATTCGCCAAAAATAAATAGTCCGACATCCATTCCGCTTACTGCACCTATCATAGGCACTACAGGTACGACATCAAACACTGTGCGATATTCGTACTCAAATTCGCCGTCTGTTTGTAGTACTGGGATGCTTTTTGTAGTCGATGCAAAACTCATATTGACCCTGTCCGAAGGCTGCTCTCTATACGGATCAAGATAAACAGGCACATCTGTAATATTCCAATCACGGCTTGTCCCTGTCTCAACCGAATCACCGTGTAGTGTCGCACGATAAATTCCGCCTCTGACAACATCGCCCCACCTGTTGGTACTGCTTGTTCTATCCGCATCATAATCAGCAGGTCTGTAACCATTGACAAAATAAACATATCGCCCTTGTTGGACAACTGCTGTACCATTGCCAGTTACGACATAGTTAGCTTTGTTCGAATCCCACTCAAGATCTCTCGGTGCAGGAAAACGGCTACATGCCCACAAAAAGGAAGTTGCCGCAAGTGCTAATACTAATACTATTGCTATTGTTATCTTTTTTTTCATTTTGGTAATACGAGCTAAGTGTTATATAAATGCGGAAATTATCCGCTTGTGCAACAATTAGACTCAAAAATAAATTTTCTGCACTAATTATTATACACAATAAATAAAGACAAGTCAATCATTTGCACTATTGATTATGTACATTTTTACCAATACTTAAACATAAGTAGTGATTAGTGGGACGACTTTGATTTATAATTCATATTTTATAACTATCACTAAACTACCCGTATTAGTCCCTCTACAAAAGTCAACATCCACATTGCCATACATAAGGCGGAGGCAATCGAAAATAATATCCAAAAAATAATCTTGCGTCGTGTTTTTTGTTCCTTAGTGTCGATTATGATGGGTTGCTCTACGACAGCTATAGGTGCGGCTGGCTCTAGACTACTTTCTAGGCTAACACTCTCTAGCTTTTTGGCGTTAGCTTTGATTTTGCCCACATCGTCAAAGATTTTGTCCGCCGCCTTACCTGCTTTGACAAGTACCCACACAAGTAGCCCCCCTACCGCCATAGAGACCAAACCCACTCCTAAAAAAACTATCGTAAACAAACCGTTTTCTGCTGTCGTAAAATACGGGGCTTCGGCTTGCGACATTATTGTTGCAGGCATTATTCGGGGCAAAATATGAGTCATCGCTACCGCAAAGGCATTGTTGAGTGCGTGAATAATAATCGCAGGAATCATACTCTTAAACTCTATAGCAACATAACCCATCACTGCACCCAAAACAAATTGATGCACTGTCTGTAGAGGGTTCATATGCATTATACTAAAAGCTAAGGACGAAAGAAGTATCGCCGCTATCTTGCCAAAGTCATTTTTAATGCCCCACATTGCACCGCCTCTAAAAACAAGCTCCTCACAAATTCCTGCAAAAATTATGGCATTGATAGCAAATATTACATGATGAAACCATCGTATGTTGAGTGATGATGTTGCCGGAGTAAAGCCTACAAACTCAAAAAAGAATATAGTGGCTAAAAGCATCGGCATCATAAACAAAAAGCAAACTGCCGTCAGTATTATGCTTATAAGTACTGTGGTTGAAGAACATTTTTTGATATATGAGCCTTGCCTAAATCTAACCTTAAAACCCCTTGATACAAGTATAGCAACTAAGGCAAAAATAATCTGAAAAGACAAGTTGATAAGTGATATTACCGTAGCATTGCGGAAATTGTTACCCGTTACATTATAGATAATATCAAGTATCCCTATAATGATAAATTGAAACGCTATAAGAGCAACAACGGCAACCAAAAACATTACCGCCGCATGAACGGAATTATACTCATTACGCCAAGGGCGTTTAGTTGGCTTGTTAATTAGATTATCCATATAAAATTAAAGTAGTTTATAATTCGGGACGCCAAAGGTGGCACCACTTACGACTCGACATTTTTTACATCGCCTGTTTTTTACCCAACTCTCACCTTTTACTATCCTTCTTCATATTTTGTACTATGAACTACCACAATACTTCACTACAACAAGCTAAACGCAAAGTTTTTTCTGATTTTGTTTTTTGGTTGTATCGTGTTGTTATATCCAAATCGGATAATCTAAAATGCGAGCCTCATGCTACTGACCGCCTTAAACTCACAGCAACTGACATCGGGGCTGTTTTTGCCCATCATATGTCTGAGCAAGCCGCCACCGATGTCGGCACACATTTTGATACGCATATCCGATTAGCCATTGCCCTAATTGACTCTCAAATAAATTCAAACCTATCAAAAATTGACAAGTATGTCCAAAAACTATATAGCCACTCTCACGAGATGACATCATTTTTTGCAACCGTCAATCCTAGCTACCAATACGACACACTCCGCCCCCTGTTAGACCTACATATCGACCTTATGCGAGCAATCATATCTGCCCGCCTCTGTAGCGAACATAGACAAGAAGTCATTATTTTTGACGCACTATATGAGAATATTCTTAACCTTGCCGACCTCTATGATGACGGCATTATAGATGACTAGCTTAGCAGCCTATTCCTCGCTCTCTTCGTCGGCGACTTTGCGCATAAACTCTTCGAAAACTTTTTCGAGGAGTTTTTCATCACCTACAGGCAAAAATAAATCTGTGTCCTCGTTTTCCTCGTCTTCTTGCAACTTAAAAATCACTACTTCGTCGTCGGCAATTCCGTCCATAGGCTTAACAGGTTGCAAAAGCGAATAAAACTCGCCCTCATAATCTACGCACGCTATCTCATAGAAGTCAACTGCCTCACCCTCGTCATTATTAAGAGTGATAACCCTATCACCCTCAAACAACTCTACATTTTGCCCCTTAGACTCATTCTTTTTTGTCTTAGATGACTTAGTTGTGCTGTCTTTTTTTATCGGCATATTTTTTTATCTCCTTAAAGTTAGGTCTAGTATAACACACCTCTCATCAAAAATCAACAATCCACCGCTTTGTTTTTCATTTATCCCAAAAATTAACAAGTAGTAGTTAAAAAGCGGACTATGTTTATACCCTATTCCGCTTTTGCTTATATTAGTTCTTTCTCAAATCTGATTTCGTTATATGGCACGCCTGCTAGGATTTGGTCTTTTCGGGTGCTTGTTGCTTGGTAATTGTTTTTGTTTTCATAAAAATTTCTTGCTCTTTTGTTTTGTTCTAAACACCACACATAAATTTTTGTACAGCCTTTTTCTTTTAGTTTGCTCTCGGCAAATTCTAGGGTTGTCTTAGCATACCCTCGCCCCTTTGCTTTTTGCCTAAAATAAATTGACCAAATCTCACCGTCACTCCCTAAAGCATCCGCATCTCTTAACTGCCCAAACACCACCAAACCTATCGGGCTTCCACTCTCATAACACAACCACAACTCGGCTCTTTCATCATTTATCCACTTATCAAAATTACTATAATTAGCAATGGTTTCTTCTAGCCACTCCTGTGGCAAAAAACTCTCATACGATTCTCTAAGTGACCTAGTATGTGTATCCACAAAGTCATTACGGTGACTCTCTGTTGCTCTGATTATTTTCATACCTGACCCAACTCTCTAGTATCAACTGCGCACTTACGCTGTCTACTAGCAGTTCTCTTCTTTGACGGCTTAAACCGCTTTGGGCGAGTAGGCTGTGCGCCTCTTTGCTTGTTAGTCTTTCGTCGTGGTAGTGGACTTGTAGTGTGGTGGCGACTTGAAGTAGTGCTCCGAATTTTCGGGTTATCTCGGCTCTCCGCCCCTCTGTGCCGTCCATATTGAGGGGCAGTCCTATAACAATAGCCTCCGCTCCTTGCTCTTTGATTATGCGCGACAACCTAATAACATCACGGTCCCACCCGCCACTCTTGATAGCCTCAAGCGGTGTGCCTAAACCCGTCTCGGTAGAGCCTATCGCAAGCCCTAACCTCTTGTCGCCGTAATCTATAGCCAATATTCTCATAATTATAAATTATAAATTATAAATTATAAATTGTTGCCCTGAGAGTGATAGTCACCATTTTTCACTCCTATAACATTCATTTATAATTTATATTTCATAATTATACTTACTTCTTTCTCCCTCTTAGCATTTCGCCGAGTAGTTCTTTTTGTTCCAGTAATTTGCCTGCACCTATTACTGTTGCTAGGTGTGGGTCTTCGGGAATTGTCACATTGATTTTAAGTTTATCGGTCATAAATTTTTGCAATCCCTTGATTGATGCCGCACCGCCCACTACATAAATCCCCTGTTTGTCAACCTCAGCAACAACCGCAGGCGAGCATTTGTTAAGCACGGTGATAATACTGTCGGAGATTTTTTGGTAATAGCCACGGCAAGCCTCCGCCACATCGTCCGCCCCTATCACAAAAGTCTTTAGTTCTTTATTCTCAATGTCCACACCACGGATATTTGCGTGTGCCGTATCGTTAGCGTGCAGACTGCCCACCTCTGTCTTAATCCTACGCAAGGTGTTGATGCCGATTCGGCAACCAAATCTACTCTCAATAAGGTCACCAAGCGCCTTATCCATCATATCGCCGCCGATACTGACCACACAGCCTTGCAAAACATTACACATACTAAGCGAGGCGATTTTGGTTGTGCCTCCGCCAATATCCACAATCAATCCGCCAAAACTTTTTGTTATGGGCAGATTAGCCCCTAATGCCGCCAAAATAATTCCGTCAACAATAGCCACATCGACAATGCCGGCTGTGGCACAAATTTTTTCGAGCCGCAATCTCTCATCTCCGCCGATTCCGCTGGGAGATGCAAGCACACCCCTAAACCGTGGATAAAAAAGTGCGTTTGACGGCGTGATTTTTTCCAAAAATTTGCGTAGCATAAGCACTGCGGCTTGCGTTCCTCTTTGGGTGCCGCAAATCATACTCTCGCTTACGGGAGTTATAACATCAATATTGTCGGGCGAAAGTCCTTGCATTTCTGCCGCATCAAAACCTACCGCCCTGATTTTGTTTTTGCCGCTGACAAGTGCGACAACAGACGGCTCACGCAGGACAACTCCGCCCCCGCTCACAAAAATCGATGTGTTAGATGTTCCTATGTCTAATGCTATGTTCATAATAGTGGTAGTTAAAGTAAGAAGTAAAAAGTAAAAGGTAAAAAGTGTTGACAAGTAGTTAATATAATATGTCTAATTAAAAATACTAAGTCCGCACTTCTTACTTCTTACTTTTTACTTTAATTATATTATCTCAAGATTTTTCTTAAATGCTCTTGCAAATTCGGGTCCGATTTTCATAGCGTCGCTAATCTCTAGACTACAATCGTGGTCACTAAGAGTTTTCATAATAACGCTGTCACCAAGAACATCACAATTGATACTTTTGATTTGGCATGCTTGGGTACGGTCAAGACTCTCTGCGATACGCACCATTACCCCAAGCCTAAGCACCGCCGCACGGTCCTCCTCCAAAAGAAGTTCCTTAAAACAATTCCATTCCGCCATCGGAAAATCGTCCTTACGATGACCATACGCAACAAAAGCCGCAAGTATAATCTCCCTGTGACTGACCCCGAACAAATTACAATTAAGGATATAATACAACGAATGTTTATGATGGTCGTGGAATTTTACCCGACTACCTGTGTCATGCAGATAAGCCGCCACACGCAAGACCCTGACATAACTTCTAGGTAGCTTGTGTAGCACCCTAAGTTGCTTAAATAGTTGTAGCGACAGCGAAAAAACATTTTCGCAATGTTTGACATTTTGTCCGTATGCATAAAGCTTGTTATATATTGAGTGACCCAAAATATCTGCGATAGGTTTTTCGATAGTGGTCGGCACGGTATGATTATATAACAGTCCTTCTCTTATACCCGAGCTACTCACAATAATATTTTGGAATTTGGTCATCTCAAAGAGAGGCTTGATAGCCGCCAGTGATGAACTGAATATATCCGTCCTCGCACTGCTCAGACCCTTAATCCTTTGGCTTTGGGTAGGGTCAAGCACTTTGACCATATTATATATCTTACAAAAATCATCATACGACACATGAAGGTTGTGTATCATATCAAGAGGATAACGACGCAAACGCTTGCTTATCCTTGCAAGGTTACGAAAAGTCCCTCCCACTCCCACAAACTGCACATCAGGCTCAAGCTCCCTAAGCCACTGATGCTTATCAAGTTCTTTGGCAATGTATTTTTCTATCGCTTTAGCTTGCTTTTCGGGTGACAATCCTTCTGCTCTAAATCTATCTGTAAGCGTAATAGACCCAATCGGCAGATTAGCACGATTGATGATATGACGGCGGTTGTACTGGATAATATGCGTACTGCTACCCGACATATCTACAATAACAGCCTTGTGTACTTCCAGGCTGTTGACTACCCCGTGATACACACGCATAGCTTCTTCTTCTTCGGTGAGCACCTTAAATCTAAATCCGCAAGTCGCATTGACTTCGTCCAAAAAGCTCTTTTGGTTTTTGGCTCTTCTGACGGCATTAGTCGCAAAACAATAAGTCTTGTCCACTTTAGCCGCATCACATAGTTTGCGGAACATTTTGAGTGTCTTGACAGCGTGTGCGACTCTTGACGGTTTAAGAAACCCGTCCCGCTCCATATCCTGCCCTAGTCGTACACTTTCTTTGAGTTCGTCAAAAACTACAAATTGTCCGTTTGCCACAATATTCGCAAGGACCATTCTTGCCGAGTTACTGCCCAAATCTATTACTGCTACTTTTTCCACGATTGCTATCCTTTATTTAGATGCACAATACTCTGTGCACAATTATTGTTATTAGTCGATTGTTGTGCTTTGCACGATTTTTTCAATGCATAGTGCATAACGCATAATGATTGACTTAGTGTTTTATATGGTAATGCATCAATTTTACTTCTCGTCCGACATTTTGCGTCGTCTTATGCATTTTTTATTGGTCAAGGTTTTGTAATGGGTGTACAAGTCGTAGGGGCGGATGCCCTCAGCCGCCCGAACAACAATTATCCGTATATTTTTAATATGATATTACTATTCGGGCGGCTGAGGGCATCCGCCCCTAGACGCTTCGCTTGATCTTCGATGACTTGGTTACATATTTTACATCTCTTCTCGTCCGACATTTTGCGTCGAAGACCAAGCGAAGCGTCTTATGCGTTTTGCATTATGCATTCTTTAATCAGCTTAACACATCCTTCCACCCCAAACACCGAACTATCTAAGCACAATGCGTGATTAGAGGCTTGTCCCCACTCCCTGCTTGTATAACGATTGTAGTATTCGGCACGCATTGCATCTGTCTTTTTGATTTTTTCTTTGACAGTTTTGTCGTTCCAATCCTTGTGGAGTTTTTTGAGCCTGTCCACCTTAGCCACCTCAGGTGCATGCACAAAAACATCAAGAGTATCCCAACTCTCAAGTATGTAATCGGCGCACCGCCCTACGATGACGCACTTGCCGCACTCGGCAACTTGCTTGATAATATCCGCCTTAATCGCAAAAACCTTGTCGTTTTTTTGATTGTTATAGTCAGCCAAAACGCTGCCCGCAGGCAAAGCCTTAGCCTCCTCCGACTTAGCAAAAAACTCCTTGCCAAGACCGCTCGCCGCCGCCGCAAGGTGAATTAATTCGTTATCATAAAATTTATATCCAAGTTCTTCTGCAAGCCGTTTGCCTACCTCGTGTCCGCCACTGCCAAATTGACGGCTAATCGTTATAATTGTACTCTTTTTCATGCTTGCAAAAAAACCTTCCTCTGTTATGTTAAAACACCAAAAAACTTCTTGCAATCACAAGCCGTTCTGTGTCGATTATATATTATAACACACTTTTTTTGCTTTGTCAATACCCTTTTGAAAATTTCTCAAAATATTTTTTATTTACCCAGTATTCCCTCAATTCCACCCAAAACAACAACATTTGTGCCATATTGATAAAAGTATTCCAAACAGTTTGCGGTCACCCCTAAGAAATACCGATTAGGTCCTAAATATTCGGTGATACAAATAATAAATGATATGTACTAAAAGTTGTCATCGAAGATCAAGCGAAGCGTCTAGGGGGGAACCTCTAATTAGCTACAATATTTGCGAGATATATTTGAGTGTTTAAGTTTTTGGAGTTGGATTTTGGTTTTGGAGTTGTGAGTAATTTTTTTGGTTTTTTTGATGGTTTTGGGGTGTAT
>WQVM01000021.1 GCA_009783985.1 Bacillota bacterium | reverse complement strand
TGATGCAACAACTTGTTCAAAACACCTCTAACAATAATGCGGGCGGCAATATGGGCAATAATAATATGGGTGGTATGAACAATAACCAAGGGTTCAATAATAACAATAACAATCAGAATTTTAACAACAATAATAACTGGAATAATAACAATAACAACAACAATAATAACGGAAACAATTGGTAAATTTTAAGATAAGAGCGGCAAGAGATTGCCGCTTTTGTTTTTTTGGTGGGGTTGAGGGGTAATTGTTTGCAAGTTAGTAGTATTTGTGATATAATGGGGGTATGAATGGGTAGAAATTTAAGAAGATTTATTCCAGAGTGCCAAACTAAAGAACAAGAGAGATATGAACTATAGCAACGATGCGGTTAGAATCATGACGGAGTTTGTTGAAGGTAAAATATCTGTTGCAGACTTTAAGATGGAATTCGATTATAATCAGGACATAGAGAGGGCATTATTAAATGACCCGAAATGTCCCCAAAGAACTTCATACTTACACTCTGGCGAAGGGAATATAGTTCGTTTTCTTAAATCGCAAAATTGGTTATCCGCAAGCGGTCAGTTAAATATTAGTGGCGAAATTTCACGATTTCTATTGCGATATGATTATCCTTTTAATCCAACGGATCAATACAGTGAGAGATTTAAGTTTCTTCTTGATGTTCAGCCGTCGTGGCTTGATATCCTTGACGAAAAGTTTCTAGACGATAATATCATTGCCAAGATACCCAAAGAGATTAAATCAAAAACGGAAAAAATCAAATGGAGCAAGAATAAACTTAAAGAACTTTTCACATATGAAACAACATATCCTCGCTGGATACAAAGTCCTGAATGGCCAATCAAAGATGGCGTGCCACTTCACTTTATTCGTCAATCAAAGAATAAAGAAATAACACAATTCCATTTTATTAATAAATCTACAAACGAAGAAGTGGTTATAGAACAATTCACTTAATTAAGAAAGAGCCTGTGATTATTAGTTCTCTGCTATGTTTTAAGTAGTTATATGACACAAGGTAAATCGTACATTATAGGACTTACGGGCGGAATCGCCAGTGGCAAATCAGTAGCAACGGATTTTTTGCTAAAGCAAGGCGTGCATATTATTGACGCTGATATTTTGGCACGCAAGGCAATAGAAAATGGGAGCGAGGGTGAGAGTCTTATATTAGAGGCTTTTGGCACAACCGACCGCAAGGAACTTCGCCAAACTGTATTTGAAAATAAAATTAACGCCGATAAGCTAGACGCAATAACTCATCCGATTATTATTAGATTGATTGAACAGGAATTAAAAGCAGCAAAAAAACAAGGGCATAAAGTTATCGTTCTTGTAGCGCCGCTTTTGTTTGAGTGTGACTTGCAAAGATTTTGTGACCAAACATGGCAAGTTTCGGCGGATATAGACATACGAATAAAAAGGGCACAATCTAGGGATACTGCTAGTATAGGGGAAATAAAATCTATAATAGCACGACAGCTCCCTGATAAAGAAAGAGAGAAACTCGCTGACAAGGTTATCTATAATAACGATACTGTCGCAGAGCTAGAGAGACAACTTGTTTTAGTGATTAGTGGCTAGAAAAAGAGTGGCTAATGACCACTTGTTGCTCTAAGATTGGAGTTCGAATATAAGGATAATTGCTGTTCGGAACGCCGAGGGCGGCGTCCCCTACAAACGGGGTAACAACAGCTAGCCATCACCAATCACTAACAACTAATCACTAGCCACTAACAACTAACATTATGACTACAAAAACTACAAAAATAGCCGCCGTTGTTATAGCGGCGGCTGTTGTTATTATAACGATTTTTTCGGTTGTTGCGGCGCTACATTATCGTGACAGGTGGGACGACATTATCAATTACGAAAGTGCACGCAATAATTTGGACGCAGGGATTGTCAAGCGGCTTGTTTGGGTGGAGAGCAAGAATGACCCCGGTGCGGTAAGTAGTCGCGGAGCAAAAGGTCTTATGCAAATAATGCCTGATACCGGACTTTGGATGGCGGAAAAAATGGAGATTAGCATAGATACCCAAGACCTCTTTGACCCCAAAATCAACATCAGGATAGGCACGGCGTATCTAGCATACTTAAAAAATCGCTTTGATGGAGATATGCGTCTTGCTCTTATCGCGTATAATGCGGGTGAGGGAACTTTAAGAAAGTGGTTAAGTAATCCCGAACTTACAGAAGACGGAGCGCTTGTGACTATACCATACCGTGAGACAAGAGATTATGTGCGGAAGATACTAAAGGTGGAGTAGAAGGCTGGTAGATAGATGGAAGACCATTAACAACCAAGTGTTGCGAAGACTAATTCAGGGCGGTTAAAGATACGGGGAGGCATACGCAGCGGGACATATCCGAGCCCTCGGCTTGCTACCATATAGCTGTTGCCGTTTTGACTGACGCCCGAAACTGTTTTTGGGAGCAGTCCGTGGCGGGGAGCCCAAATGGCACCGAGACGGGGTAAGCGTATTTGTCCGCCGTGAGCATGACCTGTAAGACTTATATCGTAACCACAGTTTGCATAGTGGTCAAAGTATTCGGGACGGTGGGCAAGAAGGATTTTGATGTCAGCAACCGAGCATTGAGCATTGAGCATTGCACATTGTTTAAGATAGTTTTCTCTTTTTGGAGGAGCAAAAAAAGCAGGGTCATCTATACCGACTATTGCGACCTTGCTATCACCTCGCTGTAGCATTTTGATTTGATTGTGCAGTACAGCCACACCCTCGTCCCGTAACTTTTTGGCAAAAGCATTGTAATTCTTAAACCGTGCTTCGTGGTTGCCGTTTACATAATATATAGGTGCAATGTGTAATGCTCTCTTGATAAGGCTAATCGCATTAAGCGTACGATTTTGAAAACTAACGATATCGCCCGTCATAGCTATTATGTCGGGGTTTTTGTATTCGAGTTCTTTTTCTATTTGTCCGCCAAAATCAGCATTATGAAGGTCAGCAATGTGTGCAATACAAAAACCATCAAACTCTATAGGGAGGTTAGGGAGATTGATGTGGTATTCGGTTGTGGTTAGTTTTGCCATAAATGTTAGAAGTAAAAGGTAAAAAGTAAGAAGTGTTGTTTGGGATATATATTATAATACTAGTCCGCATTTTTTACTTCTTACTTTTTACCTTTTACTTTAATAAAGTCCCTTTTACTTAGAGTTCTGAGTGATATAAATCCGTATACTACGCTGGCAAGTGCTAAGATTACCACTACACCCGTCATTGCTACCCGTATATCGGCGATATCAGCGAGAGTCACTCGATTGCCTGCGACTATGCTAGCCCAAAAAGTTATTCCGCCTAACCAAAACCCCACGCAAACGGTGACAATGTTATAAGCTATAGCCGTTGCGATATTGGATTTCGGTTGGTTTTGCTTAGGGGCTTGTCCGTCTTTGTTTTTTTTGAGCATCCAAATAATAGCGATAACTACGGGAGTTGTACCCAAAATGACTGCAACTGCGGACAAAACAATTGTCTTGATAGTGGCGGTGAGTGTTCCAAAAGCTATAATATTGACGGCAATAAGCGACATATTGATAACAGTTGACAGCACAAAAATAAATATCCCTAGACGGCTGGACATTATTGTGCCTATATGATTGAAAAAAGTTTTGACTGTTTTCATAGTATTTTTCGTCATTAAAAGGTGTTAGATTACCCCGAGATTTCCTTTAGTGCATTAGCCAGGTAGTCCACATCATCTGCCGTGTTGTCAACTCCAAGACTTATTCGTACGGCACCTCTTTCTAGTGTACCTAAATAAGTGTGGGCAAGCGGGGCACAATGTAAACCGCCGCGAACGCAGATGTTATATTGTTCGGACAAAATATCGCTAACCTCACCGCTATAATAATTGCCTATATTGAGTGTAAAAATACTGCCCAAAGAATTTGGCGGATTATAGCGTATAATATTTTTGAGTTGTGATAAGTGATTGTCAAGACGGTGACCGAGATTTGCCAGATGTGCCGAATGACTTGCTTGATGTTTTGCTGTATAATTAAGTCCTGCCAAAAATCCTGCAACGGCGGGGAGGGGGAGTGTTCCGCTTTCGAGGCTTTCGGGGTAGTCGGCAGGTTGATAAAGCGAACGGGATGATGAGCCTGTTCCGCCGTAGCGGGTTGCGGTAATGTTATGGCGGTTGCCGATTAGGAGGACGCCCACACCTTGCGGTGCGTGCACTCCCTTATGCGGAGCAATCGCCAAAAAGTCAATATTATTTTCCCGCATATCAATAGGTATGTAACCTGCGCTTTGTGCCGCATCAACAAGTAGCGGAATATTATAACGAGAGGTGACCTCACCGATTTGACTCACGGGATTGATAGCACCGGTTACATTGCTGATATGGGTTACGGCGACCAGAGTTGTTGTGGCTTTGAGTGCGGAAGCGACAGCCGTGGCGGTTATGCGACCTGTGTGGTCGGGTTGTAAAACGGTTAAAGAGATAATCCGACGGCGTTCTAACTCGTGTAGCGGACGGAGTACGGAGTTATGCTCCAAAGCCGTTGTTACAATATGACCGCCTTTGTTAGTCAAATATCCCTGAATAGCTATATTGAGTGCGTCCGTGCAGTTATAGCAAAAAACTACCCTGTCGGGATTAGGACAGCCAAAAAACTCCGCCGCTCTTTCTCTCGCACGCACGACAAGCGTTCCGCACCGCATAGAGAGAGCGTGACCTGCACGACCTGCATTAGCCGAAAGCCGTGTCAAGGCGGTTGTTACCGCACCGATAACCTCAGGCGGTTTGTAAAAGGTTGTTGCACCGTTATCAAAATAAGTCATAATTTAGTGGATAGTGGGCAGGGATAGAGATTAGTGAGATTCAACAGTCACTAGCCGCTAGCCGCTATCATATAATGCTTATATATGCCGCATACAGAAAAAAGGTACATATGCACTTGGTTCAAAACCCATTGCGTAGGATTTCAGTCATTGCAAAAAACTAATAACAAAGGATAATAACATATGAAATACTTTTTTGCGGCATTCGGGTCGCGTACACAAGCTATGCGTTACTTTGATATGCTAAAAAGAAACGGAATACCGTCAACGGTTCTTAATACGCCGAGGGAGGCATCTTTAGGTTGCGGGCTTTCGGTGCGTTTTTCGCCGTGTGACTTTGCCGCCGCTGAGGCTGTTATGTACAAGGAATGTTTTAGTGCCTTTATAGGCTTTTTTGAGTACGATTGCGGTAAGGTGTATAGGGTATGAGGATTTATTATATTTTCTATTAAAAAGAAATCCCCTCTAAAAAGGGGATTTCTTTTTAATAGAAAATAAGAAAGTTGTATTTTGTAAAAATTTGTTGAAAACACTTGACAAACAGAAAAATATATGATATACTCTAATAGACTTGAAAAAATTGTCGCAATTGAGATAGGACAAGTAGTCGGCAAATTTCAGTCACATACAAAAGAAATACAAAAGAAGCCGGTAATTTCGGCCAATTAAACTAAAGAAGAACAAAAGTCTTTGACTGCTAAAAGGCAGTTCCTAGTTTAATTGGTTAAAATTGCCGGTTTTTTTTATTTTTTGGACTAAATCTCAATAATTATTGAGAAAAAATACAGAGGAGTATAAAAAATGTCTGATTTATTACAAAGTTTTTTCTTATTGACAACTCTTATAATTGCATTTATAGGAATAGTGATTGCCTTTGCGACATTTTATTGGACTTTTATTAAGCCCAAACTTTCGCATGATTCAATGGATGAGAAACCGCAAGTCGGTGAAAATAAGAAAACTAAGGATGAAGATGAGTAATATCGTCCAAATAAGAGCTTTGAGAGGATTATAGCTCGTTGCCGTATTCGTCTTCTAACCCTAATAGATAGTCGGCGGATACTTTGAAATATTTGGCAAGAGCTTTGAGAGCTTTACTTGAGGGTTCTCTTTTTCCGTATTCCCAATAGCTAATAATAACATTTGAAAATCCGATTTTTTGAGCAAGTTGATCCTTTGTTAATTTTTGCTCTTTCCTAAGTGTTGTTAAAATTTGAGGAAATTCCATAAGTCACTTTAGTATAGCACATTCAAACAAATGTTTGACAATTTGGAACAAGTGTTCGAAAACGCTTGACACTCAAACATTTGTTTGATAAAATAGTGTTATGAGAAACAAAAACATTTTTAGTCAACTATATTTTGGCAATCCGGCTAACGAACGGATTTCACGGACACCCGAATATATTAAAGCGGGAAAAGAAACAAGCAAAGCATTTGATGATTTTCGCAATAACTTGTCTAACGAAAAACAAGAGTTATTAGACAAGCTATATAATTTAATTATGATTGAGAATTTTGAGGAATGCTTTTGCAATTATGCCGAAGGGTTTAAGGTTGGGTTGCTTATGGGGATAGAAGTTGCGGGTGGTTGTGAATAAAAAACATATGTCTCGTAATAAACACCCCGTCACTTCGTGCCACCCCTCTTAAAAGAGGGGAATTGTAATAGCTTTGAATCCAAATTCCCCTCTTTTAAGAGGGGTGGCACGAAGTGACGGGGTGTTTATCCAATTGATATTTTGAATAACTCTATTGTCGTGTCGCTTTGCTCTTCGCAATAACATAATCTATCCGCTCAAATTAAAATCACAAACCGATTGAGTTGACTTAAATAATCGGCATATGCTATAATGACATCATATGCCGATTATTGAGATGGATAATGTAAGTTTTGCCTACGGTTCGGGGGAGGAAATCACTCCTGTGCTGGAGGGTTTTTCGTTATCTATTGAAGAAGGGGCTTTTGTTGCACTTGTGGGGCGTAACGGTAGCGGTAAATCTACATTGGCGAGGCTTTTTAACGCACTCAAACAGCCTGACGCAGGAGTAGTTAAGGTTGACGGATTAGATACTGATAACGGGCGTAATGTGTTTAAGATTCGCAAGACGGTGGGAGTTGTTTTTCAAAATCCCGACAATCAAATGGTGGCTACGCTTGTAGAGGACGATTTGGCTTTCGGACCGCAAAACTTGGGATTGCCACCAGAGGAAATTGAGGCGAGGATAGATTGGGCGCTTGAGGCGGTCGGAATGAGCGGACACCGGCGCAGTATGCCGCATAGGCTTAGCGGCGGACAAAAACAGCGGATAGCTATCGCAGGTGTGCTTGCTATCAAGCCGAGAGTTATTGTGCTTGACGAGTCAACCAGTATGCTTGACCCGCAAGGACGCAGAGAAGTGCTTGATGTTGTTAAGCGGCTTAACAAAGAGGACGGAATGGGAGTTATTATGATTACCCATTTTATGGAAGAGGCGGCGGAAGCGGACAGGATAATTGTGCTTGATAAGGGCAAGATAATTTTGGACGGCGGTAGAGAGATTTTTGAGGAGTCGGACAAGCTATTGGAAGCAGGGCTTGATGTGCCGCCTTTTGCAGGACTGGCTAATGAATTGAGGGGTAGAGGGATAGCGTTAGGACGAGGGGTGGTTACGGCGGAGGAACTTGTGGAGGAGCTTTGCAAATTACGCTAGCGTAATTTGCAATTATATTTGCCCTGCGGGCAAGTGAGATTACTTCGTAATTATATTTACTTCGCAAATGATATTGCCTTTGGCAATGAAAGGGCAAATATAATATCATTACAAAGTAATATCATTGCGATAGCAATATCATTTATCAAATGAAAGAACAAGACGACAGAATAATCACCCCCAATATTCTTGAGGGGGACACAGACCTGCTCCCTAATTTAAGACCTAAGAGTCTTAAGGAGTACATAGGGCAGGATAAAGTTAAGGATAACTTGACTACTTTTTTGAATGCGGCAAAAAAGCGTGGCGAACCGCTTGACCATACGCTACTGTACGGACCGCCCGGATTAGGTAAGACGACACTATCGCATATTATCGCACAAGAGATGGATGCTAGGCTGCATATAACCAGCGGTCCTGCGATAGAGAGAGCAGGTGACTTAGCGGCGATACTGACTAACCTCGGTGAGGGCGATGTGCTTTTTGTTGACGAAATCCACCGCCTTAACCGTGCTGTTGAGGAGATATTATATCCTGCGCTTGAGGACTATGCCCTTGATATAGTAATCGGCAAAGGTCCTGCGGCGAGGAGTATGAGGCTTAATTTGCCTAAGTTTACGCTTGTGGGGGCGACCACTAGAGCAGGTATGCTGACAGGTCCGCTTAGGGATAGATTTGGGATTGTGTGCCGTTTGGAGATTTATACTCCGGAGCAGCTTGATATTATCGTCCGCCGAAGTGCGGGGATTTTGGGCGTGGGAATAGAGGGTGAGGCAAGTCTTGAGATAGCAAAACGCAGTAGGGGAACACCCCGTATAGCCAATCGTCTTTTGAGGAGAGTTAGGGATTTTGCAGAGACAGGAGACGGCAATGGGGTAATTACTAAGGCAGTCTCGGCAACCGCACTTACGGCTCTTGATGTTGACCTTATCGGACTTGACTATATTGACAAAAAGGTATTGGACGCCGTAATCAACAAATTTGACGGCGGTCCCGTAGGGCTTGATACAATCGCCGCCGCAATAGGAGAGGATGGCACAACTATCGAGGATGTTGTAGAGCCGTTTCTGCTCCAGTTAGGCTTCTTAGCACGCACCCCCAGAGGACGCACCGCAACCGCCGCCGCCTACCGCCATATGGGTATCAAGCCCAAACGGTCGCAGGTCAGTATGGAGGAGATTTGAGTAATTAGGAATGTTGCTAAGTTATTTAGAAAAGTCAGTTGTTGCAAAAAATGCAACAACTGAAAACGGCGGAAATACAAAATTGGTATTCGGGCGGTCGAGGACGCCCGCCCCTACAACTTGCAATAACAGTATTAGTTGAAAAACACAAGTGTGGGGGACTCCGTCTTCGGCGTCCCGACTACCGAACAAAACTAGCATTATGAAAAAATTAAGTACAAAAGATTTTAATTACCATTTGCCTGAGGAGTTGATTGCGCAGACTCCTATTGAGCCTCGTGACCATAGCAGGTTGCTTGTTTATCATAGGGCGACTAAGAAGATTGAGCATAGGCATTTTTATAATGTTACGGATTATTTGGGAAAGGACACCGTAATGGTGGTCAACAATACTAAGGTTATGCCGGCGAGGCTTAACGGGTATAAGGAGACGGGCGGAACAGTTGAGCTGCTTTTGCACAAGCGGATTAATCTGACCGATTGGGAGGTTTTGATTAAGCCTGCTAAGAGGATTAGTGAGACAACTCCTATACTTTTTGCCAGTCCTAAACTCAAGGCTCATATGGTCGGCTTGGGCGAGGACGGGACGAGGATTGTCAGATTTGAGTTTGACGGATTGTTTGAGGAGATAATTGACGAAATCGGGTCAATGCCGTTGCCTCATTATATTAAAGGGTATAATCCTAAGGATAAAGAGCGTTATCAAACGGTATATGCCAAGCATGACGGCAGTGCAGCCGCACCTACAGCTGGTCTGCATTTTACGCCTGAGCTTATGAACAAAATCAAGACAGGCGGTACGGATATTGCCGAGGTTCTGCTCCATGTGGGCTTGGGGACTTTTCGCCCTGTTAAAGTTGACGATGTGACTAAGCACAAAATGCATTCGGAGTTTTATAGAGTTGATGAGGCTAATGCCAAGTTAATCAGTGGTGCGAGAAAAGCGGGCAAAAAGATTGTGGCGGTGGGGACAACGAGCGTCAGAACGCTGGAGACGGTTTATGACGAGTATAAGGACATTGTGGCTTGTGACGGCGATACAGAGTATTTTATTTATCCGCCGTATGAGTATAAGGCGGTTGACGCTTTGATTACTAATTTCCATTTGCCCGAGAGTACACTTATTATGCTTGTTGCCGCTTTTATCGGACATAAGGAAACAATGGATTTGTATAATTTGGCGGTTAAGGAAAAATACAGATTTTTTAGCTACGGAGATGCGATGCTTTTGCTTTGAAAAAGCAAAAGCAATTATATTTGCATTGAAGGCAAGTGATATTACTTTGTAATTATATTCACTTCGTGAGTGATATTGCCTACGGCAATAAAAAGGCAAATATAATATCATTCGAGCATAGTGAGAATATCATTGCGTAGCAATACCATTAAAGCAGGTGCATATGAAACACTTTATATCAACCGAAAACATTACAAAAGAGCAGTTGGAAAAATTGTTTGAACTGGCGAATAAAATCAAAGCCGACCCTAAAAAGTATGCGGAGGCACTTAAGGGCAAGATTGTCGCTACGCTTTTTTTTGAGCCGAGTACAAGGACGAGAATGTCTTTTGAGTCGGCGATTTTGCGGCTTGGAGCTGATTTGATTTCTACCGAGAACGCCCGTGAAAACGCCTCGTCTACAAAGGGCGAAAGTCTGGAGGACACAATTAAGGTTGTCAGCGGTTATGCGGACACCATTGTTATGAGGCATTTTGAGGACGATTCGGCTAAGCGAGCAGGTGCGGTGTCCTTCGTGCCAGTGATTAACGCAGGGGCAGGCGGTGCAGAGCATCCCACGCAGGCGCTACTTGATGTTTTCACATTACGGACTAAGAAAAAAAGTCTTGACGGACTTAGTGTCGCCATAATGGGTGACCTCAAATACGGTCGCACGGCGCATTCTTTTATCAAACTGTTGTCGCTTTATAAAAACATTACGGTATTCGGATACAGCGTCAAAGGACTGGAACTTGGAGAGGAGTATATAACTTTTCTCAAAAAAAGAGGTGTCAAATATATTCCAGTTAGCTCATTTGATTTGCTTCCCCGTGATGTCGATGCGATTTATCAGACACGCATACAAAAAGAGAGGTTTGGCTTTGAGGGTTTGGATACTACGCTTGTTGATTTTGGCAAGTTTTGTATAGATAAGTCAGCTCTCAAAAGTCTTTCAAAAGACACGCTCATAATGCATCCGTTGCCTAGAGACGGCGAAATTGACCCTGCCGTAGACACCGACCCAAGATGCGTATACTTTGAGCAAGCGCAAAACGGGGTGTATACAAGAATGGCGTTGTTGTTGACAATGGTCAACAATTAGGAATTAGGAGTTAGGAATAGTTGACGAGATAATGCATAACGCAAAATGCAAAACGCATAATGTCGGACGAAAGTTAAGCTAGTTCATTATCAAGTAGAACACTCGTCAACCATTATGCGTTTTGTGTTATGCATTTTGCATTATTAACACTTTCTAAGCGGATTTTTTATGTTCAAATATCAACTACTACACACCTGCAAGCAGACAGGGGCGAGATTAGGGCGGTTGCATACGCCGCACGGGGTTATTGAGACACCTGCGTATATGCCCGTGGGGACGCAAGCCACCGTTAAGGCACTTGCTCCGTACGAATTAGAGGAGATAGGGTCGCAGATTATTCTTAGCAATACCTATCATCTTTTTTTGCGCCCCGGACACGATATTGTCGCTAAGGCGGGCGGCTTGCATAAGTTTATGAATTGGAATCGCCCCATCCTTACAGATAGCGGCGGCTTTCAAGTTTTTTCTCTGTCTTCGCTTAGGGAGATATCCGAAGAAGGAGTAATGTTTGCCAGCCATATTGACGGAAGTCGCCATATGCTCTCGCCCGAAAAAGCTATGGAAATTCAGCACGCATTAGGGGCGGACATTATTATGGCTTTTGATGAGTGTTCGCCTTATGGTGCTGACCGCAATCAAGCCGAGACTGCACTCAAGCGGACACTTAGGTGGTTAGACCGTTGCAAAAAAGCACACGGACGCAATACAAAACAAATGCTTTTTCCTATAGTTCAGGGTAATATGTATGATGACCTAAGGCTTATTTCGCTTAAAGAAACTTTGCCCTACGCTAAGTGCGGTATAGCTATCGGCGGACTTTCGGTAGGCGAGCCAAAAGAGGATATGTACCGCATACTTGATACGCTGCAACCTCATTTGCCAACTAATATGCCGCGTTATCTTATGGGGGTGGGCAGTCCCGATTATCTTATAGGGGGAGTGCTTAGAGGGATAGATATGTTTGATTGTGTGCTTGCTACTCGTATCGCCCGTAACGGCACGGCTTTTATCGGGAGCGGCGCAGGTAAAATTGTTATTCGCAACTCCGAATACAAAGATGATTTCGGTCCGCTTGACCCCGATTGTGATTGTTATTGCTGTAAGAATTTTAGCAGGGCGTATCTTCGCCACCTAGTCAATGTCAACGAAATTTTGGGCGGCAGATTGATTAGTCTGCATAATCTCCGCTTTTTGCTCCGTCTTGTGGAAGATATGCGTAAGGCTATCGCCGAGGATAGGGTAGGCGATTGGGTGAGGGAAAATGGGGCATTGTATAACGAATAATGTCGGATAAAAAATGTTTTGTAGAGGCGGGCATCGACCGCCCTAGTAATAATTATCCGTATTGTTTCGGGGGTATACTTTTTCTTCTTATCTTTTAATTTTCCATAATATTATTTTGCGTACAACCAAAAATTGTTTATGAATTTGATTGACTTATTAGACGCAATATAGTACTATGTATACGGGGTAATAGTGATGTGTAACGCAATACGCAAAAAATGCTGACATAAACAGGCCTAGCATTGAGTGGTTGACATGGGACATCTAATAATATAAAACCCACATTATTTTATTTTTTTGGGACAGGCTGACCAAGTTTAAGATACAACGCTTTAGATTAAATTAATAAATGTTGGAAAAGTAAATTTGAAATGCCGACGGTTCTAAAAATCGGAGGATATAAAAAATATGGTTCCAGTAGTTGTAACCGCTATAATTGTCGGCATCCTGTGTTTGGGTGCGGGTTTGGCAATAGGGATGTTTGTCAACGCAAAACTATCCAAAAAGAAACTCGGCGACGCTAAGGCACTCGCCACCAAGTATATCAACGATGCGATGGCAGAGGCTAAGACACTTCGCAAAGATGCTATGCTTGACGCTAAGGAAGAAATTTTTAAGCAAAAACAAGATGTAGAAAAAGAAATCAAAGAAAGACGGGAAGAGGTCAAGAAGTCAGAAGACAGGATTTTGCAAAAAGAAGACGCTCTTGATAAGAAAAACGAAGCATTAGACAAAAAAGAAGAAGGGCTTGACAAGAAGATTGAAGCACTTGATGAAGTCAAGAAGGGATTTGAAGACAGAGAAAAAGAAATTGCTAAAAAACAACAGCTTGTAGATACAGCGCATGAAAAAATGGTTACCGAACTTGAAAAAGTTGCGGGGCTAAAAAAAGAAGATGCTAAAAAACAATTAGTTCAAGAACTTGTTTCTGACGCTAAAATCGAAGCGGCTAAGATGGTAAGAGACCTTGAGCAAGAGGCAAAAGAAGAAAGCGACAAAAAAGGTCGTGAGATTTTGGCTCAAGCTATTCAAAGATGTGCTGTTGACCATTCGGCGGAGATTACCGTGTCGGTTGTTCCTATACCGAGCGACGATATGAAAGGCCGCATAATCGGGCGAGAGGGGCGTAACATTAGGGCACTTGAGAGTGCAACAGGTATTGACCTTATAATTGATGACACTCCCGAGGCTATTGTGCTTAGCGGTTTTGACCCTGTAAGGAGAGAGATTGCAAGACGCACTCTCGAAAAACTCATCGGTGACGGACGGATTCATCCGGCTCGTATCGAGGAAACTGTCGAAAAAATCAAAAAAGAAGTCGAAGGCATAATGAAAGAAGCCGGTGAGCAAGCGGTCTTTGATGCGGGGGTTTATAATCTTAGTCCCGAGCTTATCAAGCTATTGGGCAGACTTAAATACCGTACGAGTTACGGACAAAATGTACTCAAGCATTCGCTGGAAGTCAGCTTTTTGGCGGGAATTATGGCACAAGAAATCGGTGCGGATGTTAAGCTCGCACGGAGAGCCGGACTGCTCCACGACATCGGTAAGGCGATAGACCACGAAACAGACGGCACGCATATTTCAATCGGTGCGGATTTGGCTAAAAAGCATAAAGAGAACGCTGATGTAATACACTGTATTGCGGCACATCATAATGATATTGAGCCGGAAACTGTCGAGGCGGTGCTTATTCAGGTTGCTGACGCTGTCAGTGGTGCAAGACCGGGAGCAAGGAGAGAGAGCCTTGAGAATTATGTCAAGAGGTTGGAACAACTTGAGGGTATTGCTAGCGGTTTTGACGGAGTTGAAAAGTCGTTTGCTATACAGGCAGGTCGGGAAGTCAGGGTAATGGTTAAGCCTGATAAGGTAAGTGATGACCAAATCGTATTCTTAGCTAAAGACATTGCTAAAAAAATCGAGGCAGAGATGGAGTATCCAGGTCAAATCAAAGTCAACATAATCAGAGAGACCAGAAGCACAGAGTTTGCTAAGTAAAAAGACTTATCCTTAATAATACAAATTTTATTTGGTCACGAATGACCAAAGGAGAATACAATGAATATTTTAGAGCGTATAACAGACCAGATATCCAGACTAATCAATCGGTTGCCTAATGCAATTTTGAGACCTGAAATTTTTTGGTTTGTTTTTGCCGGACTAATCTTTGCGGCTTTCGTATTTATGATTTTTGTTAATGCAGGCGGCGAGGTTAGCAGGTTTAGAAGAAATGCAAACAATGTTGTGTCTAATGGAGATGACTTTGATTCGGCGGAGCAAGACCTTAACAATTTGCCCCCTCGTGCGTTTGGACTGTATTCTAGGGCTGTAGGACATAGAGTTCCTGTAAGCACAATTATGACAAAAGACGCTTGTGTGACACAGCCATATCAAAAAAGCGGTGCGTCAAGAATGGGGTCTTTTGTAAGAAGTGCAACATGGCTTATGGCAATATTGTTCTTGTTTATAGCCGTGATTGCGTGTACAGAAGACTGCTTTGTGCCGATATTGTTTGCGATGATTACCTTAGTAGTGTTCGGATATCTACTTGCAGGTATAGCAAGTGTGCTGGGACGAGGCAAGTTAAAGAAAGCCAGCAAAGCCTATGACGAACTTATAGAGTATCTAGAAGGGGAATATGTGGCTCGGACACCCCGTGTGATTGAGGAGCAAGCGCCTGCAGTACCTTATTATCAAGAAGAAGAAAAACTTACTGCAAATCACGCTATGGCGATGAGAGTGGCAGAGGACAGAAGAGTTGCCGAGATAGAGGAAATAGACAGGTTAGCGGCAGAAAAAGCAGCAGCCGAAAGGATTGCAGCGATGAAAGCTGAGGAAGACCGAAAAATCGCCGAAAGAAAAGCGGCGGAAAAGGCAGCAGAAAAAGCAGCAGCCGAAAGGGCGGCAGTACTCAAAGCTGAGGAAAAAAGACTAGCAGCAGAAACTGCGGCACTAGAAAAAGCAGCAGAGAAAGCGGCAAAGGAAAAAATCGCATACGAAAAAGCTGTGAAAAAAGCAAAAGAGGAAGAAAAACTTTCTTTCTATGAGCAAACCGACGAAGAAAGATTGGCTCACGAGGCGGCGGAATTAGAGCGTTTGATTGCTAGGACCAAAACCCCAAAAACACCTCCTCCCGAAGAAAAAAAGACAGTCAAATCGCCATACAAAACAAAAGCGGCAAATACTAATGCCGCAGTGCCGGAGGATATTGTTAAGCGTATTGACCAAATCAGCCAAGAGGGGGCACCGCTAGCTACTATGAAAGAAGTAGCAATACTTCTTCAGCAAGAAAGAGCAAAACCCGAAAACAAATCTCCCGAACAACAACGCAAACTCAACGAAGCCCTATCAGCACTACTCAAAGCAATGAGTGCAGCAAGCAAAAAGTAGAGAATCGCGATTAGGGAATAGGGAGTAGTTAAAAGAAGATAGAGAAGAAAGAAAAGAGTCTTGTCAAAAAAACGACAAGACTCTTTTTGTGTCTTAAAGGTTTGCTATCTTCTATTACACTCCAATAATAGAGCAGAAGACAACAAAAAACTCCTCGCTTGATCTAGGCGGGAGTTTTTTGTATTTGAGTTATAGTGATTATTGTTCTTTGCGACCGACTAAGTAATCAATGTCAATGTCAAAAAAGTTGGCGAGTTTTATGATTGGGGTGAGGGTCGGCTCGCATTTACCAGTTTCCCAAAAGCTTACAACGCTTTTGCTTACACCGATGGCTTTGGCTATTTCAACTTGTCCGATACCTCTTTCGGTACGGATTTGTTTTAGTCTTGTCCTAAATATTGCGGTTATAGGATTCATATTTTTACCTCCGTCAAAGCTATTATTAAAAACTAACAATTATATTATACTCGATTTTGGAGATTGTGTCAAGTGTTTTTGTAGTAGAGGCTAAGTTTAATAAAAAAGATACCGAGTTGATCCTTGACTAAAGCTAAAAAGTTAAATACCTACAATTTAACAACCAATGTCAAAATATATTCCATGACTTGATTATCACCCTGTATTTATCACCCTTAAATTTTTACACACCCAAAAATTGATTGACATATGCTCTTATTAGTTGTATAATAATTAGGTTGCTTGTGCCGATTGGCGACACTAACTACAATATATAAGCACCCTTAGCTCAGCTGGATAGAGCGTTGCGCTACGGACGCAAAGGTCAGGAGTTCGAATCTCTTAGGGTGCGCCATATGTGTGGTGCACAAACACCCCTCAGAATTAAAGGTAGATGTAACATCTATCTTTCAGACTGTAGACAAACCCCCATTATCGACTTGCCGATGATAGGGGGTTTTTGTGTTAAAAAGAAGTAGCTGAGGTGTGTGAGTATAGAGGATTTAGTGTCGGCAGAACATCTATTACGCAAAGTAGAGAGCGTGGTAGATTTTTCGTTTATCGAGAAGCGGTTAAGGATTTGTATAGTCATGTCAACTGCACGGATCGGGCAACAAAAAGAAGGCAAATAAACAAAAAACGTTATACTATAAACTTGCATATTATGTATTATATAATTCTTTTTATGGGGTGTGAAAATGAAAAGATGCAATTGCAGAAAATGTGCATTAAATATTGTTCCAAAGCAATGTTGCTTATGGTGTTGTTTATGTGGACATAGAGATCGACGCGGACCAATAGGACCACAAGGTATTCCGGGTGAAATTGGACCAATGGGACCACAGGGAGAACCCGGAGATGCGGGACCGACGGGACCGCAGGGCAATGCAGGGGAAGCTGGGGCAATGGGACCGCAAGGTATTCCGGGTGAAGTTGGACCAATGGGACCGCAAGGAAATGCAGGGGAAGTCGGGGCAATGGGGCCGCAAGGTATTCCGGGTGAAATCGGACCAATGGGACCACAGGGAGAACCCGGAGATGCGGGACCGATGGGACCGCAGGGCAATGCAGGGGAAGTCGGACCAATAGGACCACAAGGTATTCCGGGTGAAGTTGGACCGATGGGACCGCAAGGTCCTTCAGGCGGAGAACCGGGGGAACCAGGGCCTATGGGACCTCCCGGACCGCAAGGGTTACAAGGACCTCAAGGACTGGAAGGCGAACCAGGACCCGTAGGGCCGCAGGGGCCTCAAGGTGAATGTGCTTGCGACTTGACAGAACTAGAAAATCAAATAACAAATATAATCAATCAAATAAACTATATTGAGCAATTTATTTATCTTTCCGATGTTATCGAAATTTGGTCAACTGCACCCGCTTTAATCGGGCTTGGTTCAGCTGTAATTCACTCGGGGTACACTTATAATTTCTGGGGCATTGGTTCGCTTGATCATCAACAAACATTGGTTAATGGAACAACATATTATCTTATAAACTCTTCACAGTATACAGAACTAACTTATTATCAAGGCGATACCACAATCGGAACATTATGGATAGAAACGCCTACAGGCATTGTATACAATATGCCTATTAGGTTTGATGATACGGGGATATATTTTACACCTAGTAATAATATTAATAACCTCCCAATCGGTACAACATTCAAATTTACTCAAGCCTTAATTCTAGTTAATCCTAGCAGTCCGAGTCCCGGCAACTATAGTCATTAGTCTACAAATAGTAAAGGCTTGCGTAGTCTTAATTGTGGTTACAGCCTGCAATATGCCCCGAAATCGTACTAGCGGTACGATGAGCGGGCAAATTGCAGGCTGTAACCACAAAATCCTCTCGCAATCATTTTACTATTTGTAGACTAATTGACTAGAAGACTCAATATCGCTTTTTTTGAAAGTGACATAAGCACATAAATGGGGACAGGGCGTTTGTTATAGTCCCCATTTGTTCATTTGTTCGCCGTATAGGGCATATATAGAATTGCGACAAACACCCCGAACCTATCCCTCGTAACAGGAGATGACTTGCCTTTTTAATAGAGGGCAGTTGTTTAGCAATTATTTATTTCTATTAGGATTATCTGTTTAACAAAGTAGGTAATCAATCGAGCAATCAAAGAAATTTGCCAATTTAATCAAATTTTTGTGTGTTGGAATACTGGAGTATCTTTCACTTTCATAAAACTCATATAGTCTTTGTCCTATGTCAATTTCTTTACATAGATTAGCTTGTGAAATTCCTGAAGCGATTCTTAGTTCTTTTAATCTTTTTACAAATTGTAGTTTAGTCATAAATAATTTTTTGACAATTAAACTTAATTTATTCATCTTGGCTTTGTTTTGCAACATTTGTCCCAAATAATTAGGCGTAATCTAATCCAATTTATTTCGGTGGCTGATAGTCAAAATATGCTTGACATTGGCATTTATATTGTATATAATAGCTTATACCGTAAAACTTTACGGTATAAGCTATTATTATAAAGTGCATGGGCTCAAGGCAGTACTGATATATGTTCAAGATTAACCTACGACTGGCATAGAATAACGGGTTCAATTAGTGGCGGAAATCCGAATATAATAAAAAGTGCAAGATAGACTTCTGGGAGGTTGGTTTATGAAAGTAATTATAAAGAACACTGTGGTTGCAGTTATGATTGCAATGATAATGTTGGGAGCGGTCATATTGTTTGTCGGGTGCAATAGAGAGTCGCCAGTGCAACGAATTGAGCGAGTAATGGGTATTGAATTGCCAAGTGATGCAGAGGTTTTGCACGAATATAGGGAGGACAGTTTTCGAGATAGATCAGCTCGGTTCGTGCTATTTCAACTGAGTATAAATCCGTTGGAGTTTGTTAGCTTTTATAGATTTGCTAGAAGTGAAGATCCAAGCGAACTTGGTGTTGGTACGCGTTTGCATTGGGCATACAATGACACAAGAAATAATAATAACATATCTAATTATGTCGTTCCACAGGAATTTCATCCACCTTGGGAAGACGGTTTTTACTGGATAGGGGATTTCCCGCACTATTTAATATTTTTTCCAGTCAATTTATGGATTTTATATATACAGGTGCCCAGCATATAGCAAAAAAGTATGCTAGTAAAATTGAAAAACAAAAAAGGAAACAAAAATCATGAAACCATCAGTAAAAAACAAAATCATAACAATAGCAAGTGCACTTAGTTTATTACTTCTTGCGATAATTGCAATAGCAGTAACACAGCTTGCTAGCGATATATCCGTTGCCTATGCACATCAGTTTGATTGCATAGATGATAGTGATAGTGCGAAAGAAACCATAGCATATATTGAGGAAATGTTAGTTGAGCAAGACACAAATATCCTCGCCGTCTTTGAGGAAATGCTGCAATATAACAAAAACAGGCTATCAGTTGAGCCAGAGCATAGTGATGAAATCAATATGCTTATAGCAAGCATAAACGAGTCTATTGAGCAATTTGAAAGGATTCATACCTATGAATACTATGGAATCCAACCGTTTTTTATAGGCAATTTATACTATGAAGCAGCTGTTAGATCAATTGCTGCTGGATTTTGGACAGCAGGGTGGAGATTGGCATCTGATTTAATGTTTTTCAATTTGAGCAACAATATAGTAGATGTTCGTCATAGACCTGCTAGGGGATATCGTATCGCCAACACTATAAGAATTCAAAACCATGTTGCGTTTTCTGATAATGTTACAGGTTCAAATAATTTTCCGCGAGAAGCTATGCTTAATTTAATGGGTTGGTTTGGCAGTGTTTATGATGAAGACTCGCATTATGCAATTGGAGGTTTTTGGTATACTAAGACCTGTGCAGGTGGTGGAAATGTAAGAATATCTCTCATTGATAGATATGATTGGGCTCATGAAACTGGGGAAGGCTATTCTGGATTTCTCACAGCCTCATTGCTTAACACATTATATAGGGCAGAAAACAGAGGTGTGGTTACAGCTTTTTACACGGTAATTGATGTTGTGGTGCCAGGTCGTGTGCCATTTAATTTTGCATATGTGTCAGGTGGTTTTTCAATCACAGGTGTGCCACAAGGAATAGCAAGTTTTAATATGCCTGAATGGATATATGATCTCCGCATAGATCCTCGTGATGGTATATGGCCATGTGGTAATAATCATCCTAGAACCAATTTGACGCAAATTGGAGCAAACGCATTCCAGGGTTTTATGGGGTATGAATTGTACATCCCTTCCACTATTACATCAATTGGGTCGGGTGCCTTTGCTAATACAGATTTATTAGTGCATTTGACAAGCGATAGGACACATATTCAGGACGACTTGTTTAGGGGTGCACCAGTGAGACGAGTGAATATACCTAATGGAGTTACGCATATTGGAGCAAGAGCTTTTGAGGGGTTTATGGGATATGAATTGCACATCCCTTCCACTATTACATCAATTGGAGTAGGAGCATTTGAAAACACCCTATCATTAGCAAGGATAGATGTGGCAGAAGGCAATCGACATTTTGCAAGCAAAAACGGAATATTGTATAATGCTATGCTAAGTGAATTTGTGCATATACCTCTTGCACTTGGCGGTCATGTTGAGATACCGCTGGGGGTGCATAGTATACCCCAAAATGCCTTTGAGGGAAGACGGATTACAAGTATTTTTATACCAAACACGGTGACATATATGGGTGTCAGTGCATTTAGGAATGCTCGTTATTTGGAAAGAGTTGACTTTGAAATGGGAATAGATTTGTTTATAATTAATTATCATGCATTTTATGAGACAAGTAGTTTAAGAAATTTTAGTATTCCGACAAGCGTTAGATTTATTCGTTGTCATGCTTTTGAGCGAAGTGGGTTGGAAAGCATATCTATACCATGGCAAATAATCACTATTGGGAGTTATGCTTTCGCCAATACTCGAAACATGACCAGATTGGATATTTCGCCTCAAGGTGGTTCGTTAGCGATAGAGTTTGGGGCTTTTGAAGGATCTGATTTGAGGAGTGTCACGCTTCCTCATACAGTTATAAGCGTTGGAGCGTTTGCCTTTGCGTATAATCGCAATTTAACAAGCCTTACTTTTGACCATTGGAGTGGCAGTTGGCTTACAACAATTGGAGATTTTGCTTTTGAGGGGACGGATTTGAGAAGTTTGCACATACCAGGAAATGTTATGCGAATTGGTAATAATGCTTTTGCCTATAACCGCAACTTAACAAGTCTTACTTTTGGGAGTGGGCTTACAGATATTGGTAATAATGCTTTTGAGGGAACAAGGATAACCGAAGTTGTTATACCGCAGTCCGTAACGCATATTGGTAATCATGCCTTTGCGTATAACCGTAATCTAACAAGCGTAACATTTGCACCGAATAGCCGACTTGTCGCCATAGGAAATCATGCTTTTGAGGGAACAGGAATAACAGAGATAGTAATCCCTAATGGTGTAACACATATCGGCAATTCCGCTTTTGCTAATAGCAGTCTAACTAGTGTAGAATTTGGGGACAATAGTTCTTTAGTTAGTATTGGAACGCATGCGTTTTTTGGTGTAGCTATTACTCAAATCACTTTGCCCGAAACTTTGCAAATAATAGGTGCTCGTGCTTTTTCTCGAACAACTCTTGAGAGTGTTATTATTCCTAGAAGCGTAGCATTTATAGGAATTTCGGCATTTAGGGATAATGGTCTTTTGGTAAGCGTATATATCCCAGATAGCGTGATAACGATTGAGGATGTGGCATTTGATAATTGTCGTATGCTTACTATCTTTGCTGAACCGTCATATCGTCCAGTTGGTTGGAGTATCAGTTGGCATGGCTTTCGCCCTGTGGTGTGGGGTGCAGTCATGCCTCATGGTGTATCCTTGTTATGTGATGACGCGGATATTGTATATGAATATATTCTAGCACTTTATGCTGATGACACAACTAATACTTTGCCTGATGTTGGAGATGCTATTGTCACTGGCAAACAAGTTGACGAATATAGCCGTGAATGTGTGTAGAGATGATAGAATAAATTTATGTAAGATTGGAGACGGGCAAGGCAAAATTACTTGACAATAATAGTAAAATCTGTTATATTTAATTTATAGTGGTGTTCGCATTTATGGATTTGTGTTGCACCATTGACGACTAGGATTTATCTTAGTCGTCAATTAAATTTTGCTGACAGAAAAGAAATTTGGAGATAATAATGAAAAAAAACAATTACAAAGATTATGCGGCAATGTCAAGAGCGGCGGCGGATATTGTTGTCGCTACAGTTAAGGCTAAGCCTAACGCGGTTTTGGGACTTCCTACGGGCAGTACGCCTATCGGTATGTACGCTGAACTTGTTAAGGATTACAAGGCAGGCAAGGTTGACTTTAGCGAGGTAACGACTTTTAATCTTGACGAATATATTGGATTAGATACTAAGCATGAGCAAAGCTATAGACGCTTTATGCAAGAGCAACTTTTTGACCACATCAACATCAAGCCTAGCAATACGCATATTCCTAGCGGAACAGCAAAAGACCTTAATAAGGCGGCTAAGGAATTTGAAGACCTGCTCAAAAAAAGTGGCGGGGTTGACCTTTTTGTGCTAGGTATTGGGACAAACGGTCACATAGGCTTTAATGAGCCTGCGGCAAGTATGCCTGCATATACACATGTTGTGGGACTTGCAGAAGAAACTATTAAGGTCAATGCGGATAAGTTTTTTGCAGGTGATATGAAAGCCGTGCCTAAGACCGCCGTGTCTATGGGGCTTGCCACCATAATGAAAGCTAACAAAATTATACTCTTGTCAAATGGCGAAAGCAAAAATGACGCCATAGCAAAAATCGACAGCCAAGTCTTGACACTCGATTGCCCTGCAACGGTACTTCATATGCATAGAGATGTCACGCTTTTGATTAGCTGATAGAATAAGTAAACAAAAAACAACTTAGGGGCGGAGTGAAATTCTCCACCGGCAGTATAGTCTGCGAAGGGCGTGCGACGCCAACGAATTTGCGAACGATTGAGCTATTTAGTAGCAAGAAAGAGTTTGATTTTGGTTGGATGTCTATATGCCCCCGATGAGGTGAAACTCCTCAACCGACGG
>WQVM01000020.1 GCA_009783985.1 Bacillota bacterium | reverse complement strand
TGCCTCTTTTTCCTCGTTAGCTTTGGCTAATTGCTCATCACGACTGGCTCGCATACCCTCAACCACGCTATCTTTAATCGCTTGCAGTTTAGCTTTTTCTGCTTCTAGCTTTTCTTTTTCAGCCTCTAATGCCTCTCTCTCTGCCTCCATCTTGCTTTTTTCTTCTTCCATTTCGGCAAGTTTGGAATCTCTGTCAGCTCTAATAGCTGCGATAGCTTTTTCTTTATCGGCTTGAGTGCGTTCTTTGTCAGATTGAACTTTTTCTATCTCTGCCTCTCGTTCTGCCATGTAAGCGCCCCTATCTGACCTAAGTTTTTCGAGTGCTTTGTCTTTGATAAATTGTATCTTAGCTTTTTCTGCTTCTAGAGCGACTTTTTCTGCTTGCATTTTTTGCAATTCAGAATCCTTAGCCGCTTTTTCCGCTTCGAGTGCCGCAATTTTTGCCAAAGCCTCCTCATCTACTTTGGGTGTAGCTTTTTTCTTAGGGGGTGCTTTCTTTTTAGGTTGCTCACCTAACTTAATAAGCTGTAATTTTGTCTCGGCTGTTTCGGCGGCTTTTTTTGCCTTGGTAGCCTTAATGACAGCCTCTCTAAGCTGCTCACTGTCCGCACCTTTAGCTTCCAAAATCCTAAGTTTTGCCTCTGCCGCCTCCTGTGTAGCTTTTGCCTTGATAGCCTTAGCTTCTGCCTTGCCGTATTCCTCTAATTGTTCGGGGGTCATCTGGTACTGGTCCTGTGCAAGGTTGTCCACCAAACTATCAACTAATTCTTTGTTATCCATATTTGCCTCCTATAGATACCTATAATATATACTATAACCACAAATTTGTCAAGTAAAATCCCCTATATAGGAAGCATTTTTGCAACAAAGGGCGTACGACGCCCGTCGAATATGATACCATTAGCGTTTATAGCCTTTTTTCCTGCTTTGCTTAGCGATAATTCTTAGACACCAAAAAGGCAGTATCTCTACTGCCTTTTTATTCATTTATTCAAATTTAGTTACAAGTTTTGCAGGGGTTAGTTTTTTCTTTTCGTCACCGGAGACATCCATTGTGATTCTGCCTGCACTGAACATAATTAGTCTGTCGGCGTAGGCTACTGCGTCTTTTAGATTATGCGTAATCATAATCGTCGTGATTTTTTGCTCGTTGATAAGGCTTCTTGTTATTTCCATAACTTGCTTTGCGATTTTTGGGTCAAGCGCAGATATATGCTCATCTAACAAAAGTAGCTGAGGTTTTTGGAGTGTTGCCATAAGTAGCGTGATAACTTGACGCTGACCGCCTGATAGCAAGGATACTTTTTGATTAAGTCTGTCTTTTAGTTCGGGGTTGAATGTTACAAGTTTTTCCTTAAACACCTCTAGGTGTTGGCGCTTGATTGCTCGTCCAAGCAGTCGTTTCTTACCACGAGAGAGTGCCATAGCAAGATTTTCGGCAATACTCATATCAGGACACACACCCGAATTAGGGTCTTGAAAAACGCACGCAACATGAGCCGCACGCTTGTGTCTTGGCATTTTTGTGACATCTACTCCGTCAATCTTGATTTGACCTGTTGTCGGCTTTAGGTTTCCGCTTATTATATTGAGGAGTGTGCTTTTACCTGCACCATTACCGCCAATAATAACAATTGACTCCCCTGCATTCATTTTTATACTGACAGGTTTAAGCACCTCAACTTTCTCTATACCATTGTCGAAGGTTTTTGAAATATCTACTAACTCAATCATTCTGCACCTCCGTTTGCACTCGCAACTTGTTCGGTCTTGCTTGTGTCAGTTACACCCGTTGTCCCATTTCCGTTTGACCCTGATTTTTTGCGTCTAGACCTATAGAGTCCTTTGAGTTTTGGGGCACAAAGAGCTGCTAGTGTGATAACTGCGGTCAAAAGCATTGTGGCATCAGCAGACATTAGACCCGAAACAATAATAAGTGATGTTATTACAAAATAAATTATTGAGCCTGCAGTTATGCAAAGAAACTTAACCAAAAAATTAGCATTCTTTGGCATAATGACCTCGCCTATTACTAAAGCGGCAAGCCCTATGACCAACACACCTGCCCCCGACCTTACATCGGCAACACTTTGATGTTGCACAATAAGTGCGCCTGCAAGTGCAATAATTGCATTGCTAAGTACCAAAGCTGTTATTTTTGTTATATCGGTATTCACACCATTTGCACGACTCATAAGCTCATTAGACCCTGTAGCACGGATAGATAGACCAAATGAAGTCTTGTACAAAAAGTATAGACCCGTAATAATTAATCCCACAACAATTAAACCCATAAAGATATGTGATGTCAAATGTGCATAAAAAGGCTCCATACCAAACACATTAGAAAATAACTGACGAATCGGTGTGAAAATAAAATTTTCCATCGGTGCGGATATACTGCTTGACCCCATTACAAAAATGTTGATTGAGAATAGCGCCATTGTCATCAATAGCCCTACAACAATACCGTCAATCTTGAGTTTTGTATGAATAATTCCTGTCAAAAATCCTGCTGCTGCACCGCCAAACATAGCAACAAGCATAGCGAGTATCGCAGGCACACCATTAAATATCAAAGTCATAGCAAGTGCACCGCCAAAGGCAAAAGAACCCTCACAAGTTAGGTCGGGATGTTTCATAACTCTAAAAGTCAGAAAAATGCCTATGGCGACAAGTGCATACAATAACCCTTGCCCTAGTCCGCCATAAATACTGGTAAAAAAAGTCATTCCTAAAACCCCTTGCTAGTTAGTTTGTGTCTAATTACAATCAAATTGAGTTAATTTTTTTTCAAAAACAATGGGAATTAATAATTATTCCTTGCGTTTTGCAAGCAACAATGCACCGCCCATTACAGCAAGAATAACAAACATTCCCACCAAGATGCTACCATTACCGCAACCGCAATCTCTAGACTCATCATCAATGATAATTATGTCTGCTCTCTCAATCAATGCTTGTGGTATCTCAAAGCCTATATTTGCAGCAACCCTTTTGTTAATAAGGACAGAAAGCGTATCATAATCAAAATAAAATGGCTCTATATCACCCGGAGTTTCCTCGCCGATAAGTATTCTAAAAGCTATTTCGGCAGAATATCTACCGACATCGGTATAGTCAACACCAAGCGAAGCAACTCCACCCTCTTCCGCCATAGATGTAGCTCCTGTTATTACGGGCAAACTATTTGTCGCTAAACTATTTAGATTTGCGATCTGTTGCATATTAGCCGCCAAGCGATTATCCGTACCGATATAAATTACCTGAGCATTACTATTGGCAATTAATGCCATTATCGGAGCTATATCTTCTACTGCATTGATTGTATGAGGAACAACCGTAACACCATCTAACTCTTGAGCAGCAGCTAACAAAGAATCACGCTGAATTTCAGAATTCCCCTCGTCTCCCGAATAAATAAATGCTATATTACTAACAGAACCACCAAGAACTTGCCCTATAAATTCAAGCTGAACTTTCATATCCAAATAGTCACTCACACCAGCAACATGACTGTATCCGCTCAATCCCACATGAGGAGCTTCGGGAGCAGTAATCGCCCCATAAACAACCGGTGTCCCTCTCGGTGCAGCGGCATCTCTAGCATTGGTTGCCGATGGTGTCGCTATTGCAAAAATCATGTCAACATTTCTTGCGATAAAATTAGTGTTAATAGTCGCATTAGTTGCGGCAATTCCGTTAGCGTTTTGATAATCAAAACGCACTGTCTTGCCTTCCTCCGCCATAAGTTCAGTAAGCCTTTCTACAAAACCCTCTCTAGTTTGGTCTAATGACGGGTGCTGAATAAATTGATTGATTCCGATTCTAAAATCATAATTGCCACCACAGCCTGCAAATACAAAGACGCTTGACAAAATCATAGCAAACATTACTACAATAATTATCATCTTGCTCTTAAAACCTTTGAATTTCATTTTTTAATTCTCCTTCCTTTTTATCTTTAATTATTTTTATTGTAAGTATAAATTTTTATGCTATTTTTACAGTATATCAAATAGAGCTATTTTTGTCAATGCCAATAATGTATAATCTAAAAAATAAATTTTTTAGATTGTAGAACTATCGTTTCTAACACTTGTAACAGTGGTACAAAAAAACGCATAAGCGTTTAGCATCAAAGACACTTTAATAAACGATTATAACAAAAGCCCTCAAGCGTTATGCCTGAGAGCTTTTGATTAATAAAATTATTTTTTTGGAACTGGTTTTTTGGCTGTGGATACCTTTGGGGCTGCCTTTTTAGTTGCTGTAGTTTTGGGGGTTGTAGTTGTTTTTTTTGCAGAAGTTGTTTTTGGAGCTGTAACTACTTTTTTAGGTGTTGCTTTTGGAGCTGTAGCTACTTTTTTGGTTGGAGTTGCCCTTGGAGTTTTTGGAGCGGTTGCTGTCTTGGGAGCTACCTTTTTGGTTGCAGTTGTCTTAGGAGTTGTAGCTACTTTAGTTGCATATGGAGCTTTTTTTACCGGAGCTTTTTTTGTTTTGCTATCCGAAAAAGTCATTGCGTGAGACAGCACATCATAGACGGCTGTCTTGGTCTTAAATCCACTACCAACCGGAACAAAATACCAGTTAGCACCTGCAGGGAATTTTGCCTTGCATATACCTGCGTGTTTTTTGGATAGTTCGGCTACATAAGCATTATCCAGCTTGGCTATCATTACAACGCCGTCTTCTGTGCCGTATAACATAGCGTAGGTTTTACCCTTGTATTTGAGGCTGACAGGGAGTTGTGGCTCCATAGGACGGTCTATTATATCAATGTCTGGATTATCTGCCTTGCCTGAGTACTCTATTATCTCTCTGCGGTCTAGGTCTGTGTAGTACTTAGCCTTGATGTCTTCTAGTGCCTTGATGTCCTCAGCTGTCCGTTCAGGGACATTGTTGTAGATTGACTTCTCGGCTTTTACCATATCTTCCGGCTTACCGTACTTAGCAAGCACAAAGTCATATGATGCATTGAGTACTGCGTATACGGATTTTTTGCTATCAAAAGCCCCGTCTACAGGGATATAATACCAATTAGCACCTGCAGGGAATTTAGCCCTACGGATTTGCGGATGTCTTACTGCCAGTCTGTCTGCGTATGCGTCGTATAGCTTAGCTACCATCATTACACCTTTGTCTGTTCCGTACAAAATTGCGTATGTCTTAGTCTTGTGCTTGAGGCTGACAGGCATTTGAGGCTCAAGCGGTTTCTCAACTATTGTAATATCTTTGCTAGCTATTGCCTTGGTGTCCTCTACTATTTCTCTACGAGTCATAGTATAGTCTGAGTAGTTTTCTGCCTTAAACTTTTCAAGTGCTTTGAGGTAACTCTCTTCGGCTGCGGCTGTTGCTTTTTCTATTTCTTCTACTGCACCGCCTGATGTTACTTCTTTGGCTATGTGAGTAAATTCTTCTTTAGCTTCTTCTTCACCCAGTAGTCCGTACTTGGTGCATACATAGTCGTATGACGCATTGAGTATTGCGTACACTTCTCGCTTATTCTTAAAAGTATTGTCTATTGTTAGGTTGTACCAATCTTCGTTAGCTAAATAACTGGCTCGGTCTATATTGTGGCGTTCACTCAAGCCGTTAGCTGTATCGCTGTATAGTCTAATAGCTATGTTATGGACACAGTCGTTACGCTCAAAAGCTATAGCAAAACAACGCTCACCGCATAATAGATAATCGGGCAAACTTTCGTCCGAACGCTCTTTCATACTTGGAGTCATAACAAATTTTGCGGTGTTTTCTCTCATTGCCTCTATATGATCCATTAGGTCATATCTTGACAATGAGAATAACTCCACTTGAACAATTTCTTCTTCTTGAGTATCTGCCACTACAGGGGTTGCCACTACCATAGGTGCTGTAACTATTACAGGCGGTGGCGGTGGTGTTTCAGCTACTGCGGGCTCTTCGGCTACTTCGGTTGTTGCAACCTCATCGGATGCTGGTCTTCTAAATATCATTTTGAGTAGCATTGTCAGTATAAATGCCAATAGCAATCCTACTACTATACCTGCCACTATTAATATTGCTGTCATTATCATATTACTTGCCCCCCTTAACTAGCTTTTTGAAAACTAAAAATACTAACCACAAAAATACGCCGATTCCAACACCGACTAATCCCCACCACCATTCAGTATTATCTAAACTCCACCATGGGATATCATCTCCATTATCACCTGCTGTTACACTGTGCCATCTTGCATAGACAGTTATATCTCCATTTGCTTGCAGTACTCGCACACCACCCGTCTCTGCGTTAAACCATCCAACAAATGTATACCCCTCACGAGTTACCGCATACAAATTAATTGGCTCACCAATTGTTCCTCTTATAGTAGAAGGATGTGTAGCACCTTGTAGATTTCTAAATGTTACTGTAAATGTTTCCCATCTTGCATAGACAGTTCTTGTTTCACCAACTTCAGTTACCTCTCTACCACCTGTCGGGTCAGTAAACCATCCAACAAATATAAATCCTGTGCGTGTAGCTGGTTGCAGTTCAAATGGTGTGCTTCCAGTTGTAGAATTAGGATTAGTAGCACCTTGCACATTTTCAAAAACTATCGAAAATTGAGGTGTCGGCAAATCCTCTGCGTTAGCCAAAACACTGGATTGAAAATTGATGCTCAAAAAGAGAATACATACTGCAAGAAACAATCCCATCAAAAATCCAATTTGTTTTGCATTTTTAATTTTTTTCATTTATGAATAACTCCTTAAATAATTAGCTTATTTATATACACATATTATTATGTGACATATGCTTTGACAATATTAAAGTTACACCTTTAGTTTAAGTATACAGTATTTGATAATATTTGTCAATAAAAAATACACACAATTTCCCCCTTATTATTTGGGGCAAAAATGATGTTTTTGACAGCAAAAAAAGGGACACAGATTAACTCTGCATCCCCCTATCTCATCATTATACTTTGCATTTGTGACACAAACCACTAAAAGACATATTGCAATCTGTTACTTCAAACTCGCCCGATTTTTTAACAATATTAGTCATATCAGGGAAGTCCCCGTCCACATCAAAAACTGCATTGCATTCTTTACATATAAAATGATAATGGTCATGCGTATTGTGGTCATAGTGTGTCGCACCAGAAAGGGCACCTGCATTGAACAGCTCACCCGTCTCCGCCATTTGACTAAGGTTACGATACACCGTAGCCTTACTTATAAAAGGATTTTTGACAGAAACATAGTCATACACCTGCTCGGCAGTCGCATGAATATTGAGTTCCCTCACCGCATCAAAAATCATTTGCTTTTGTAGCGTATTTCTTTTTATGCTCATTTTGTCTTAAAATATCTTTGCAACAGTCCGTTGAATGCCATACCGTGCCGTGCCTCATCCTTAGCCATCTCATGCACAGTATCATGAACCGCATCAAGATTAAGTTGTTTTGCTCTTCTTGCAATATCTAGCTTACCTTGTGTCGCACCATGCTCCGCCATAACTCGTTTTTCGAGATTTACCTTAGTAGATGCATCCACAACTTCGCCTAACAATTCGGCGAATTTGGCGGCATGCTCTGCCTCTTCAAACGCTATCCTTTTGTATGCCTCGGCAACTTCGGGATAACCTTCTCTATCGGCTTGGCGGCTCATAGCAAGGTACATACCAACTTCGGTACATTCGCCGATAAAATGTGCCCTTAGCCCCTCAACAATTTCTGAATCAGCATCTTTAGCAACACCTATCCTATGCTCATCTGCAAAAACAAGTCCCGTCTTAGACGCCTCAACAAATTTTGTCGCAGGTGCAGTGCATTGTGGGCAAACTGTCGGTGCGACCTTACCTTCGTGCATAAAACCACATATTGTACAACTGAATTTTTTCATATTTGTAACCACCTTCTTATTTAGTAATAATTACTATTAAGTATATAATACCATATTAAAAAGTGCTTGTCAACTAAATTATGTGACTAATTCTACTTTTGGAACAGCTAATTTTATTTTATTTTTATCAAACAACATCTTAAACTCACGATTGAGGTCTCGTTCAAGCTGTAACCGCTCAGACTCAAGACATTTTGCAATTATTTTGAGGACTACTCCCTTTTCGTCAAACTTAACCAATCCTTTATAAATAGGTCCTTCTGTAATTACAGGATACTTCTCGGCAACCACGGCAAAATGTCCGCTAATAACTTTTTCTACACGCTCAATATTTTCGCCGTATTCTATCGTAAAATCACACATCGCTAAACTACGGTGTATACTCATATTAACAAAAACCTTGAGCTGACTATTATTGATAACTTTTACATTGCCGTTGTTGTGCCTTATCTTGGTTGTCCTTATCCCTATTTCCTCCACCTCTCCACGATAATCCTTAAAACTAATTATGTCACCCACTTGAAGCGAATTTTCAAAAATCAAAAACAATCCTGTCAATAAGTCACTGACCAATCCTTGTGCCCCAAAACCAAGAGCAATACCAAATGCTGCAATAACAGCTGCTAATATAGCAGTATCCAGACTCCAAACATTGAATATAATGACCAGCAATACAATATATCCTATATATTTTACAAAGCTAGCCGTTATCGCAACTATAGTTTTTCTACGCTTATGACCTTTAATACCTAACAAGCGTATAAAAAAATGTGCTAAAGTTATAATTATAAACCCTAAACATATAAAAATAATTGTCTGAACAATCGGATGCCCGTTATTCTCTAATATATTTGTTCTTACAGTACGAGCCACTAAGGAGTTGCTATCAAAAACAGCATTAAGAATGAGTGCAACAACATACACACTAAGCACCACAGCCGAAAAAATAACAAAAGCTATTATGCGTTTTATCTTACTCCTGCGCTTTTTCAACAAATATTCAGCCTCATTTTTAGCCAAATTCTCACCAATATGAGAAAACATCATAAGTTTTTCCTTCCTAAATTTAATATGTTATTACTCATCCGCCTAAAAGTCCGTAATTATGACGAGGAGATAATCGTCCCGTTAGACTCAAACATACTCCGAAATCGTACTTTTTGTACGATGAGTGAGTATCTTGGGACTAACGGGGCGATTTAGACCCCGTCAGAATATGGACTTTTAGGCGGATGAGTAATAGTTTAAGTATATACTAATCAGGCTTAGTTGTCAACTATTTTTATAAAGATAGCCACCATTTGCTCTATCCTTTCCAATGCTATCAACATACCTATACCACAAAACCCCTATCCTCAGCAAGCCGATAATAGGGGTCTTCCGTCTGATTCCTCTCAATTAGTTCAGAGAGATTATTTATATCTATTATTATAATTTTGTAAACTAGAGTTGTCCTGTAAAGACTCTTACTAATCTGTCAAACCAATTTGTGATAGCTGTATGCTCTTGCGGAGTTGACATTGTAAGAAGTGTTACTGAGTAAGTGTTGGGTACGGGAACCATTCCCAAATCGGTGGCGGCATCTCTTATGGCGTCTTGGTCTTGTGTTAGTGCAAGCTCTGCTTGTGCATCGGCAACCTGCTCGGCTAGATAATCCCGTCTTTGCTCAAGCGCACTGGCATTGCTTGACACACCAGCCATAATCAGTCCTGTAGCGATAACAGCCGTAGCCAAAAGCACTACTGCGACAACATATAAAATAAGCGACAACGGAAGTCCTTTCTCGGCACTTTTGTTACGCACGACTCCCCTTTTTTGTGCTTGCCTTTGCCTTACACGCACCATCGGCATAAATTCGGCTTGTCTTTTTGCTCGTTCTATTTCGACATCTTGAGTGACAGCAATTGCCCCATCAGAAATCTGCTCATGCTGTATAGTGGGCATAAATTGCGTTTCACGGCGCATTTGTCTCGGTGCGATATATTGTGTGGATTGTCTAGTGGCTTGCTGAGGAGCAGACAACGAAAAAGTTTGACCCACCAAATCACTATAGTCGTAAGTCTTAGTTTCGCTATACTGCGAAACAGTTCCATAATCCTGTGACGGATTTGAACGCATATTGTAACCGCCGTATCTATCCTCTTCGGTAACGATTGTTCTTTTTGTCTTGACCATAAAAAAGCCCTCGCCGAATTATTTTTTTGTTTCTTCTCAACTAACCTCGGCGAAGGTTCGTTGATACTTTTTCAGCTATTCTAAGTGTAGCACTCTTTGCTCTGGAATTGCGTTCTAGCTCTTCATTACCCGCTTTATACTTTCCTAACAGTTTAACACTGGCTTTATGTCCGCAGACACAAATAGGGAGTGATTTGTCACAAAGACAATCGGTCGCTAACTTGCGTAATATGTTTTTGGTTATCCTGTCTTCTAACGAATGAAAACTGATTACCACAATCCGTCCGCCTATCTTTAACCGTCCTATAAGTCCCTCTATCGCCTCGCTCAACCTATCTAGCTCACCATTAACCTCTATCCGCACCGCCTGAAAAACTCTTTTTGCCGGATGTCCGTCCTTAAAATTATACGGCACACAACTTTTGATAAGTTCAGCAAGTTCCAAAGTGCTTTTAATCGGACTGACCTTGCGACTATTGATTATCTTTGCGGCTATTTTGCGACTAAATCGCTCCTCACCGTACTCAAAGAATATTTTCACAAGCTCTTTTTCGGAGTAGCCATTGATTACATCGTAAGCTGTGCGTCCTCCGCTCCTATCCATCCGCATATCAAGCGGACCGTCAATCCTATAACTAAATCCTGTCTCTACAGTGTCTATCTGATACGACGACACCCCAAGGTCAAGCACTACTCCGTCAACTTTATCTATCTTAGCCCCGTCAAGCACCGCACTATAGTCCTTAAAATCCGATTTGACTAGCCTATACAGTTCGTTATATCTTTTTTCGGCTTCAAATCTTTTGCCAGCAAACTCTAGTGCGGAGTCATCTCTATCTGTAGCTATAAGCGATGCTCCAGCATCCATAATTCCTGCCGAATGTCCACCGCCCCCAAGCGTTCCGTCAAAGTAAATTCCGCCGGCTTTTGGCTCAAGCGCGTCCAAAACTTCCTTTAGCATTACAGGAATATGATATGTGTTGTCGCTTGTATCCATGCCTCGCCTCTCAATCCTTTATCTTTATTATACAGTTGCTTTTTCGTCGCCCATAACCAAGGATTCTATCAACGCGTCATAATCGTCATTTTCTTCGTTATATTCATCCCATCGCTCCTCGCTCCAAATCTCCAACCAATTACTTGAGCCTACAGATACGATGTTTTTGCTGATTTTAGCGTGTTTTATAAGGAATTCAGGCAATGTAAATCGTCCTTGACCATCATCTTCTGCCTCTGCCGTATGCCCTGCTATTTGCCTTTTTGCCTTGATTATACTTTTGGTAGAGATAAGTCCGATATCCTTAAAACGGTCAAAAAGTAGCTTGTCCAATCCGTCTTCTCCAAAGACATATATACAGTTGTCACTACCTCTAGTCAAAAAAATCTTATCGCCAAAAAACTTCCGAAACTTAGTTGGTATCCGAAAGCGGTTTTTTGCGTCTAATTGATGTCTGTGCTGACCATAAAACACTCTAATAGTATACATCAAAATCTGACCACTGTCAACCCTTTTTAACCCTTTTTAACAATTTAACTAATATAAAAATTTTTCTTGACCAATGCCTATCCATATTAGTTGCTTTCTTTTGTGTGATATGCTAATATAAAAACTATGGAAAACCAAAACACAATCCAACCTCTAAAAATTTCTAATAAAGATTTGCCGGGATTTTCTAAGGGCGAGGAGATTTTTAATGCTGTTACTCATATTGTGGGTGCATCTATTGGTATAATCTTTTTTGTGCTTGGGGTGGTTTTGGCAGCTGTGTTTAATGATGCTTTTGCTGTGATTGCAATGGTTATTTATGGCGTAAGCATATTATTGCTGTACATATCAAGCTCTATCTATCATTTTTTAAGGCGTAACCGTGCCAAAAAGGTTTTTCGTATCTTAGACCATTGCAATATTTTTGTGCTTATTGCAGGGACATATACCCCATTTTGTTTGATTGTTTTGCGTAATTCAGGTGCGTGGGGTTGGACTATCTTTGGGGTACTATGGTTTTTTGCGACTTTGGGCATAACTGCTAATGCTATCAATATGCATAATCCTGTCGTCAAAAAATTAAGTATGCTCGCCTATCTTGTAATGGGTTGGTGCGCCCTTATCGCCATTGTGCCTATTACCAATGTTATGGCTACCTCTGCGATAATTTGGACAACAATAGGCGGAATCGTATATACAGTAGGTGCAATTTTTTATGGGTTTGGCAAAAAATGCAAATATATGCACAGCGTATGGCACCTATTCGTACTCATCGGCTCAATAATACACTTCTTAGTAATTATATTCTATGTAGTGATGTAAAAAATAAGGATTTGCTATTAGGGCGGTCGATACCCGCCCATACAAACTTGCTTTAACGGGTCTAATACTCATACACAACAAAAAAAGGAACGGTATTTTAGCAATACCGTTCCTTTTTTTGTTGTGTAATTTTTATAGCACCCCTGCATCTCTTAGCCATCGATTCCAATCATTTCTTGCCATATTCCATCTTTGATTAAAGAAGGATTCTGGCGTAAAGGCATGCGGATTAGTTGCTGCACTTACATATCTATGGTTATTAGGCCAAACACCTGCGTTGGTCATAGTATACATAGGATTACAGCTCCATGTGCTAAAGCGGTAGCTATTCTTGATAATTTCGTATATTGACCGCTCCCATTCGGTGGTTGCATTGCTATAAAGCTCTACAAAATTGTATCTATGTGCTAGTAATGCACCACTCGTATTGGCAGGGAAAGTTAGCGAAATCTCTCTCTCCATCATAAATCGCAAGAACTCCTCGGCGACAGCTCTGTTGCGTCCATTCTCTGCGATTACAATATTTTGATTATATTCTATTGCACTACTTACCCTAATCGGATTGCCGTTAGCATCCACTCTTGCCCCATCTATAATTGGTGTGGGCATCATTCTAAAGTTTCCTGTAAAACCTGCCATATATAGCTCATTTGCAAGAGAACTTGTGGCGGGTATCATAGCGGCACGCCATTGAGCAAAGTGTCCCTGTGCTTCCCTATTACTAAGTGCCATCGAACCTGCATACCAATTAGTTGGGCGTAATGCAATTAGATTGTACCATTTTGTCCAAGCTGTTTTTAGCTCAGACCAAAGTTCGGGATGGAATTGATTAACAGTTTCGTATCTATTAAACCTCATTATTGAGGTGGGAAGTTCACTCTCAAGACCTGCAAGCTGTGCCCACCAATCAAATACAACACTATCCCAAAGATACTCTCTCTCTTGACTCCATACAAAGGGTCTAATAAGACCGCCTTGCATACCACCTGCATCTAGGATAAAATACCGCTCTCCCGAAAAAGCTATTGTCTCAGCAAGTCTAAACAAATCATCTACTGTCTCAGGGGCTTGCCATCCATGGATTCTAAACATGTCTGCGTTGTAAGCTATTCCACTTACACCCATAGTAAAAGGAATTTGCCAATGACCGACATTGCCGTCCCTATCACGCATTTTGGCAGTCCTGAATGCATCTTGGGCTATTCTGTCACTAACAGTTACTGGGGCATTATTATTGTTGGTATCATAATAAACTGCCGAGTCAAACAAATTGTCCATATTGGCGATAAGACCTTGCCCCGCAAACTGTTGCCACGGAATGTTGTGAGCAATATAGATGTCGCTAGGTGTCATACCTGCAACGCCTCTAATCTCCGCATACATATCATTATGGAAGATTGCGCCCGACTTTGGCAATACCCTTACCGTCACACCCGGATGTCTCTCTTCAAAAAGCATTGCCATCTCGTCAATCCACGCACGCCCAAAGCCACCATCAAAAATAGATATTCGTAATTCGCCTGACAGTTGAGATGTGCTTCTTAATGCCCAACCCGAAGTATCAACCAAGCTTAGGCAACCGGCATCAAAGCGCTCTTCTCCATCTATTGGAATATGTGGTCTGCCTATTGGGAGGTCATCATCGTTATATCCGTTATCATCGTCAGAAGTCCATCTTGCAAATACATATACGACCATATCGTTAGATAGTGTGACTTCTAGTAGAGATAGTGTTGTTAGTGGTTGAGTCCATTCGTTTTCGTCCCAATACCAACCGACAAATTCGTCTCCGTCTCTTGTGGGTGCGGTAGGCATATCGATTATTCGTGTGTTGCTTGCCCTACTTGTATGAAAAACATCCCCATCAACCATAAAGTTGATAGTAAATCGTATCCCTGTTGCTATGCAGGCAGTAAAATTAAAGACACTAAAGCCTAATATTGCCGACAGTATTATTGTTAGTAATTTCTTTTTCATTTACAAATCTCCGTTTGTGTGCCATCACTATATTATGTGACAATGATGATAAAGTTGATAATTGTTGTTCGGGACGCCGAAGGCGGCGTCCCCTACGGATTGGAAATTACAGCTATGTGTTATATTGTAAGTTTGGGACTTTGGCAAATAAAGTAAATGGTGGAAAGCTAGACCCATTATCGTCTTTGCGAGGAACGAAGCAATCTGCCTTATAAAAAAGTAGTATATATCCCAAATTCGAATTTTTTTTGATAATTGAAAGTTTGTCTACAAAATGTCGGTGGCTTTTAGTATTCTGAATAGGTTTTCGAATAGTGGAAACAGGCGTTTTGATGCCGAACTACACGCTGCGGTATTTTTTGCTCCGATAAAGAGGATTTTTGTGTAGCCGACATTGCGTGTTTGGATTGCACTAATCAACGCATCAAGCAGCATAGTCAACTCCTCTCGCTCACGCTTAGACAATGTCGAATCCTTTGACACCTCATCACTAATTGCAGTAGCACAATCTAGCATATCACGAGTTGTGTCATATTTGAGTCGCTCTCCTCCGTTGCTTGTTTGCGCATTGTTAGTGGGTTGTGGTCTAACAGGAGTGTTTGGTTCGGCTTGCCATTGCTGACTACTTGCAACTTCGGCGACAGGGTCACCAAGCAAGGCATCGCCACCCTCAAAAGTCTCTCGCATATTGATAGCAAACGGAATAATTTGCTCCGAGCAAAAAGCCTTGTAAGCATCGTGCATATCGCCGTCACTATAATAAAAGGTGCTTAAAAAGTCGATAAAATTACGCTTGCCTGTGTCGATTTCCATAAGCAAACAAAAAACAAAGGCGATTGCGTCCTTGCGTTCTCCCATTTGGGTCAAAACAGAGCGACCGTGAAAATCGATTGTTTGGGCATTCTTAAAAGTTGTGCCAAAATCAAAATCAGCCACACACTTGCCGACAATTGCAGTGAGTCTCTCTGATGTTGCTATAGATGCTAATATTCCTGCGACTTTTTTTTCAGCCAAAATATACTTGCCGTGAGCCATTTCGCCACAAGCCGCATCAAACTTCAAAAACTCTTGTGAATTATTATTTGCCATATATATATGGTATCAAAAAAAATCTTTTTAGTCAACTAAATATGCGTGGTTGAATTTGATTGACAATTATTTTGAGAAACAGTATAATGTATGTATATTATTTATAAGGAGATTGTATTTTTTATGAAGTCAATCAAAATTTCTTTAAGTATGGCAGAAAATGTCAAAAAGTTTGTCAACATTGTAGGCAAATATCCGTATGATTTGGACCTAAAAAGCGGACGCTTTGTTATTGATGCTAAGTCGCTACTAGGTATTTTTAGCTTAGATTTGTCTAAGCCTGTTGTGCTTGACATTCATTCTGATAAGTGCGATGATTTGATTAAAGAACTTACTCCGTATGCAGTTAAGTAAGGTCGTCAATCATTTTGTTTACGGCTTGATTAAGCACTAGCTCCGGCTCGTGTCCGCTTTGGACAGCTTGCCTAACAAGTGTAACCAACTCCGCCTCTAATTCTATCGCTGTTATGGGCTTATTTTGGGGGCTGTCGTTACTATTATCTAATTTTTTAATAACTTTTGAGGCACGCATTAGCGCGGGCAGATTTTTGGGGATACTCTCTAATTTTGCTTTAACGCTTGTGTGCCCTTTTTCTTTTTCTTTGTTTTTTTCCCAAACAGATATGCTATCCCCTGCATTTGTAGCCTTGTCATTACCGAATATATGTGAATGACGGCTGATTAGCTTGTCGCAAATCACAGTAAGCACATCGTCCATATCAAAATTACCTGCCCTCTTGGCTATATCAGAATGAAAAACCGATTGCAAAAGCAGGTCGCCTAGCTCTTCTATTAGGGCGATTTTGTCATTTTTGTCAATAGCATCCACAACCTCATATGCTTCTTCGATAGTATTACTGCATATGCTTTGGTGTGTTTGCTCTCTGTCCCACGGACAACCATCGGGAGCAGATAGCCTTGCGACTATCTCTAATAAATCATCAAAACTGTATTTTGACTGTTTTTTCATTGTACTGGTAATACGGATAATTACTATTCGGGCAGCCGAGGGCGTCTGCCCCTACACTTGGACAAACTGTACTAGATAGACAACCAATCGTAGGGGCGGATGCCCTCAGCCGCCCGAACAAATAGTTTTCGCAATAATTCCTAATTCCTCACTCCTAATTCCTAATTGCTATAGTACTTTGAACCCTGCTTTATTAAGTTCTGATACAACTTCGGCAGAATGCTTCTCTCCCGACACTTCACAAGTAACATGAAGTATAACATCATTGATTTCTGACTCAACACTTGTTCTGTCAAAACGCACTCCGATTACATTGGCAGAGGTTTTGGCTATAATACCGCTTACACGCTCTAGCCCACCCGGTTTATCTTGCAATAATATAGCAAGTGAGATTTGCCGTCCTCGCTTAATCAAGCCTCGTTCAATAATCTTGTGGATAATGCCTACATCAATGTTACCGCCTGACAATAGGCAGACAACTTTTTTACCTTTGACATTGATTTTGTTACATATGACAGCCGCAAGCGACGACGCACCGGCAGGCTCTACAACTTGTTTGGTTCGTTCGATAAGTCCGATTACAGTAGAGGCTATCTCGTCGTCTGTCACCGTTACCATTTGGTCTACATACTTTTGAATCAACGGATAAGTCAAACTTCCGGGTCGCTTGACGGCAATCCCGTCCGCTATGGTATAAATTTGGTTAAGAGTCGTTAGCTTTTTGTTTTTGTAAGACTGCACCATAGCAGCGGCTTTTTCGGCTTGCACTCCTATTACTTTGACATTGCAGTTGATACTTTTGATTGCAACGGCAACCCCGGATAGCAAACCACCACCACCGACAGGCACAACCACTATATCGACATCGGCAAGGTCTTCCAAAATCTCAAGCCCGATTGTCCCTTGCCCTGCAATAACATCATAATCATTAAACGGCTCAATAAAGACAGCACCTGTCTTTTTTTCGAGTTCCTTAGCGTGAGCTTGTGCATCGTCAAAAAAGTCGCCATGAAGCACAACATCAACACCGTACCCTTGCACGGCAGTCACCTTAGCAAGTGGGGCTGATTTTGGCATTACTATAGTTGTAGGAATACCGCTCTTGCTCGCCGCATAAGCTACACCTTGTGCGTGATTGCCAAGGCTGGCACAGATAATACTAGGGGGCTTAGCTGTCTTAACTAGCTTAGCAATCTTGTTGTACGCACCTCTAACCTTAAAAGAACCTGTCTTTTGACGGCTTTCGAATTTGAGATAAATATCTCCGCCCGTTACCTTAGAAAAATGCGTAGTATACTCAAGCGGTATATTGTGGATTACACCTGATAGCCGCTCCTTAGCCTGTTGTATATCTTGTAGTTTCATAAGTTTGACTCCCTGTTGACTAAATAAAATTTGGTGAACTAAAGCATAAAGTGGACTTTGCATTATGTTCACCAATCGTAGGGGCGGATGCCCTCAGCCGCCCCTACGACTAGATGACATATTACAAATCATTTAACATACCAACTTTCAATTTTCATTGCGTTTTATTGCTAACAATAACACATTTATATCCCCTGGGGTTACTCCGCTTATTCTGGACGCTTGTCCTACTGTCATGGGGCGGATAGTTGATAGTTTTTCTCTAGCTTCTAGTCTAAGGCTTGACATATTGTAGTCCCAATCTTTTGGAATTGACATATTTTCTAAGCGGGCGGTTTCGGTGATTTGGTTAGCTTGCCGCGCTAAATAACCCTCATATTTGACTTCGGTTATTACGCTGAATACAGTCGATTTTGGGTAAGCGTTAAGTGTGCCGATTTGACTTATATTATGCTCATTGACATTACTACGCCTAATAATCTCACGCAAGGTTATTGAGCCTTGCGGCAATGACTCGTTTATTTTTTCAAAATACTCTGCAATTTGGGTCGGCTTAAAAACTGTTGTATCAAGTAGCTTTTGAATCTCTGAGATTTGTTTTAACTTTTTCTTGAACTTATTATAACGCACACGACATACAAGCCCTGCATCATACCCGATTTTGGTTAGTCGTATATCTGCGTTGTCTTGCCTAAGGCTCAGGCGATACTCCGCCCTGCCTGTCATCATTCTGTACGGCTCATCTGTACCTAATGTCACTAAGTCATCTATAAGTACACCTATATAACTATTGTCACGAGTGAATATAAGCGGTGGTTTGTCTCTAAGCGAGAGGGACGCATTAAGTCCTGCAACTAGTCCCTGCACGGCTGCCTCCTCGTATCCGCTAGTGCCGTTAATCTGACCTGCAAAATACAGTCCGCTTATGTCCTTGTATTCCAGCGTGGGATTAAGTTTGAGCGGGTCAATACAATCGTACTCGATAGCATATGCATCTCGCATAATCTCCACATTCTCTAACCCCTCAACACTACGGTAAATCTGCTCTTGCACATCGGGCGGCATAGCGGTAGACATACCCTGAACATAAACCTCTACTGTCCCTTCGCCCTCAGGCTCCAAAAAGAATTGATGTCTATCCTTGTCCCCAAACCTTACAATCTTATCCTCAATACTCGGACAATATCTTGCTCCTGCTCCTTTGATAAGCCCTCCGTATTTGGGAGACTTGCTCAAGTTGTCTTTGATAATTTGATGAGTATGCTCGTTGGTGTATCCAAGGTGGCAAATACTTTTTTGAGTGTCGGCACGCTTAGTCATCTCGCTAAAAAAGTAAATATCTTTCTCGCCGTATTGTATATCAAATTTGCTGTAATCAATTGTATCGCTGTGCACTCTTGCAGGTGTGCCTGTCTTAAAACGCCGTAATTTGACCCCTAAGCGACTTAACGACTTACTTAAGTAGTTCGCCCTATTAAAGCCCGCCGGTCCACGCTCTTCTATAATCTCACCTATTATGATAGCCGAATTAAGATACACTCCGCTTGCAACAATAACCTTGCTTGCATAATATATAGCACCTATAACTGTAGTGACACCTGCAATCTTGCCGTTGTTGATAAGTAAATCCTTAACTTCACCTTGCTTTATGACTGCACCGCATTTTTCCAAAATCCGCTTCATATAAGCGTGATACTTATATTTATCTACTTGTGCCCTAAGTGACCTAACCGCCGCCCCCTTGCTACTGTTGAGCATCCTAAGCTGTGTCAAGCTAGCATCAGCCGCCCGTCCCATCTCTCCGCCTAGTGCGTCAACCTCTCTTACCAAATGTCCTTTACCAGTCCCGCCGATACTTGGATTGCACGCAAGATACCCGACAGAGTCCAAATTGATACCCAAAATCAAGGTCTTTTGCCCCGTGCGTGTGAGCGCTAGTCCTGCTTCTATCCCCGCATGACCGCAACCTATTACTATTGCATCGTATTTGTTGTTGACATTTGTGTTCATTCTATGTCATTTGAGCGTAGCGATTAGTTTGTCCATTAGCTCTCTGCTTGGCTCTTTTAGGTTGTTAGGATATGGTTTGCCTAGTTTTTCGTACTTGTGTCGTGCCATTGAATGATATGGTAGTAGTTCGATTTTTTGTGCTTTGTGTGCAAGCCTCTTGAGCTTGATTATGTTGTCCTCATCAGAATTGATGCCGTCTATTATTACTTGCCTCACCCAAAAAGGCAGATTGTTGTCATTCAAAAATTCGAGCGTGCGGAGTGTGTTGTCTATAGGGACACCGACTAGCTCCTCAAACCCTACTCTATCGGTGTGCTTGATGTCAAGGATAATAAGGTCGGCTATCTTTAGCACTTCGGGACTGTATATTATGCCCGAAGTATCAACGACTACATCTATACCATTTTTTTTGAGTAGCGGAATTACATCAAGCAAAAACTCACTTTGCACAAGAGGTTCACCACCACCAAAAGTTACTCCGCCAAATTTTCCGTAATACGGAATATGTCTTTTGGCAATATCAACAACCTGCTGTGAAGTGTACTGGTTCTGACTACAAGGCTCTAGCATTTCGGGATTATGGCAGTACAAACATCTAGCAGGACACCCTTGCAAAAAAAACACCGTCCTTATACCGGGACCGTCCAATCCCCCAAGAGTCTCAATTGTATTGATATAACCTGTCATTTGTTTATCTAATTTAATTTTTCTTTTTCTTCAATAATGCTAATGTATCTTTCCAACTCTTCAATTTCATAATCTAGGATAAGTTTAGTTAATGTGTCTGTTGTTTGTTTGTTTCCATAATAATCGTCAAAACAATCGTAATATTTTCGCTGATCAGAGTATTTGATATTTATCGGAAGTAGTCCCGCCCTAATAAGCTCTAGGTTAATTATCAATCTGCCTGTCCTGCCATTGCCGTCAAGAAACGGATGTATACCCTCAAATCGCAAATGAAATTCCGCAATGGACTCAATTATATGTTTCTCTTTTTTAAGTGACTCATAATTAATTACAAGTTCTTCCATTTGCTTAGACACAAGATATGGTTGAGGCGGAGTATGTACTGCTCCGGTTATACGCACAGGCAAACTTCTGTATACACCGGCAACGGAGCGGTCATTCATCATTACGAGGGTATGAATTTGCTTGACTATACTTTCACCCAACGACACATTTTTTTTTGCAAGTTCAAATACAAGTCCAAAAGCCTCTTTATGCCCTATCGCCTCCAAATGGTCTTTGAGCGGTTTTTCTCCTATTGTTACACCGTCTAATACAAGCGCAGTTTCTCTAAGCGTTAATGAATTTCCCTCAATTGCGTTTGAATTATATGTGTTTTCTATGACAAACTCTTCACGCAAACGGTTTATTTCCGAAGGCGTGAGCGGTCGCAACTTTTTGAGCTTAGCTTGAAGTTTATCTACTTTTGAAAAATTTATTTTCATTGATGACATCACAACTTTTCAAAGAAAGTGCGCTTTAGAACTTCTTCTCTATGACGGCGGCTTAGTGTGCCGAATTTGACGGCATAGCCTGATACTCGTACGGTTAGGTTGGGGTGTTTGTGCGGTGTCTCATGTGCTTCTACCAATGTTTCTTTAGTTAGTGTGTTGACATTGATATGGTGACCGCCTTTTGCAAAGTACCCTTCGATAAGCATAGCAAGATTACTGCTTTGAGTTTCTTTTTCGCGACCGATTGCGTTGGGAATAACCGAAAATGTATTACTTATTCCGTCTCTGCAATATTTGTAGTCTAACTTTGCTACAGAATTAAGCGACGCTAACGCACCGCCGCATTCTCGCCCGTGTAAAGGATTTGCCCCCGGAGCAAAAGGCTCACCCACTTTGCGTCCGCAAGGAGTAGCGCCAGTCTTTGCACCATACACTACATTAGATGTAATAGTAAGCAAGCTCAAAGTATGCTTTGCATTTCTATATGCTTCTCTTTTAGTAAGCGCCTTATAAAAATCCTTAGCAAGCGAAATCGCAATACTATCAGCCCTATCGTCATCGTTGCCGAATTTTGGATAATCACCCTCTACTTTGTAATCTGTAATTAACCCTGTATCATCGGCAATTGCAGTAACTTTAGCATACTTGATAGCAGACAAGCTATCCGCTACGACACTCAAGCCTGCTATACCAAAAGCCATTAATCTCTCAACATCAGTATTATGGAGTGCCATTTGCAATTTTTCGTATGCGTATTTGTCATGCATATAGTGGATAACATTCATTGTATCCACATACATAGCGGCAAGCCATTTGACATACTTATCAAAACGCTTTTTGACAGTATCGTAATTAAGTACTCCGCCACCCAATCCGTCCATTTTGAGTCCCGCATAACCGCCAGTCATTTCGTCCCGTCCGCCGTTAAGGCTCATAAGGAGAAGTTTTGCAAGATTACACCTTGCCCCAAAAAACTGCATTTGCTCGCCGAGTTTCATAGCACTTACACAGCACGCTATACCGTAATCATCGCCGTATTCGGGACGCATAATGTCATCATTTTGATATTGAATACTGCTTGTATCAAGCGATACTTTAGCACAAAAATCCTTAAATTTTTGCGGCAAATCTTTGCTCCAAAGAACAGTAAGATTAGGCTCAGGGGCAGGTCCTAGATTATAAAGAGTATTAAGCATACGGTAACTTGTCTTAGTCACCATAGGGCGTCCGTCTAATCCGATTCCGCCGATTACCTCAGTTACCCATGTCGGGTCACCTGCAAACAACTCATTGTAGTCGGGAGTCCGCAGTTGCCGTCCCATACGCAACTTAATTACAAAATCATCAATAATCTCTTGTGCTTGGCTCTCGGTCAAAATCCCTGCTTTAATATCTCTCTCAAAATAAATATCAAAAAACGAACTTACCCTGCCCAAGCTCATCGCCGCACCGTTTTGCTCTTTAATAGCCGCAAGATAACCAAAGTATGTCCATTGCACAGCTTCTTTTGCAGTCTCTGCGGGTCTGCTTATATCAAAACCATACAACGAAGCCATATTTTTAAGTTTGTCCAAAAAGTCTAACTGACGGAATAATTCCTCTCTAAGGCGTATATTATCCTCACACATATGGAGCTTGCCGATAGCGTCCATATCGGCTTTTTTTGCTACTATAAGAGCGTCAACTCCATACAAAGCAACCCGTCTATAATCGCCGATAATCCGTCCTCTACCGTAAGCGTCGGGTAATCCCGTAATAACTCCCGCCCGTCTTAGCTTTTTCATCTCATCGGTATAAACTCTAAAAACACCGTCATTATGCGTGGTCTTATATTCAAAATGTTTAAGCACCTCGTCGGATAAAGTATATCCGTACGCTTTACAAGCCTCTTGTGCCATACGGATGCCGCCAAAAGGATTGACCCCACGCTTAAGGGGCTTGTCCGTCTGAAATCCGACAATTATATCCTCGTCCGTAAGGTAAGCCGTAGTGTATGACATAATCGAACTGACATGCTCTGTATCAACATCTAGCACCCCGCCTTTATCTCTCTCGGCTTGAAGCAATTCTTCCATTTTAGTGCGGGCTTTCTCTGTTCTAGAGGTCGCTCCACACAAAAATTCACTCCCACTCATATAAGGAGTATAATTGCGGACAATAAAGTCACGGACATTGATTGACTTTTGCCAGTTGCCTCTCTTAAATTGTTTAGTTGTTGTTGTCATAAGTAAAATTATATATCAAAGTCATTGAGAGTAAAGTTGGAATACAGTCTACCTGTAGTAGGAACAAATTTTAACAAACAAAAGTCAGGGTCGGTATAAGATTTTTCGGCGTAAGCATCCTTAAATTTATCCTGCCAATATTTCTCCTTAACCGCCATATCCGTTACAATTTCCATATCG
>WQVM01000019.1 GCA_009783985.1 Bacillota bacterium | reverse complement strand
TCTGCGAAGGGCGTGCGACGCCAACGAATTTGCGAACGATTGAGCTATTTAGTAGCAAGAAAGAGTTTGATTTTGGTTGGATGTCTATATGCCCCCGATGAGGTGAAACTCCTCAACCGACGGCAACGACCCTAGACCATAAATGCAGCTTTAACGCATCAAACTTAACAAAGTTTGGTGCGTTTTTTAATGCGTGCTTAAATAACCCGAGTTGGTATTCCTAGTGCCGCTCCTCAATATTTTGGTAATCATACGCCCCTGCGTAGGTTATTAAGTCACAAGAATGCTAGGAACATTTTTGTGACTTATTTTTTAAGGACAAGCTCCCGACGGATAGAGCGGGGGAGACAAATAAAAACAAGGAAACAACCAAATGGGTAAATTAAGAAACCCGATACCCGCCCAATTTGAAACTGAGCTTGAGCAAGAAGTGAAAAAGAGGCTAACATATTTCTGCGTTATCCCAGTGCCGGTGTTGCTTGACGCAAATATTAGCGACAAAGCAAAGGTTACATATGGTGTTTTGAGCGGATGTGCGGATAACTTCGGCTACATCGAATACGGTGCGGATGAGAGGGCGGAGCTTGCTCTCAAGCTAAGTCGCTCAACGAGAGCAATATCTCAAGCCGTTAATGAATTGATTGAAAGAGGGTACATTGCCATTGAGGGCAATCAGTTAAAACTTCCGGGAGGTACGATGTAATGCCGAAAGGAAAGAAAGCGGAAAAGGAATTGTGTTGGAATTATGTTATCCCGGCACCAGTGATGTGGGATGAGGAGCTTACTCCTCAAGCAAAACTCCTATACGGGGTCATTTCGGGACTTGCAAATGCCAAAGGCTATTGCTGGGCGACAAATAATTATCTTGAGGAGTTGTTTAAGTGTTCGGAAAATACGATGTTAAGATTACTAAATTCTCTAATAGACAAAAAATACCTAGCCAAGAAAATAATTTATAGCGAAATAAATCCTAAGCAAGTGATTGAACGACGGCTATATGTTGTTGGGGAAAAGATAGCAGAGCATTTGAATTAAGACCTCCCCCCAAAAATGAGGGTAGGGGTACCCTCAAAAATGGGGGTACCCTCCCCCCAAAAATGACACCACCCCTCCCCCCAAAAATTGCCCCCCATAACATAATAAAATAAAGAAAACGCATACGCGCGCTTTGTCACCATTTATTTATTAAACCCATAAGGGAGAACACAAAGAGAAATATATAAAGAGCTATATAGCAAGATGTGGGCGTGCGGCGCCGGATGTGGTAATTTTATATTTTTTTCTTTGTGTTCTCAAAAAACCTATTGGTTGGGGAGAGTGGCAAAAATGCTAGATAAGCTAGAGATTGGATGCGGCGAAGCCGCTCGACGCCGAGTGTCAAAATTGCTAGAAAACATAGATTTAGCCGTAAGAAAGCGGCGGGCAAAAATTTCAAAATTCACCTTTCATTCTGCGTCAGAGCGTCTAGCTGGCTCGATACGCTGCCGTGCCGCTGCCAAAACAGGAGAACCAAGAAAAAAAGTATGAGAAAAGTAAGCAAACAAACAAAATGCCTAATTTGCAACATTGCGGGGCAAGAGAAAAAGCAGTGTGAGGAGTGCCGTAACGAGATGTGCGAGCTTTGTGCTATGACCGCAACGGTGGGAGATAGGACAGTCAACTTTTGTGCCGAGTGCGTTCCTGCAATCAATGAGCAACGGTACAAGATAGCAAGGGAAAACAAAAAGAAAAGGGACGAGGAGTTGAAAGCAAATCCTGATGTTGAGCTAGACGGCGAATTTTATGATGGGCATAGCTGTAGTGCCTTTGCGACGATTTGGGGAGTATGCCAATTTTGCGGAGACTTAGTGATGGGTTCTTCTGCGTATCGTGAGGCATACGGTGGCGAGTAAAAGGAAACACAAAAGAGGAATTTAAGGAGTTAGCTATGCAAAACATTTTGCCACTTATAATAATTTTAGCCGTTATATTCTTTGTTGTTTTACCGATTATGTGTGTGGCATATGTGATTATTGCTACGATACGAGAGAATAAAAGCGAAAAAACAATAGGGACATTTTTAGAGCAATATAAAAGACTATCTGAAAAGGAGAGGGAATGACATACAAGGAACGCGTCGAGCAAGAGAGGCAGGCAATAGCCGACCTACTTGTCGCAAAAATTGAGAGCGAGCCACTTGAGTGGAGCAAGGGCTGGCGGAGCTTGGGCGAAGCCCCGGTTAATGCAAAGACAGGCAAGGTTTATAACGGAGCTAACTTTTTTGCACTCATTTTGAAAGCGGACAAAATGGGCTACGATGACCCTCGTTGGCTGACCTTTAATCAAGCTAAGGACATTGGAGCTAAGGTCAAAGCAGGGGAGAAGGCAACGACTATTTTTCACTACACCGAGTATGACAAAAAAACCAAGTCCGCTCCCGATTGGAAAGCAATCAATGCACTTCCGCCGTTTGAGAGTTTGGAATACCAAAAAGAAAACATAACTTTTAGCCTTAGCTACCACAGCGTTTTTAATGCGGCACAAGTAGATAATTTGGCGGAGCGTAAGCTCGATGCAATGAGCGATGAGCAGAGGATAAGAGAGCAAAACCACCGCATTGAAGGTGTTGTTGCAAATTCTCCTGCACCTATTAGTCACGGAAGTAATCGAGCGTACTATCGCCCGGGTGATGATGCAATTCGTTTGCCTAATATCTCGAACTTTAATTCGATGCAAGACTATTATGCAACGGCATTGCACGAAATAGCACATAGCACAGGACACTCAACTCGCTTAAACCGCTTTGATGGTAAAGAGGACACTGCGACTTATGCCAAAGAGGAGCTTAGGGCAGAGGTTGCTTCGATGTTTATACAAGCGGAACTAGGCATCAAGCTCGAAGGGTCACACTTTGAGAACCACAGTGCTTATGTGCAGAGCTGGTTATCTGCCGTCAAAAATGACAAGAATGTCCTCTTTGATGCGATTAAGGACGCTGGACAAATCTCAAATTATGTGAATGAGCATTGTGCAAGTAAGTTTGAAAAAACAAATGACGATGACATAATCTTTCAAGCACAAAAAGAAACAAGAAAAAGAGGTGCTGAATATGCACGGTCAGCTTGCAAAATTATTGAGCATAAAAGCACGGGCGATATTAAAGCGGATATGAAATTAGCAGAGGAGCTTTTTGACGAGATAGGAGAACAATCGTCATATTGCTTTCGGAGACTGGATGAAAGCTCTCCTCGAAATGAGATACACGAGTTTTTATATTATAACAGTGCTGAAAATGAAGTTGTGAGATTTATGGGAGAATTGAGGCGGAAAGGTGTAGAGCAGGGGAGTGAGGCTACGATACCTCATCAAAAAGCGTCAGACAAGCCTAGAGAGCAGGGGAGAGTGGCATCGGGGCTTGAGAGCAAGCTCCAGCGGACACCAGTCAATTACATCGACAAACTCAACCTTGACCGCTTGAGGGCAATCGAAGCTAATGTGCCAGCGGAACTTAAAGAGCAGGCACGATGGTGTCCTAACATAATGCGGAGCAAAAAGGACAAAGAGACAGGCGAGAAAAAAGAGGGCGAGTATTCCAAACGGATGGTCAACATCAACTACGACCCTGCTGTAGACAAGGATAATTGGGCAAGGAGTGACAACCCAGCCACTTGGACGACCTTTGAGGAAGCTCTTGACTATGCCTTAGACAATCGCTGTGCCGGTCTTACCTTTACACTTAACGGAAGCGGTTACAGCGTGGTTGACTTAGACAAATGCATCGGCGCCGAAGGCGCCGAATCCACAACAGCCACAAGCATAAGCAAAGCCCTTGAGGGGACATACGGCGAAAAGAGTATGTCAGGCACGGGACTTCACTTTGTGGTCAAAGACAATATGCTCGGCGGTCGGCACAGTGGTAAGACAAAAGAGGTAGAGGTGTTGGAGCAGGGCTTTATTTCTTTCACCGGCAATATGATTTCCAAAAACAACAACCTTACCGCTTATCCGCCCGAATTTAAGACATCGATGTTAGCCGAGATAGGGAAGAAAGCCCCCGAGGTTGAAAAGCCAAGACAAAATCTTAGCACCTCAAGCTACTCACCGACCAACTCTGACATCATCGCCCGCATCCAGCGGAGCAAGAAGGGCAGCGAGTTCGATAGACTAATGGCAGGGGAGGATATATGCGGTGACTTATCCCGGTCAGATTTCAAACTCCTAAACATCTTAGCCTATTTCACAAATTCGGACAAACACGCTATGAGCGATATTTTCAGACAATCGGGACTGTACCGTCCCAAAAAAGGCGAGGCATACGTAGACTACTCGATAAAACAAGCAATAGCCACCCTTTCAAGCCAACCAACAAAAGCCCCAAATTACAACAATTCCCAATCGAACAACCCAAACCAATACAAATTTTAGGACTAAAAGAGGTGCGGTATAGCAAAGAGGGCTATACCGCAAAAAAAAGGTGAGTTAAGAACATAAGCAGGATAAGAGGTGGTGCATATTTGATTTTGCCTATATATAGTTCAAAATGATGCACCACCTAGTGCCAAATGATGGTGTATGATGCACCACCATTGGCAGGGACAATTTGGAAACCAAATTTCGTGGCGGACTGTGCCGCAAAAAGAAAACACAAGAAAAAAAGAGAGAAATAAGCCGTGAAAAAGAAAGACATCAAGAAAAACTATTTTACGCTTCGGATAAATGATGCCGAAACTTTGACGCTAATGGAAGAGCTATGGGCGGCAAAGCTATACGAGAGCAAAAACGACTTGCTTAATCGGGCTTTGAGGATTGGGATGGAAGAGCTACATCGTAAGACATTCAAAAGCAGGCGAATGTTTGATGCCGAAGTTGCTGGCATTTTGGATGAAGACACAAAAAACGACTTAATTAAGCGACTTGAGCAAATATATAACGGTGTTGAGGACACCTTTGTTATGATGACAATCCTTGAATACCTAATTTCAACATTGTTCAATGTTAAGGCATTAGAGCTTTTGGGCGAAAAGGTGTCAAACGAGATGATGTTGACGGGTTTACTGGCAGAACTGCCTAAAGCACTTGCGGGCATTAAAAAAGAAATAATCGGGAGAAGCCAGAAAAAATGAGCAAAGTATTTTTAAACATCAAATATACCACGCCAAGACCTGCAAGCTATCTCAAAGGCGAGGATAGAGCCGATTATTTGGCAAGGCGTAGTTTTTATAATCTGACATCGGATTATAATTATTTGTCGTATATGCTAAGTGGCAAGAAAACACAAAGCAACAAGGATGTCTTTGAGTATTATACACGAAACAACAAGCAAGAAGGCGATAGTACAGGACTTTTTAATCTCAAGGGGGCAATAGACAAAGAAGGCTTTGAGGAGCTAAAAGCTAAGATAAGCACAACAGAAAGCATTATTTGGCACGGTTTTGTTAGTTTTGACCAACCAACAAGCAAAGGGCTTAGGACAGAGGAGCAAGCCCAAAAGTTTATGAAGCAGACCTTCAACATCTTTTTGGAACGCACACATTTAGACAAAAAGAACATCGAGATGTTTGCGATTTTGCATACAGATACTGACCATCACCACCATATCCACTTTAGCTTTTTTGAAAAAGAAGCTAAACGCATAAATAAACACGGGGAGCTATGCTTTTCGAGCAAGGGCAATGTCAACCAAAAAGCAATAGATAATTATCTTGTAGCGGCTAATATGCATATGAGCGAGAGTGCTAACGAGTATTACACCGTGAGAGACCGCCTTTTTGATAAACTCAACGAACTTAGAGCAAAAGGCACAAAAAGACTGGAGCGTCCGCTTAAAGTGGCACTTTATGAGCTTTCTGCAAAGCTACCGACAGAGGGTCGCTTACAGTATTTGTCACCAAATATGAAAGAACATCGTGCCGAAATTGACAAAATTGCACTGATGATGCTTCGTGCTAATCCAAAAGCGTGGGCAGGGCATCTTGAGATGGAAAGACAGCTTGCCCAAAAGGAAATTGAGGTTAGAGAGCTGATTGGAGCTAACAAGCTAGCGTATGTAGACGGTGAGAGATTAACCAAGAATGACATTAGGGAGCTTTTGAGCAAGGGACGCACAGGTGTGCTTGCCGAAAAGTATGCAGATTTGAGCAACATCGATTACATCGACAAGCTCCGCCTTGATTACAGGGCAAGGCTGGGTAATCAAGTGCTAAAACTCATCAAGCAACAAAAAAGAGATGACTTTGAGATGCGTAGGCAGTATAGGCATCTCAAGATGGAAGCTCGCAAAAACCGATACAAGACGGCAAGGTGTCTCAAAAATGGTGTTAGAGATATGACGAGCTTCGGCGACCGCATCCGTGCTGACTTTACAAAGACATTTAAGCAAATCGAGGCAGAGATAGCTTTTGAGAACAGAGAGCATCAATCAGCTTAACAAAAATACCATTTGAAGGGGTGAGATAATTTGAATAAAAAGAAAGCAACAATCGCTACTATACTGATTGCCGTCGGAGCTGTGATGACACTTGTGATAGTGGCAGTTATAGTTGGCTTCTTTAGCGGTACGGGTTTTACACTAGCTAGTGGCACAGTTTGGATTATTTGGCTAGTAGCGCTGGCTGTAATAGGGATACTTATTTGGGCTAATCAGCGATACAATGTGGGACGGCGTGCATTAAAGGTCAACGAGGGTGAGGACGCTAAGTGGTTGACTAAGAGTATGATTAGCAAAAATGACAGCTTGACAGTGACAAAGCTATCCAAGTTAGGCAATATAGCTGACGGTATTCCTATCCACGCACAAAAGCGAGGCAAGGATATTAGCATTATACTATGCAAGCCTATTCATACGCTAGTCATCGGAACGACCGGGAGCGGAAAGACAACGACATTCATTGAGCCGTGTATTGAGATAATGGCAAGGTGTAAGACCAAACCGTGTATGGTAATCACTGACCCTAAGGGCGAGCTATATTTGCATCACAGCGAGAGCTTACGCAAGTTAGGGTACGAAACACTGGTGATTGACCTTAACGATATATACCGCTCAACTAATTGGAATCCGTTTAATGATATTTATCTCAAGACAGAACGGATGCATAATGCAAAAGTGGAGTGTAGGTCGGGCAAGTATTATTTTGACGGCAGAGAGTACCTAGCGTTTGAGGATGCTGATGCTGACCGCAAGGTCTTTGCAAAAAGTATAAAGGATGATATTTTTATAGATATACAAGACCTTATTTATACTATTTGTCCAGTCGAGAACACAAATGACAGCACTTGGCAAAAAGGGGCAAGGGACTTGATACTTGCATTAGCGGTCGCTTTTTGGGAAGATATGCGAGACGGCTTGATGGAGCGAAAGCAGTTCAACCTCTTTAATCTTTATACGGCAATATCCAAATATGCAAAGGGCAACTGCGAGGAGCTAAAAGCCTACTTTGATAATCGTGATGAGTTTAGTCAGACTAAAGGACTTGCGAATACGGTACTTGTATCTCAAGACAGGACGCTTAGTTCATATTTGGGTGATGTCAATCAATATTTTAGTTGGATGGCAGACACGGGCATATCTGCTCTTACAAGTAGCAACGGCATTGAGTTTAGCACATTTGATGAGAAGCCGACAGCGCTATTTCTCAAGATACCCGATGAGAGAGAAAACCGTCATAGGCTAGTCACCTTATTTATAACGCAAATGTACAAGGCACTTGTCGCTAAAGCGGACGAGAACCAAAAGAAAGGTAAGACCCAGTCCGCCGAGCTACTAAGAAACACTTACTTTATGATGGACGAGTTTGGCAATATGCCCAAGTTCCATAAGATTGACAACATTATAACGGTGGGGCGTAGTCGCAAGATTTGGATGATACCCGTAATACAGGACTTTAAGCAGTTAGATAACAAGTACGGAAAAGAGATTGCCGCCATAATTAAATCCAACTGTGCGATTAAGGTATTTATTCAAGCTGGTGACAATGAGACTAATGAGGAATTTAGTAAGCTCTGTGGCAAGCACAAAATAAAGAACATTAGTTATTCGCAAAGTGAGCGAGGGCAAGGGATGGGCAGGAGTGAGGATAACCTAACAATTTCAACCTCTGTACAAGAAAAGCCACTTATTCATCCAAGCGAGCTTGCTATGCTAAACGATGCTAGTGCCGGACTGATGGGCAACGCTATTGTGCTTGCGTTAGGCAAAAATCCGTACAGAGCAAAGTTTACCCCGGTCTTTAAGTGCAAGGAGATATATGGCTGTGACAAAAACAATAATGACCCGCCAAGAGAGCCGACTATATTTGATGAGAAGGATGTTTATTACGAGATTGTACACCGCAACGCTTTTGTAAAAATGGATAAGGAGCTTGACGAGAACGAGGATGACCAAGCTAGCGACCGTCCGCTTGCAGATACAGGAGAGCAAGTGTCAGATGGTGTACACGATAGGCTAACCAAGATTGTGACACAGCTATTTATTGACTTGAGGGACGACATTATCCGTAAGTTTGAGGGACGGCTCGACGAGGCAACGCTAAAGGAGCTGATAGAAGCCGACTTTGAAAACAAGATTGCGTTACTAGATAAGCTAATGGATGCCGCTTACACAAAAGATGACAAGTGGCTACTAACAGACCTAGCCTTTATGAAAAGCAATATTAAAACCAATTACATTAGTGCGTAAAGACATCTTTATATAAAGATATAAAGAAGTCTTTATGTATAGCTAGCTATACAGCTATACAGAGGAGAACTAAATGAAAAAACAAAGAACAATCATAAAAAGAGTAAACCTGCCGATATTATTGCTTCTATTATTAGTAGCAAGTTTTGGCACGCTTATGTTTAGTGGCAACAGCGCCGAGATACAAACCGCCGAAGCTCAAGTGTCGTTTCCGAGGACATACAGGATATATCGTGGGAATGGTCATGGTACAGGGACAATAGGGACACCACTAGTTTGGCCAGGACCGGGAAACGACTACTGGCCAGGGGACTTGGTAAGTTCAAATGCTACTGGCATTGAGAGCATATATTTGATAGTAGGTATCAATTCTGTATCAATACATATTCAGATATGTAGATATATTGCACCAATTTTTGATGAGATTTATGGAGGTTATTTTACTAATCCTCCAACTCTCGTAGATAGTCCTTACAGAGGTCGGATAAGCTTAAATATAGCTTCCGCACCATTTTCTCGTGGCTATAGTTTTTATGTGTCGGGACGAAGCAATACCTATACGGAAATGATGCAAATATATTATGAGCAGACAATGAATTTTTCTTTTTATTTTGAATATTTTTCTTTTATACAAGGGACTACTGTAAGTATTAGCAATAATTTTACTTTAAGGTATGCTGATGAGGGAGTGCCTAGAGCAAATCTTTGGGGAGCGAATGTGAGAGCTGTTCCTGAAGAGGGGGTTAATGCTTATGTAATCACTGGAGTTGATGCTAATTTCAATTTTGCACCGCTTCAAAGACAGCAATTTTCTAGATATGCACGACTTAATGGACAACCTTTTAGTAACAACGGAAACTTTAATCACTTACCAGACGGAGTTCATACTTTGGAAGTTCGGACACTGGCAGGGCGGAGTACGACATATACGCTTTTTGTCAATCGCAATAGGCCGACTGGCGGATTTAATGCAACAACTCGTCATACTAATCAAGCAGTCACTTTTACATCGACATCAGCAAATAACAGGGGGATATATAGACGACATAACGGCGGAGCGTGGGTGTTTGAGGAACGCCGTAACACATCACCTAACAACAATGTTAGCGTAACAGTTGAGGCAACAACTGCTAATAACGGTCTTTGGGAGTTTAGAAGCAGGGATGTCGCTGGTTTGTCCTCGGACATCTATACTATCATAATAGACACAATTCCACCCGAGCATAATGCTTTGCCCGAGTTTACTAATTCATCTATTGTGTTTTCACCTACAGACGCTAATCTTGAGGCGGTTTATGTAAGGCACGGAGTTACGGGAGCTTTTACAAGAATAGCGGCACACGAGCATACTATTACTGCAACTAATGCAAATGAGGGGGCGTGGTATTTTAGAGCTGTTGATAGAGCTGGCAATATGTCTACAGCCGAGCGTGTCATTCTATCTATAGTCGATACCTTTGGCAATCAAGAAGCAATATACAACAGCTTTAGAGTAAGCTATTGGTACAATGTGGTGTTGCCGGCACGGGTATTTACGACACCTAATCGGGATATTGCAGGGACACATCAATTTGCATCCCGTGCGGTGGCACTGGATTTTGCAATAGCGATGGAGTGGGAGTTTAGAGTTAGCGAAGTCCCCGGCGGATGGATATATGTGTCAGCGACTAACGAGGCAGTATCTATGCTGTATACAGACAGGGAACAACTTGATGCGGTGGTGCTTCTGTATGCTAACCGTTACATCACTGCTCGTCAGCATATGCGACCGGGATTTCAGCCAACTCAAATACACGGCGAGAATTTAATAAGGCAAGACATAGCTATGCCTAGTCACCTTAGCGAATTTGCTGATATGTCAATCCGCCTAGCTAGACAAGACTTTATCTTTACGAGATTGTCAAGGGAGTTCTTTATTCCGACATTTGTAGAGATACAATTTATAGCTGACGACTTTATAAGGATAAGCGGTAGCCCCATTATCCCTGTACAGTTTGGCGAGAGGATAAGGGATGCACTTAATATTGCTGACCATTACAGGCAAGGATATTTTCTTGTCACCGAGCGTGATGTCGCTGGCAACATCGAGCAGTACATTATCTATATTAGCTTAGCTCCGCCAACGCTTCGAGGAGTTGCTACTTTTGGTGACGGTCGTGAGGAGTGGGTGACTTTCAATAGTGACTTTGTAGGAATGTTTGACGGTACGCTTCAATACATCACACTTGACCTAAGATACTTAACACATCATATAGACAACTTTAAGGGAATGCACATTTTGGGTCGCAACTTAGACCGTCGCTTTGTGCAGGGCGAGGAGCTTCCTATATTAGACGGCATCAGATACTTTGGCAGATACACGATTGAGCTGTATGATAGGTCATTTAATGTTTTACGCTTTGAGGTAGTGATTGCCGGAGAGCCACCCCGAATGATAACATCATCGCTTACAAGCGAGATAGAGCTTAGGATTACAATAGTCATAGGAGACAACTTTAATGCACTGACGAGCTTACAGTTATTCCGCATCAGACACGACGGCACATTTGTAGAGATGGAGTATGACCACGCTGGCAGCAGAGTAGAGATAGCACGGCTACAATACATTATTCGTGAGGGCGGTCGCTACACGGTACGAATGACCGACTTGTTCGGTAGGATAATTGAGCCGCCGAGTGTCTTTTATATGAAAGGTTTGCCGACAGGTGTATTGTCGGGAGTGCAAAACGGTGGCATAACCAATCGAGATGTGTCTTTAAGATTTAGTGGTAATTATGCCTTGACTGTGTTTAGGTATGTTGACGGGGCAAGGACAGTATTCACAGATACTCATACAACCTTTGCTAACCATACTAACCAATTCACGACCACTATAATGGCAACTATAGAAAATTCGGCGGAGTTTGTATTCTTTTTGTATGACCCTACTAACATCGAGCTGTTTGTAGAGTTTAGATTTACTATTAACCTTATCTTGCCCGAAGTGCGAGTATATAATGTTGCAGGGAATAGAGTAACAAGAGACGGAGCTACTAATACACCGTTTTATTTAAGATGGGACGAGACGGTACGAGTTAGTTTCTTTAATTCTAATATGCCCGGTGGAGAGTTGACAACAGTTTCATACTCACAAGGTACAATACTTAACCAAGATGCCCTATATACTTTTATTATCCGTGACAACATCGGCAACGAGGAACGCTTTACAATACTCTTACATTCCTTCATCAGATACGAGGTGGTGGGCGAACATCGAATAATATCTCCGCATAACATCATTGCCCGGGGCGAGGTGACTGTACGGATATTGCAAGCATTTAACACTTTTCTTATAGTTGACAGCTACGGTACTGTAATTGATACGGGCGGAACGCTTACAGCTGACGGAGTGTACACCGTTTATGTTGCGGACAATTTCGGTAATTTCCTTACCATTACTATAGAGATACTGACAACACCGCCAGTCATACGGCTTGAGGGAGTGGCTAATGGCGAAGTGACTAACGGAATTGTCACAGCTAACATCGAAGGGTATGAGCGAGCGTGGCTAATTGATAGCCGTGGCAATACCTTGAGGCAAATCACTGACGGCGAGGTTTTTGATACGCACGGCGCTTTCCGCATTATGGCGGAAGACCGAGCAGGTAATCGGGCATATGCGAGCTTTGAAATAGACCGTTATGTTGACTTTGAGCTTAGTGTCCCTAACTTTGCTATTAGCGGTGAGCGTGTGACGCTTACCTTCCTTGAAGAGCTTAGTAGTTTGCGGGTCACACGCAACGGCGAGGAGATAGACGAGCGAAACCGTTTTGATTTAGCAGGTCACTATATAATAGAAGCTGTTGATATGCCGGGTAACTTTGTCCGCATCGAGTTTACTATAATAGTGGGCAGGGCAAGAAGCATTACACTCCCAACAAATAACGGTGTATGGTCATTCCTCACGGCAACAAGAGACGGCGAACCGGGTGGAGTTATGCCAGCAGGCGGTAGCGTTACAATCGAGGAACACGGTATGTGGGTAATAACCTTTATTGATGCAGAGGGTCGCACATTTAACTTGCCGCTTGAGATAGACAGGGAACCACCCACAATCGAGCTAGTGCATAACGCTAACAGCGTCCAAATCCGTAATCCGTCTAAGTCGGGTGTAACATTTAGTTTAGAACGCAATGGTCAGCCGGTTGAGCTTCGAGGCAACACCATTAGCAATAACGGAAGCTTCCGTCTTGTTGTCACCGACGACATCGGCAACTACAGCGTACACTACTTTGAAATAGCATACCGCCTTAATGCTGCCGCTATTATCTTGATAACAATAGGCTGTATACTTGCCCTTGTCTTTGCTGTAGTCATTATTAAAGCAATACGCAAGCCTAAAGTAAGGTAAGCGTTAAACATAAAGAAAAACACAAACAGAAAAAAGGAGATATTTATTATGAACATTTTTCACCAAACACTAGCAAATGTGAGCGGAGACACTCAACAAATGCAAGAGCGTATAGGAGATTTGTACAGACAGCTGACACTGCCGTTGCTTGGAATATTTATTGGTGCAGCTTTACTTCTCGGACTTTGGCTAGGACTAAAGTTCGTCTTTGCAGGTGGAGACGACCAAAAGCAAAAGAAAGCAAAAGAAAGCGTCAAGTTCTTTGTCATTGGTGTAGTAGTAATTTTTGTGGTCGCTGCAATGTTGCCCCTTGCAGTGGGAGTATTGCATACATGGGCTACTAATCAGTAGGTATCTTTATATAAAGAAATAAAGATGTAAAGACAATAAGACCATCTTTATATAAAGACAGTTATACAAGCCCTACGCTATGCAGGGTGTCCGGCGCCTTTTGGATAATCTCGAGCAATCTGCTGGATGTGCCGTTAGGAGTGTTTTTACCACTTTCCCACGCTTCTATTGTTTTTGGAGACACACCTAAAATAAGAGCAAACAATGTTTGACTATAGCCAAGACTATTGCGTATGCTCTTGACTTCTTGTGGCTCAAATATCTTGACAGACGGCACATTATATTTTGTAGTTCTTGCAGCAATTTTTCCTTGTGCGTGCTGCCTCGCTTCCTTTAGGGCATCGATTAGCCCTTGACCTAATTCACTCATAATGGTGACCTCCCTTATAATCATTTTTTAGACCTTGTACTAATTCTTTAATAGTTTTCTTTTCTGCTTCTGTAATATTATCCTTTGTGTTCTTAGAATATGCAAAAAGCAAATAAATTATAGTGCAATCCTCAAGGTCGACATACAATACTCGTACGCTACCGCTTTTACCCTTATTCCCAAAAGCAAATCTTATCTTGCGAACACCACCTGTGCTAGGTATAACTGGCGCTACTCTAGGTGTGTCAAGCAAGGAGCTTTGTAGCTCCATTAAGTCGTTGTCGTCTAAGCCTAATGATAGCCATTGCTTTTCGAAGATAGGCAACGCAATAAATTCTCTTACCATATCTATATTATACCCTATTCAATAGGGTGCTGTCAAGTGCTTAATTAAGTATTTGATAAAGAAATAAAGATATCTTTATATAAAGATGTAAAGACAATAAAGATTGTAAAGATGATAAAGACAGTCTTTACAATTCAAAGGAGTAAAATATGAAAAAAACAAAACTATTTCTTATAACCACGATACTGTTAGTAATAGCTATTCCGCTTGTTGCCTGTAACGGCAACGGTGGCAGTAATGGGATTAGAGTGCTTGACGGAACTTTTGAGCATAGGGTCGGAGCGGGAACTCACACATACACATTTGAAAGAAATAATACTTTCAGTTACACTGAGGGTAGCACGAATAGAGAAACGACTGGGACATGGGAAAATAGAGGGGACAACAGATTTGTATTGTTTTTCTCTTCGGGAATGGTAAGAATTATCGTAATACACAACGGCAATCTTCTTCTGCGACAATTGGGTATGAATGTGGATGACGCTGTAATTAGAAATGAATTAGAGGTTACCCCACGAGGAACTACTCTTAGCCCAGTGGAGGTATAACAAATGCAATTAGCTTTTGATAGATGGTTAATGAACCTACTCATACCATTACTTGCCCTTGTAGATTTTACTTTTGACATTTTTCGGTTGGTTGCAGGAATGGAAACAACCACCGATGCTGATGGCAATCAACAATCCCTTGTAGATATGTTTTTGGGTGCGAATATGGTGCAGAGGGTCTTTGTGACCATATTTATTTTTAGTCTTTTGGTTGTGGCGATTAGTATCACTTGCAGTGTTATAAAAAACACTGTTAGCGACAAGGACAGAAAAAGCCACGCTAAGACAGTTGGGCAAGGAATAGGAGCGATACTCACCACAGCTGTAATTAGCCTTGTTATGTTGACGGGTATACAGGTATCTAATCTTGCACTAACATTTCTTGACCAGCAATTTGCAGAAGTACACGAACAAGAGCAGACAATGTCACTAGGCGAAAGAATTTTCGATTTAGCAGTTGAGAGCGGTTATGTATGGTATGTGGAGATTTGCCCTGATACGGACGAGGTTTTAGATATTAGGAAAGTTACGGATATGGACGGCAATCCGATTAGTCAGAGTGGTTGGAGAACTGGAGATGCTTGTAGAGAAAGATTTATGGCTATGGGCTGGGACGAAAGAACAGTTGATGCAGTCTTAGGCGGATACCGCACATGGCCGGGAGGAATACCACGAGGCAACTCTCAGACAGGCGACTATTTGGTACGGCTTAGCGGTTTTAATTTTGTAATAGCCTTTGCTGGTGGGATAGCTATGCTGGTATTATTAGCAATGGTTATGCTAGGACTTGTTAAGCGATTGTTTGACCTTGTGTTTTTATTCTTAGCGTTGCCGTTTGTTACGGCGACAATTCCGATGGATGACGGCGCTCGTTTTAGAAAGTGGCGTGAGACAGTAATTTCTAAGGTGCTTCTTGCGTGGGGAGCTGTTTTCTCAATGAATGTTTTTCTTTTAATGATACCCGTTATTTGGGGATTGCCCTTTGGTGGACTATTGGCTACGCCGATGAAGTTATTCTTATTGGTTGGCGGAGGGTTTGCGGCATTAGGCGGTCAACTATTAGTTGCAAGGCTATTTGGAACAAGTGCAGACGAAAGCAGAGAGATGATGCAAGGTGTGCGTGGAATGGGAGCAATAGCTATGGGCGGTGTTGGTGTCATTAAGGGTGCAATCATAGGCGGTAAGGTTGGTGCGGCGGCAGGCGGACTTAATCTTGGCAAAACAATCGCAAACCAAACAGCTGGAGGCGGTATGACCGGAGGCGGCTCGGGCGGTGCGGGCGGAGGCGGACAAGCCTATACTGGGCAAGGTGGCTCTAAGCAAGTTGGCGGCTCTCAAAAACTACACGATAGCCTAAGGGGTAGTGGTATGGGCGGAAAAACAGGAGCGACGGGGGCAGCAGGAGCGACGGGGGCAAGTGCAGCCGCCAAAGCTCATCCAAAAGCAGCTATAGCATCAGAGGTCACAAAACATCTAAAAGGATAAAGACATCTTTATATAAAGATATAAAGATATAAAGATGTAAAGATATAAAGACCGTCTTTACGCATATACAGCTATACAATAAGGAAAAACACAAGAAAATGAGACTAATACCTAAAAAGACAAGGCTTAATACCACGATATGGAAAAACTTTACACTTGTAGATGTAGGGTTTATGTTTGGTGTGCTACTCCTGGCATTACTTATAATGATGTCCAACATTACTTTTAGGCTGTGGTTACTAGGTGGCTTGATAATCATATCCATTGTACTCTTTTATTCCGATGACGACATCAGAGCATACAGGGAGATAGGACACATCTCTAGGTATCTGATGATGCCTAAGTCATATAGCAGACAAAAGAAGGGTAGAAGTTCCATAGATGCACTTATTCCGCAAGGCGGCATAGGAGAGGACAGCATTATAGACTACGGTGAGTATTATGGCGGTGTGCTTAGTGTAGGCTCGGTTGAGTTTAGATTGCTTAATGCCTTTGGACAAAACAATAAGATTACACAGTTTAGCCGAATACTTAATAGTTTGACATCGAGCCAATCTATACAGATAGTCAAGATAGACCGCCCCATCAACTTTGATGAGGTTTCGGGAGGCTTATACGACAAGATACAGTCCGCCGAAGCTAGCGATGCCTCACTAGCCAAAAAAGCAATACTCAAAAGCCGTCTAAGTCAAATAGACAGGCTCAACAATATCCAAAAACAATACCGCCCCTTCTATTACATTGTTATCTATGACGAGAATAAGCAAAGCCTAATCGACACGCTTGACTATGTTAGAGATTCCCTTGATGACATCGGTTTGGCATCGAGCAAGCTCTCGGCAAAAGAGATTGCCTTATTTCTCAAGTATTGCTACACACGCCATTTTGATGAGCGAACGATTGATGATGTAGACCCTAAGGACTACCTAGACTTTGTTAAGCCTAAGTCAGTCAAGTTCAAAACTTGGTCGTACGAGGTAGACGATACCTTTGCTTTTGGCTACACCGTGTCAGATTATCCGCTGACAGTTACTAATGCGTGGGGAGCAGGACTATTTAATATTGATAACACAAAAGTAGTCCTAAATATTCGCCCTGTCGATAGAGACCGTGCAACAAAACGCATTGACCGTGCTTTGACAGAGATAGGCTCAAGAGGGGAGACACATAAGGCAAGTCAGATAGTGGAGCAGGATACTCACATCAAAAGTACGGTTAATCTCTTGCAATCACTACAAAACGAAAACGAAACTCTTTTTGACTGCACGATTACTGTTACAGGCTTCAATAATGTACCTTATAGCGAGGCATCAGATGACCCTAAAGCAAAACGGGCAATAGCTCACCGTCAAAACAAAGCCTTTAGAAAAACAGTCCGCCGAGATATAACGGCAGGGGGATTTAAGGCACACGGACTTACCTTTAGACAGTTTGATAGCTTTATCTCAAGCTCGGTGACAAGGCGGAACAACCTCAAGAGCTTCGAGCGAGGCATCAACAGCGAGAGCTTAGCGGCAGTCTTTCCCTTTGTGTTTACATCAATCATTGAGCCGGAGGGGATGACGCTAGGCAGCGGCGCTTACCCGGTTATTATGAATACTTGGAAGCGTAGCCCCAATCACAACAACAGCAATGCTTTTTGTATAGGCAAGAGTGGGAGCGGTAAGAGCTACTTTACAAAAACATTGCTGTCCTTGCTTCATAGCGACAACTGCAAAATCTTTATGCTTGACCCCGAAAATGAGTACAATACCATATGCAAGAATTTTGGCGGGTCATTCATTGATGTAGGCAACGCTACAACAGGACGGCTTAATCCTTTCCACATCTACCAAATACTAACCGATGACGGCGAAGCCGCCCCTACAGATGTTGTCTTTTGGGCGCACCTTCGCTTCCTTGAGCATTTTTTCAAGGTGACGCTTCCCGGCATCACGCCCGACAGCCTTGAGGAGCTTAACAACTTAGTCGTTACCGCTTACCAATCTCGTGGAATCACCCCGGAGACGGACTGTAGCAAATTTAAGGCTGACAAGTACCCGATATTTGATGACCTTATGGCAGTAGTCAAGGCAGAGCTAGAAAAAGAAACCGCTCTAGGTCGAAAAACTAACCTACAGCGAATAGAGACCTATATTGCTAAGTTTTCTGCTGGCGGTCGCAACTCTAATCTTTGGAACGGTGCGGCAACGCTCAAGAGTAACGAAAAATTTATCGTTTTTAACTTTCAAAGCCTGCTTGAGAGCAAGAACACTACCGTCAGCAACGGTCAGATGCTACTCGTGATGCGTTACCTTGAGCAAGAGATTATTAAGATAAGAGAGGTCAATCGTAACAGCAAGGACGGCGCGATAATCCGTACCCTCATAGGTATAGACGAAGGATATATGTTTATTGACCCGTCCTATCCTATAGCCCTTGACTTTATCTTTCAGTGGTACAAGCGTATTCGTAAGTACAACGGCGGTATGATGTTCCTCACTCAAAATCTCGGTGACATCTTAGGCAACACAGAGATAGTCACTAAAACAAGTGCAATCATCAACAACTCTCAATATTCCTTTGTGTTCTCATTAGCTCCAGCTGACATTGAGATACTGACCGACCTATACAAAAATGCCGGAGAGATTAACGAGACCGAAGCCAACGAGATAGCCACCGCTCCAACGGGACAATGCTTTATGATAAGCGCCCCTAGAGAGCGTACGAGCTTTAAGGTCGTTGCCTCAACCGTAGTAGAAACACTATTTAGCAAGAATGTAGCCGAAGCAGAGTTAAGAGCTATGACAGAAAACACAAAAGAAAAAGAAACTGATGTAGCATAATTCTCAAGCAAATATCTCTATTCCAAAATAAATAAAAAATAATTCAAAAATTTTTCAAAAAACTGTTGACAAAAGACAGAAAGTGGTGTATAATAATATTGTACGATTTAAGTACAATGCCCGTGAGTAATCACGAGGGATACACGCTCACACTTGATGTGAGCCATTGCTCTCTGCCTTTGATAGCAGGGGGCTTTTTTTAATGCGTAAGTTTTACTTGTATACAATTAAGCAGTCATACATTGATAAGTATGGTGACACAGAGGCAAGTTTCAAAAAACCTGCCGCCAAGGTTCTCAAGCGACCTGCTATTTGCCTAAAAGATAGTTTTGGACAAAATTGGCTTATTCCTACAACAAGTCTTGACCAGACTGAAAGCAATTATATTGATAGGGACAGAAAGACATCTAGATGGCAACAAGCTGAAGCGTATACTCGAATAAAAGCGATTATGCGTCTGCCTGATGTTACTGGTAAAAAAGCAAATTGCGAAAGTGTGCTTCAATTTTTCAAAGCAACACCGATAAAAGCAAAGGATGTTAATAAATACTTCTATAACAAAGTCCATATTGGGGCGGCATATGATAATAAGACATTAAAAAACATTGAGGACAATTTTAAGGCTTATATGAGAGTGCGTTGTAGAGGCGGACAAGCGGGTTTCCTTCAGCAGTATGAGGCTTGGGGTAAAAACATAAATTCATATAAGTTTAATTCGATTGGTCTCAAGCAAGAAATATATAAGGACTTCTTTGCTTTGCGAAAGCGACGCAAAGAAAGTGCAATACGCAAAGAGGTCGTCGCTTCTGATGCAGTGCGTCGAAAAGAACTCAAACAAGCATACAAGCAGACAATGCCTAAGCTCGAGCAAGACGGCATCCGAGGCAGTCCTTCCAAAGTCATACACGATAATGACGGTACTCCCCTCAAGGTCAGTCAAAAAGATTACGACCATATCTACGACCGAGAGCAACAAAAATTATTGACATCAAGCAACGAAAAAATAACAATACAAGATAGAAAAAAGCAAACATCGAGCCTCGTGCATACGACCCAAAAGTCCGACAACAACCAAAAGTAACAACCCCACAAAAAACATAGCACTCGCTACAAGCCCCTATTTGAGACAGTCGGCACCCATGTGGCGGACAAGCCCCTTAGGGCTACACAGGCTAAATACGGGGCTTAAAAGCACATATTCAAATGCATATAACAAAACAAACATAACAAATGCTTGACATCGCTTAATTTTTAATGACATTCTGTAAAGATGTAAAGATGTAAAGATATAAAGATGTAAAGACGCAAAAGGAGAAAAATATTATGTCTAAAGTAATCGCACTCGTCAATCAAAAAGGCGGTGTAGGAAAAACCACAACAGCCGCTCACCTAGCGTGGGGATTGGCAAAGAAAGGGAAAAAGGTATTAGCTATTGACTTTGACCCTCAAGGCAATCTGTCTATGGGAATGGGGGCAAAGCTCAAGAACAAGGGAACTGTTATTGATTGGCTGGAGATTGGCGACACGCCAAAGTCATTCAAAGAGGTTGTTCAAAATTGCGGAGGAGTTGACCTTCTACCTGCAAATATTTTGCTTGATAACGCCGAACTCTCATTGTACAATGAGCTAAGTCGGGAGTATGTTCTCAAAAACCGCCTAAAAGATGTAAAGTCCAAATATGACTACATTCTCATCGATTGCCGTCCATCGCTAGGAACTCTCACTGTTAATGCACTTGTGGCTGCCGACGAGGTTCTGATACCAATTAAAGCGGATTTTTTCAGTCTGCCAGCGGTCAGTCAGCTTTTTCAGTCGGTTAAAAGAATAAAAGAAAGATGTAACGATAAGCTCAAATTTAACGGCTTTGTTGTCACAATGGCGGACAAGCGTCGAAACCTTGACGATTATAACGATAATTTTAATGCACTTGCACATAGTGTTAAGTCCAAAGTCTACAAAACGCAAATAAGGCAAAACGCTGCGGCTGCCGATGTGCCGTCGTACGAACAGAGCTTATACGACTACAAGCCTAATTCGCTAGCAGCTCAAGACTATCTTGCACTTGTTGAAGAATTCTTAAAGTATGAGGAGGGTCATTATGCCGCTTAATAAAAGCAATTCAATTGATGTTGGCAGTCATCCAGTAGACAACATAATTGATTTTCAAGCTAATACTGGAGAAAAGAAAAAAGCTAAGCCGGAAACAAAACTCAAAAATTTCCGCATTGAAAAAGAGTTGATTAGACAAGTTGAGCTTTTTTGCCAAATGCAGAATGTTGATTGTACGCAAATAGTCACGAAGTTTTTTCGTGGTTTAGTTGACGACAATATTGAGATGATTAAAAAATATGAAAAAGCCGTAAAGATGTAAAGATGTCTTTACATCTTTACACATTGAAATGCTTGACAAAATTTCAAAAAGAGATTATTCTAAATGTAGTTAGCTGTAAAGAGGTGAATAATGTCAAGACGAATAAAACCAAAAAAAAAGCCATATAAGGTCAAAAGTTTTTATTGCGATGAAGAGCTTTGGCAACAATTTAGTGCTACTTGTAAAAGGGGTGGAATGAAGCCAGAGGATGTGTTAGTTGCTTGTATTGCAAAGGATGTTGAGGAAAATCGTGAACTTATAGAAGAATACAAGAAAGAGTTGGAAGAAGAAAAACAAAAAAAATGAAAGACATAAAGATGTAAAGACATAAAGATGTAAAGATGTTTTTACGCAAAATGCAAAGAAGGGGGTAGACTGTTTTATGTCCAAACTGATAGATAAACAACCTAAACTTGCAAGCACAATAGCAAAGATAGATAAGCTCTATGCTGTTATGCAACGCATAAAGGAGTATAATCCGTGTGCCGTTAAGCGGTATATGGAAGAGTTTTCTATTAGTGCAAGCTACAACTCTAACGCAATCGAAGGCAATACCTTCACATACAACGAAACAAGACTACTACTCAAAGAGGGTGCGACTGCGGGCAAGAGAAGCTTTAGAGAACACGAGGAGATAGTCGGCTACAAAAAGGGCTTTGATTTCTTGCTCGAAAGCAAAGAGCAAAAAACGGTTATTGACGAAGATTTTATTAAGCAAGTGCATAGCTATGTTTTTAGGGGAGAGCCGAGTGCAGGCAAGTATCGCAAAGAGCAGGTCTACATCGGCGATATGTTTAATGTGACCTTTACACCGTGTTCACCAGATGTTATACCAAAAAAAATGATGGAATATGTATTGGCAGTACAATCCGACCTGCAAGAGATTTTGACCGAAAGACAAAAGAACAAGACTTTTGACTGGCATAAGCTGTTTCATACGCTAGCTACGCATCATATTGAATTTGAACGAATACATCCGTTTATTGACGGCAACGGCAGAACAGGCAGATTATTGCTTATATACGAAATGTTGCTACTAGACTTGCTTCCGCTAGACATACGCTTTGAGGAGCGCAAAACATACTATTCTGCATTTAAGAAATATGACAGCAAGCTACAATACAGCTCTAGCCAAGACGGCAAGACCGAAAAAATGGCACAACTCTTAGCGGATAGCGAGCTTAGAAGTATAGAAGCCTGGAATAAAATGTTTGAGCCATATATTGCAAAGCTAAACGACCAACAAAAATAATCAGTAAAAAAGGGAAATGAATATTATGCCAAAAGAAAAAAAAGAGATGGAGTTCGAACTTCCGAAAGGGGAGTGTCCGAGAGAGTATATGCAAAGTCTTACCGGTAGCATCGAACCAGACCCGGGCGACGAAGCTCCGGACGAAACAATCGAGGTCAAATTTACCGAATAAATAAAAAACATCTCTCTGATCCTAGCGATAGAGAGATGTTTTTTTTGCATTCAGATATTTAATCGGCGATTAGTTTTTGAATGAGTTCCCGGCTTATACCTCGCCAGTCCGTAATATTATCCAAAGCGTTTCGCCTTCCTTTCTTGTCTTTTGCAAGCTCCACCAACTTATCTGATAGTACATACAAGAGTGTCGCCGTATCACGGGCTTGGAGAGATTGTTTATGTTTAGTCAAAAAATAGTCGTAGCAACTTTGCTCGTCAGATAGCTCTCGTTGCTTTTCGGTGCTTAAAGTTGATATATATTCTCTAACAACTTGCTCTTTGATGATATGGTATTTTTTAATCCTCTGCTCATCTCGCTCATCATTGATAACCAACTCACCCAAGAACACTAGCTCCGCCAATGTTTCGAGTGAGCCAACAGTTAGCTCAATTTTTTCCTTTGTGTTTTTTGAGTTCATTAAAATAGTATACTACATATGTTGCCAACAAGTCAACTAGTTTCTGCATAATATTCTGCATTTGCGTCTTGCTTTTTATCTGCAAATATGCAATAATATTTGCTAGAGGTAATTACACTATGGACAAATTCCAAATTCCACGAGGTGGCAAGGACGAGGACTCAATCAATCGCACAATTCGGTGGCGAGGAAATATTTATGATATGTTAATGGAGCTTAGTGATAAACACAAAGTATCCTTTAATCGTCTTGTAAATGACGCTGTGCAATTTGCACTCGAGCGTTTAGACGAAAATAATGAAAGACAGTAAAGACAGTAAAGACAGTAAAGATTGTAAAGACGATAAAGACATAAAGATATAAAGAAATCTTTATATCTTTAAGAAAAACACAAATAAATTGCCGTTATAGCGACATTGCCGTCATTTTTTAGCCAGTTTCATTCAAAAAATTACAACTAACAAAACAGTGTTTTAGCAAATTGTATAAGCTAAAGCACTGTTTTTCTATGCTATCTAAGGAGAAAAACACAAATGAAAAGTAAATTATGGCAGATTTTTGACGAGCTTCAGAAGGATAATTACGCTAAAGACCTAAGCCCTAAGACAATTGAGGCTTACGACTACAGCTTGACACGCATCCTTCGGGAGCTTGAGGAGCAGGGGATAGCCGAGCCTTCCGGAATTAACGACGAATTCATCAGCGGCTTCAAATACAAACTCCGCAAGTCTAATCTTCAAAATGAATCTGTCAATTCGTTCCTCAAGTCCTTACGGCGCTATCTTAATTTTTCTTACCAAAAGGGCTATATCCGGAGTGTTCCGAAAGTTGAGCTTATACGGCTTGAGGAGAAAATTAAGCCGACGCTCACTATGCAAGAGGTCAAGCTCATTTTTGAGAACTGCGACCTAAGTATTTCAAGCGTTATGAGTATTTTGTATTTAGGTACGGGCATCAGAAGCCGGACAATGTGCCACATCAGAGTAGAGGATGCCGACCTTGATACGCAGCTCCTCACTTGCAAAGTAACAAAAAACCGCAAAATACTAACCTTGCCGCTTACAAATTCGCTTTGCGATATGCTCAAAGCCTACATCAAAAAGCATAATAAAAGGGCGGGGGAGTGGTTGTTCGTCAACGCGAAAGGCGGACAGTTCCGCCAAAAGATTATGTACAAGGCAATTAACCTGCATTACAAGAGCTTAGGCATCAACCGTACTGGAGTGCATCTCTTGCGGCACACCTTCGGAAAGCTCATGGTTATGAACAACTGCGATGCGTTTACGCTGATGCATTGGTTTGGTCACTCCAAAACAGAGGAGACAAAACGATATGTTAATCTCTTTGCAAATGAGTTAGCCAAGACAGCGGAAACCTTTAATCCTACAGCAAATTGTAAGTTTGTATAATAATTCGTAAAATTTATTGAATTAAATGCAGTTTTCTTGCACAAAACGCTTGACTAGAGCGTACATTTTATGGTAGGGTTAAAGCCTAGTTTGATGCAAAACTTAGGGGCGGAGTGCAATTCTCCACCGGCAGTATAGTCTGCGAAGGTACAGCAATGTACCCCGAATGGGTGTAACTCCCATACCGACGGTTAAAGTCCGGACGAGATAAGTATTTATGGATAATTTTAACAACACACCGTCATCTGGCAGTGGCAACTCTTTTGAAAAAAAGAGAACAAGAAACAAAGAAAAAAGCCGTTTTTT
>WQVM01000018.1 GCA_009783985.1 Bacillota bacterium | reverse complement strand
TTTTTTAACAAGTGCATCATTAGCGGATTCAAAATCGACTTTAGAAATAACAACTGTGCTGCCTTTTTCCTTAACAGGCACAATCCTGTCGCTCCATTTCAAACCCTCAATCCGCTTTTCTTCCGCTTGTCGCTCTTGAAGCAGAGCGTTTAACTCCTTGACCGCCGTGCCTCGTTTTAATTCGTCAATGCTTTTGTTTCCATCTCTCGTCGTACCGTTTAATACGCCTGTGCTTTTGTCAAACACGCTCTCAAGATAAGCGTCTAAATCGCCGTGAAATCGTTGCAGCTCAACTCTTGTCAAAACCTCTTTCGCCGAAACCTTTGGAATATTTTTCTTCTTGTCCATTGTCGCGGGAACAAAAGCAAAATGTAAATGCGGCTGAGTTTCATCACGATGGACATAAGCCGAGATGACATTTTCTTTTCCATAGCGGTTGGTTAGAAAATTAAATGTTTCTCCAAAAAATTTCCGCTCCTCCAACTCCATACGTTTTGGTAGAGTAACAACCCAATCGCACATAACCTTGACATCGGCTCGTTTTAGCACTTTGACCTCACTTAATCGTTTGCGGATAAATTCTTTTTGCGGCAAGGGTTGGAATGTTGCAAGATTGTAGTTGCTTGCTGTCCGTGATAAATCAATACTTTGATTTCTAAACTTGATATAATTGCCGTCATTGTCTTTCGCTCTCTCAAAATGCCGGCATAAATGTCCTATTGCTCCTATGTGATATTTCTCTACATGAGCCAAATAATAAATAAACCTCCTTTGTATAAATTTGTTTCTTGATAACCCTCATAGCTTGAGAAAGCATACCAAACGCCTTCGGCGGAATTTTGGTATAGCAAGTTATACCAAAACTTCATTTTGGAAACTTGCCCTGCGGGGCTTTGACCGTTCCACATAAAGTGGAACAAATACTGAGCTAAGATGTGTCGTGCATTCATTTGCCTCCTTGTCATATTGAGGGAATAGCAAAATGCCGACCCCGAAAAAAAATCGGAATCGGCATAAAACATCCCTCTATTATATATAGGAAATTTAAGAGGGGTTTTCGGGGGTTTTGGTTATAAAATCTAAAAAATATTTTTTCATAATGACATCGTAATCTGTTTCAAGCACAAAGTTGATTATCTCCATTTGGTCGCGTCGAAAAAAAGAAAGGCGGTTAATAAACAATACGCCCAAATATTCATTGAATTTATGAATTGACAGGTTTGTGTTTTCGGGATGCGATTTGAACTCTTTATGTAAGGCGAGAAACACATCCCAATTCGAGTGAGTAAGATATGCCATAACCGCCACTCTGAATGCCGTATGCAAGCGTTCCCGCACCGAACTTTCGTCAACGCCAAGCATTTTCGCAACCTCGGTATTATTATAACCCTGCTTGTAAAGCTGAAAGACTTCGTATTGTTTCTTTGTCATAGTGGAGGAATATTCATGGTCGAGGCCGGCTAATTTCTCGTTCTGAATAATAATCGAAAGCGGGTTGCGGTTTTCGGGATTGACAACATCTTCAATCAAGTCGGCGACAAAATATCGTTCGCTTGTATTGTAGTCAAACTTGACTTCATCAATAGAAATTAGCGTATGAATTCTTGCGTCCCGCATTTGCTTCTTAATTTTCCATTGGTATCGTCGTTCCCTTTTACTGTCCTTTTTTAAGAATTCTGCTACTGCGTCGTTGACATCGACAAGGATATGCTCGTACTCGTAATACCAACATCTTTTATTGCGTATAGTTTTCCAAACGCTTTTTCTAATTGTATATGAGATAACAGGCACAACGATATTATATCATTTTTTGACATGCAATACAAATTTTCAATATTCACGATAAAAACTACGAGCGTTTTTGTTTTAATACGCTTTATTGAACTTGGAATATAGCATACGGTATCATTAAATCGCCTGCCAACGGAAAGCCAAAGTATACTTGTGTTATTCCTACATTAAACAAATCAAAGCCTTGTGTGTGCGGAAGTCCTCCAATAGGCAAGAGAGTATTAGAGAAATTATATGTTGCAAATGTATCTGCTCCTGGCGACGATTGAGCACGCATTCTCACAAATCCACTAGGTGCATATCCCGGCATATTGATATTGGTTATTGTTACTGAAATCCCCGTAGGATTAGCCCCTGCTCTTACAACTCTAATGCTAAACAATTCAAGTCCATGATTGATAAAAGTAAAAGTTTGACCTAGCTGATAAATCCTATTAAGCGTCTGTCCAACCTGTGCAGATACACCTGTATCGGTTGAGCCGACCCACCAATTACCGTTATTTCCGATATGGGGCGATTGTCCAGCATTACCGTCTTGACCTACCGCACGAACTCCTGTATCGGTACTGCCAATCCACCAATTACCATTATCCCCGATATGAGGTGTTAGTCCTTGTTGTCCTTGCTGTCCGGGTGGTCCGGGCAAGCCCTGCAATTCTCTAGCCTCATCTAATTGTCTTTCTAATTCCTCAATACGGTTAAGTAAATAAGTTGGGTCAAATTCTGTATTATTGCCACACCCGACAAGAGGAAGGGCAAGTAATGAAAGACACAGGGTTAAGATAAATATTTTTATAATTTTTTTCATAGTGAAACACCTCTTATTTAAGATATGGTTATTGTATCAAAAATGACTGTAAAAAACAAGCGAATTGACAGGCAAACGAACATTTGCAACGCTAGTTAATTCTAATAACAAATTCGTCATTATTCCATTCGTCAATTAAAGACAAAAATTTGATTTCAATACTGCTTGCTGTGACGAACACTATCTCTTTAATTTCGACAAATGGCATTCCATCTGATGTTATGCTTTCAACTTGAATTTGACTAATCCTACTATAAACTTTGTCTAACTTAACAGTCGCTGTAAAACAATCAGTTTCCTCGTCATTTTCGTCAAGCTCAAAGGTGCAGTCACGGCGTTTGATAGTCGCCATTTCAAAATTGTCACGCTCTCGCTCCAATACATAATATTTCACATTAACTTGATTAACAACTGTCCGAGATTCAACAGGAATACTAAAACTAAAGGCATTATCGGCATCAATAAGAATTTTTGATTCGCCGTCCTCGTCATCTGCTAACTTAACATCGCCTATACATCTGCCAGTTGTTGTCTGCTCAAAACCTTGCCCTAAGCTCATTGAGTTGCTCAAAGTTTCATAAGTTTTTGGCTCTAAATCACGAGGGTCGTGCGGACTTTTTGCGTCAAACTTACAACACAGTTTAAGACCGGGGTCGCCTTTCCAATCGGCTTTAACAAAATCAACACCCTCGCCGTATTTATCCAAAATATAGTTAGCCATTACTTTAATGGGGGCGGGTACGCTTTTTGTTTCGGTGGTTGCAAACAACCTCGCATTATAAGTGTACTCATGCAATCCGTTAATCTCTATACTATCGGAGTTGCTAATAGTAAATGTTGCAGGAGTTTTTTTGTAGGCGATAATTGCTCCGTCACCGTTAGGGGAGTTGTATTGTTCTAATCCTTTTAGCTTTTTGCGTCTTTCGTCAAATTCATCTTCTGCTATTACAACCTTACCTCGTCTATCTGCATAAATGTAGGCACAAGCAAAGTTGGCTATTTGCTCTAACACATTCCAAGCCGAATTTTTATCAATAAGTACAACAGGTATGCGTACTTTTTTTAACGCTTCGCTCAATCGCTCCATATCCGTTTCTATACTCTCAAACAAACCGTTTTTGCGTCGCACATATTCTATCTGTCGTAAAACTCTACCTATTACACCTTGCATAGGAATATTAACAAATGGTCGAATATCTAAATTTGCAATATTTAGACTTTTTTCATCAACACCATAGTTGATAATAAGATTTTGCAGACTATAAAGCACATCGTATGCCGTAACAGACATAAACATACTTTCGGCGTCTAATTTCCATGACTCACTAAAAAATCTGCCAAGAGGTTCGGCTGTTTTTGGATTGCCCACTAGTCTAATAAAAGGTCTTACACTTCGCCCCTTTTTGAGTAGCCTAAAGTTTTCAGGACGGTTAAACATTTTATTTCTATTAAGAAAACTTGCCTTGCACTCGTTAGCACTTATTCCATAGGATAATGCTCCGAGTTGGTTGCCTGTTTTTTCTTCCAAAATATCAATGCTACGCAAGTTGTTGCGGTCAAAACCTTCGTGCATTTCGCCTGCAAAATAAGTTATGCGTGGTAAAACATTAGGCAAAGTCCATTCAAGTATTTCGAGTCTTGCACCGATTACATCTCGCTCAAATCGCTCATCGTCCTCCATATAGAAAGCAAATTCGCTTTGATTAAGCTCGTCACTACCTATTGAACTTCTACTGAAAGTTATTTGTCCTGCAAAATCTGTTTCGCCTATAATAATTTCGTGTGTATTATCGTCAACTTTTACAGGGATAATAAGTCTACTCGTTACTTCTTCATGGTGTGTGCCAAATAAGATGACCAAATTAAACTCGCTTGGATAGTCGTCATAGTCTAATCCGTTAAATACAATTTTGGGCAATCGTCTTGGGGCTAGAAACCTTACTTCAATAACCTGTGACGGGGTATATCGTCTATTTTGACCGCTCAAACTATTTCCAATCCAACCTAGATTGCTATCCTCACTCACGAGAGAATGTGTTCCGTTTAGCGGTATGCCGAAAGCTTTGCCTTTGGTTGCCCTTGCGTCAAAGGCTGTTATTTTTCTGCTAATAGACAAATTCTTTTGAAATAATTGCCTTGCGTGGTCGAGTGTACTAGGGTTTGTTGTAGACACTCTACCTGTAGTATCGGTGTCAATAATTCTAACAGCATTGTCGCCAGCACCTTCCGCAAAAAAATTGATATCTAATAATCCGTCAACTTTGCGAATAGGGGTGGCATACATTTCTTTTGCCTTTTTTCTGTTTTGTATCTTTGACATATTTATATTTTGTGTTTCCATAATTATATAGGTATAGCTGTGCTATAAATCTCCTTTGAAGTTTTATTAGTTTTTTGAATGTAAAAAGATATGCCAAACAATTTGGTCACTTCTTAATACAAAGTAGTTTTGCAATAAAATTATAACAAAACAAAGGGTACATAATTACCCAAAATCTTGTTGAATATAATTGATTATATGGTGTGTTTTTTAAGTTTTTACTTAATTAACACACTCTAAAATTAAGCATGATTTTAGTGTCAAAAACCACGCAATAAATTCTTATTGTTAGATGTCGTATCTTACAAGTCAAAAGTTCTTGCACTTTACAACTGGAGTTTTTTATCGCAGTATTTTCTCGCTCTGCGTAATGGGTTTTATTATGGCAGTCCCACCTCTGCTAATGGCAAACTTTTTTATCGTAGTATTGCCCATATTTTCTACTAAGTCATTTGTTTATGCAGTTGACTATTGCACAGCTTGTCTTTTGCTCAAGCCAATCGTTTGGTATCTCAGTTAAACTCTGAGAATTTTAGTATAAACTAATTTTGTAAGTTTGTCAACTGTTGAGAGTGTAAATTTTACAACAAATTGACAGCTGTTCGTGTTACGAATTGTTAAGAACACAGTTGCTCTCAATACACCCAAATACACCCTAAAATAATACACCCTTAGTACACCCGAACAGAAAAAACCACTTGTACAGGCTTGACTTAACCGAATGAAATGAGTTATAATGATGTGTAATCGGGTTAAAATCCCGACAAAACCAGCGAATTTGAGCATTTCCGATGGGTTGAACTTAGCTTTTTGTGTCTCCTAAGGGTTAGTTACAGGTTCGATCCCTGTCGGGGCTGCCAAAACAAAAAACAGCGATTATATATGGTCGCTGTTTTTTACTTTCTCAAATTCTAGTAGTTTTGCTTTGACATCAAGTCCGCCACGGAAGCCTGTAAGGGAGCCGTTTTTGCCGACTACTCTGTGGCAAGGGATAATGAGGGGGAGGGGATTGCGGTTGTTTGCCATACCTACAGCTCTCGTGGCTTTTGGACTGTCGCAAAGAGCGGCAAGTTCTCCGTATGTAATCGTTGCACCAAAGGGGACTTCGGCTATCATTTTACGCCAAACTTTGGTATTGAATGTTTCTAGCAAGTGTCCGTCCAAAAAAAGCGGCAGGTCAAAAACCTTGCGCCGCTTTTCGAAATATTCGGTGATTTGAGTTGCCGCTAATTCTAAGACAGGGTGGGATTCGTCAGGCACAACCGATTTCGGCTCTTCTCCCTCAAAATACACATGAGTTATCATTCCGCCTTTTTGGGCTATAGTTAGCTTGCCAATGGGTGTATCTATTGTCAGCATTTTGTATGTGTTTTTCCTTTATGTAATCTGCACGGATAACCCGTGCAAAGTTGAGTTTTTTAGCTTTTTGTCGGGGTGACCCCAACTATTCCCTAATCCCTATTCCCTAAAATCACTGTGGTCGCTTAAAGCCTAGGGGGTTTTTCTTTTGCCATTGCCATGCGGTAGAACACATTTCTTCTATGCCGAATTTTGTCTGCCAGTCAAGCTCTCTTTTTGCTTTTGATGCATCAGCATAACTTGTCGGAGCGTCACCCTCGCGTCTTTTTACGATTTTGTAAGGGATTTTTTTGCTGCTAGCTTTTTCAAAAGCCTTAATTACATCCATTACACTATAACCTCTGCCTGTTCCGAGATTAAAGATATGCACTCCCGGCTCAGTCATCTTTTTGAGTGCAGCGACATGACCTAATGCCAAGTCTGTCACATGGATATAGTCACGCACACCCGTTCCGTCCGGAGTAGGGTAGTCGTCACCATAGACCATCAACTCGTCCATTCTTCCGCCTGCTATACGAGTGATAATAGGCACAAGATTGTTAGGCGTATCGTTGGGGTCTTCGCCGATAAGTCCTGTCTTGTGCGCCCCCGCCGGATTAAAATACCTAAGTATAGTAATATTCCAAGTAGGGTCTGACGCATACAAGTCATGCAGCATTGTTTCGACCATCAACTTAGTTTTGCCGTAAGGATTTATAGGGCCAAGCGGAGAGTCCTCTGTCAAAGGCATTTGCGCTGTATTGCCATACACTGTCGCTGATGAGCTAAAAATAAATTTTTTGACATTGTGTTTAGCCATCGCTTTTAGTACGGACAGCGTACCTGCCATATTGTTCTCATAGTATTTTAGCGGATTGCGGACACTTTCGCCGACAGCTTTAAGTGCTGCAAAATGAATAACCGCTTCGACATTAAAATTCTCCAAAACGCTTTCCATAGCGTTGCAATCGGTTACATCCGCCCAAATATAGTCTAACTTGCGTCCTGCGATTTTGTCAACGCGGTCAAGAGCATACTCGCAAGAATTACTAAGGTTGTCAACAACTACAAGTTCGTAGTTTTGTTCCAAAAGTTCTACACAAGTATGTGACCCGATATATCCGGCACCGCCGGTTACTAATATTGTTGATGGTTTTGACATGATTTTTTGCTCCAAATTTTATTAGGGAATAGGGGGTAGGGAATAGTTGGATGTAGTTAGTGGATAATCCATTAGAACACTAAGTCCGCAACTAACCACTAATCACTAGCCGCTATCCACTATTTTGCCTGTTGTACTGCTACAGCAATCGCAACTGTTGCGCCTACCATAGGGTTGTTACCCATACCGATAAGTCCCATCATCTCAACATGGGCAGGAACAGAGCTAGAGCCTGCAAATTGTGCATCGCTATGCATACGACCCATTGTATCTGTCATACCGTAGCTTGCAGGACCTGCCGCCATATTGTCGGGGTGGAGAGTACGACCTGTTCCGCCGCCGCTCGCCACGCTAAAGAAACTTTTGTTGTTTTCGATAGCCCATTTTTTGTAAGTGCCTGCAACAGGGTGCTGGAATCGTGTAGGGTTAGTGCTGTTGCCTGTAATACTTACATCAACTTTTTCGTGCTTCATTACAGCAACGCCTTCCATAACATCGTCTACACCGTAGCACTTAACTTTAGACCTTTCACCCTCAGAGTAGGCAGTCTTACCCACAACCTTGAGCGTACCCTTAGCATAGTCAAAAGTTGTCTGCACATAGGTAAAGCCGTTGATACGGCTAATAATCTGCGCTGCATCTTTGCCAAGTCCGTTGAGGATAACTTGCAGAGGTTTTTTGCGCACTTGGTTAGCCGTCCGAGCTATACCGATAGCACCCTCCGCCGCCGCAAAACTCTCATGCCCTGCCAAAAAGCAAAAGCAATTAGTGTCATCACGAAGCAGTCTAGCCGCAAGGTTGCCGTGCCCTAAGCCAACATCTCTTTGCTCGGCAACACTGCCCGGCACACAAAAAGCCTGTATACCGACTCCGATAGCCTCGGCGGCGTCAGCTGCGTTTCTGCATTTTTTGACAATTGCAATAGCACACCCTAAAGTATATGCCCAAACAGCATTCTCAAATGCTATCATTTGAGTTTCTCTTACAATTTTTTCAACATTGATTCCCTTATCAAGACAAATCTGCCTTGCTTGTTCCAGGTCTTTTATTTTATATTCGGCACAAACCTTTTTGATTTTGCCGCTACGCTTTTCTTGCCCTTCAAATTTGATGGCCATAATGGTGTTTTCTCCTTAATTTAGAATGAGTTCTTTACAATTTGAAGTAAAAAGTGCGGACTTAGTTTGTAATAGCATCCCATAACCCCTCCGACAACACTTTTACCTTTTACTTCTTACTTTTCACTTTTTTCTATTCGTGTCTTGGATCTATATATTTCGCCGCACCCTCATATCTGCCGTACTTGCCGGTATTCTTTTTGAGAGCTTCATCAGCTGTCATTCCTTTTTTAATCATTTCCATCATAGGTCCGAATCTAACAAACTCGTACCCGATAACCGTATTTTCCTTGTCTAAGGCAAGTTTGGTGATGTAACCCTCTGCCATCTCAAGATAACGCACGCCCTTAGCTTCGGTACTATAGATTGTGCCTACTTGACTGCGCAAACCTTTTCCGAGGTCCTCAAGTCCTGCACCGATTTCCAATCCACCCTCGCTAAACGCACTTTGCGTACGACCATAAACGATTTGCAAAAATAATTCGCGCATCGCCACATTGATAGCATCACAAACCAAATCTGTGTTGCAAGCCTCAAGTACTGTTTTACCCGGCAGAATTTCTCCCGCCATCGCCGCAGAGTGTGTCATTCCGCTACAACCGACAGTCTCAATAAGAGCCTCTCTAATAATCCCGTCCTTAATATTAAGCGACAGCTTGCAGGTTCCTTGTTGTGGCGCACACCAGCCCACGCCATGCGAAAATCCGCTAATGTCCTTAATTTCCTTTGACTTGACCCATTTGCCCTCACTAGGGATAGGGGCAGAGCCGTGATTTACGCCCTGTTTGACGCACATCATCTTGTTGACTTCTTCGCTAAAATGCATTATATTGCCTCCATAAGTAATTGTAACCATTATATCACATCAAAGTATCGCTTGGCAAGCATTTTTTATCAATTCCCCAATTGTTGCTGTTTACGCACATTTGCAACAATAGCTTCGTAACATCTTTTCAAATAATGTTGTTGCAAAACACTTTACTTTTCATAAAAAATGATGTACACTAGCTATGTGGATATAACTAAATACACCCCAACGGTAAGCATAATTGTACCGACATACCGACGAAATGAAAAGTTTTTGACTAGAGCCTTAGATTCTCTTTTAGCTCAAACCTACGACAATATTGAGATCATCGTGGTGGATGATAATGCTGATGAGCGGAATTCCGAATATAGAGCTGTAGTAAAAAAAACAATTGATGGTTATAATAGCGACAAGATTGTTTATGTGAAAAATGAGAAGTCTCAAGGTGGTGCAATTGCAAGAAACACAGGAGTAACAGCAAGTTGTGGTCAATATATAACATTCCTTGATGACGATGACAAATATTTGCCTAACAAAGTAAAAAAACAATTGCAATATATGCTTGACAATGAGCTTGAGATGAGTTTTACTGATTTGAGAATCCACAATGGATATGATAGGCTTGTTGATTATAGAGAACATTCCAAGATAAAGTCCTTTGACAACGAAGACTTGCTGAAATATCATCTTACTCGACAAATTTCAGGAACGCCAACATTTATGTACCAAAAAGAAGCTTTTTGCAAGATTGGTGGTTTTATTAAAGTAAGCATGGGTCAAGAGTATCATTTAATGTTTAAAACAATTGAAGCAGGCTTAAAAATAGGATATTTGCGCGGAAGTGATGTTGTCGCATATCGCGAAGGGCAAGAATGTATATCCAGTGGGCAAAATAAAGTAACTGCTCAAAAGACCTTGTACGACTTCAAGAGAACTTATTTTAATATACTGAGCCATAAGCAAAGGCGCTTTGTAAGTTTTCGCCATAGGGCAGTGATGATAGTTGCCTATAAAAGAAATCGACAAACAATAACGGCTATTGCTAAAATGTTCTCTATATTCTTCTTACACCCCATAAATTGTTTCAGAGAATTTTTTAGTTTTTTTAGAAGAATAAATAAATACAATAATATGGAATAAGTAAATATGAGTTTATATAAAAAAATCGTAGAAAAAAAAGAAAAAATAGCCGTAATTGGACTTGGCTATGTAGGGCTACCTATAGCTGTAGAACTTGCAAAAAAAGTCGATGTCATTGGCTTTGACACAAATGAAGAGAAGATCTCTCTTTATAAGGCAGGCATTGATCCAACTCATGAAGTGGGCAGCGAGAGCATTAAATCTTGTACGGTGAGATTCTCCTACGATGAGACAGTGCTGAAAAACGCCAAGTTTTTTATTGTAGCGGTGCCAACTCCCATCAATTTGGACAAGACTCCTGACTTAGCTCCAGTAATTAAGTCAAGCGAAACCGTTGGCAGATCCTTGACCAAGGGTGCGATTGTTGTCTTTGAAAGCACCGTTTATCCTGGTGTAACAGAGGGCATTTGCATGCCTATTTTAGAAAAAATATCGGGGCTAAAATGTGGAAAAGATTTTTGGATAGGATACTCTCCCGAAAGAATTAATCCAGGGGATAAAATAAACACTCTCAAAACAATTGTTAAGATTGTAGCGGGCGTAGATGAATATTCGCTTGATGAAATAAGTAAAGTTTATGAACTAGTGGTTGGGGCAGGGATACATCGAGCCCAAAGTATAAAAGTAGCCGAAGCAGCGAAGGTGGTAGAAAATAGTCAAAGAGATATCAATATCGCTTTTATGAACGAGCTTGCTATTGTATTTGACAAGATGAATATCAATACAAGTGAAGTTGTAGCCGCCATGAACACTAAATGGAACGCACTTGGGTTTACGCCTGGACTTGTTGGCGGCCATTGTATCGGAGTTGACCCATATTATTTTGTTTATGAGGCAGAAAGGCTAGGGTACCATTCACAAATAATTCTTTCGGGAAGAAAAATCAATGACTCTATGGGTTCTTTTATTGCAGATGCTGTAATTAAAAAAATTGTAAAAGCAGGACTTGCACCTAAGACTGCGAAGATAGCCGTGCTAGGACTTACTTTTAAGGAAAATTGTCCCGATATAAGAAACTCTAAAGTCGTAGATGTAGTAAAGAGATTGAGAGAATATGAAATAGAACCTTATCTTTATGATTGCATGGCTGATGGAAATGAGTTTGCAATTCAGTACGGGCAAAAAATAGCTAGCAAAATAACAGAAAAAGATTTTGATTGTGTGATTTTTGCCGTAGCTCATACCGAATATAAAACAATGGATGATCGGCAACTAGCGGCACTATTCAAAAAGAATGGCACAAAAATTATTATAGATGTAAAAAGTATGTTTTGCGAAAAAAAACTAAGCAAGGCAGGCTTTGACTATTGGAGCTTGTAGAGCATGGAAATTGAAGCTATTATTTCTACAATGCATCAAAACAGCATTGACAAGTACAGCGAGCTAAAAATTACTACCAATGCGATAATTGCCAATCAAACAAATAAAAACTGTTTTGAAGAGCAGGTTTTTGACGACAAATTAATTCGGCTAATCTCAACAGATACTAGAGGTCTTGGCAAAAATCGAAATATTGGGTTGATACACTCTACGGCTGAAATTGTACATTTTGCCGATGATGACATGCTGTTTGTGGATGGATATGAGCAAATTGTTTTAAATGCCTTTGATAAGAATCCAAGGGTGCATGCTCTTGTTTTTAATGTGGTCAGTCTAAATGAAGATAGAAAAATCAAAGAACATAAAAAAAACAAAAAACTAAGGTTTAAAGATGTTAAGTCTCACGGTATAGTTGGGACATTTTTCAAAAGAGAAGCCCTTATTAAGTATAACTTGTGGTTTAGCTGTTATTTTGGAGCAGGGGCGATATGTACATTAGGAGAAGACACTCTTTTGCTCAAAAAGTTTTTTGATGAAAAATTGACTATGATTTCTATTCCATTAAAAATAGCTGATGTCAAGCAAGATGAATCATCATGGTTTGTTGGAATCAATGAAAAATTGTTTTTTGATAGAGGTGCTTTATATGCAACTCTTATGAATTCAAAATTTAAGGCAAAGCTCGCTGCAAGGTATCATGTGTTTAAGCATAGGGCAAAATACAAGCATTTTGGACTTGCAAAAGCGTACAATATAATGAGAGACGGGATAAAAAAATATACAGCAAGATGAGAAAAAGATCGAACACCATGATGAATACAAACTCACAGCGGATGCGAATAGGACCGTTGTTTTTTGTTTTTCTTTTCTCGGCTTTTGGAACTGTAGTGACATTGCTTATTTTTTTTGATTTTAGCAGACCACGGCATTATTCTTTGCTCCCATTGTTGCCACTAGGCTTCACAATAGCGAATATCCTAACCTGCAAAATATATAAGCATATGCCAAAAAATCTTGGCGTTACATTTATACATTTATTGTTTTTTTTCAGACTCGTATTTATACCATTGCTTATGTTCCTTGGGAATTACAGCACAATAATGATTTTGAATATTGAACAAAATACCACTCCTGCGATATTCCTTATGCTATATGAGATGATCGCCGTATATTTTATAATTGCGTTATTGTGCTGCTTTTCAAAGGCAAGGACACGAGCCAAAGCGAAGAACACCACTCATATACAATATGTGTGCAATGTTAAGACTGTACAAAAAAAGAATATTATTCTACCCAAAAAAGCAAAGATAACCATAGGTGTTAGTTTTGTTTTGGTCAATTTGATTCTATTGTTTATTGCAATAACTGCTTTTATTGCAGTTCCAGCCTTCTCTCAAATGTATAGACCTATTTGGGATATACAAAGAGTTCTAAGACCCTATCATTATACTCAAGGATTGAATAGTCGACAACAAGTCATTGTTGTTGCTGGATTCTATAGCATGAACATTATACGATTAACTATTCCTGCTATTTTTTGTTTGATCTATAAAAAATATATTAAAAACTCTCTTTTAGCAGTTGTTGCAAGTATATTAAGCATCTCTCTTATCTTGCTATTTGTTGATGCCACCGTTGCACGGGTATTGATTTATGCCCTAGTTTTGTTTATTTTTATTGCGTATTTATATCCTACAATAAAAACAAAGCTATATATCTTTGCGGGAAGTGTAGCGTTCTTATTAATAGGGACTTTTTTTGTTGTCAGATTCTTTGTAAGTCCCATTGATAATTTGTTTGATTATTTTTCGGCAACTACAAATGCTTATTTTTCTGGTGTTAATACTGTGTCGGCAGTTTTTAATATGCCAACTCGTAGCTCTAATCAAACTATCAACTTTATCGCAATAGATGTTTTTCAGTCTTTTCCTCGTATGCTTTTCCCTTTTGCGGCTGAAAGACAATCTTTTGCGTCGGTATATAATGATTATAATCAGCATGGTGTTTGGTTTGGTCAGCAAATTCCTCCAACAATAGGGATAGGGTTTCATTACTTTGGAGCTATTTTTGCTCCTATAATTTCAATGGCATGCACTTTTGTTGCGGTAAGGTTCGGGGAGAGAGTTGAAAGAATCCGTAACCCTATTTACAAATTAGCGACCTTTTATGCTATAGTAATTTTTTGCTTGGCTATTGCTATATACAATATAAGCATAATCCTTCCTTTTGTAGTAGCTGTGTTATTGCCAATTATGATCATGAGCAAATTATGCTATGGCAAAAAAAGACGGTCTGTGTGTGTTTCACATAACTCTCTGCAACCGCCACAGTTTTCTCCACTTGAAAAAATTTCACTCGAAAGTATGGCTAAGGAGACACTATCAAAATGAAAATTAGTGTTATTGTCCCCATTTACAAAGTAGAAAACTATCTAAAAAAATGTTTGGAAAGCATTGTTAATCAAACTTATTTTGACTTAGAGATTATTCTTGTAAATGATGGTTCGCCAGACAATAGTTTTTCGATAGCTCAACAATTCGCTCAACAAGATACTAGAATCGTTTTAATTTCTCAAGAAAACAAGGGGTTGTCCGCCGCCCGAAACGCTGGTCTAGATATAGCAACCGGCGATTATATAGCTTTTGTAGATAGCGATGATTGGCTCTCTCTAAATTATTTTGAACTCTTGGTAGCGGCGGCTACTGAGTTTGATGCGGATATTGTCTCCTGTCCGTATAAAGAGATCTTCGAGACAGAGCAACGCAAAAACTTCTTTAAGAAGCACTCACAATCCAAATTCAGTAAAAAGCAAGTTCATGATATCGTATATCTCAAATATGCATCAAGTAAGCATAGAAAAGTATTTTCAAATTTAGCATGCTCAAAGATTTATAAAAAACATTTGTTTGATTCGCTTAGATTTCCGCTTGGAAGAAATTTTGAAGACCAAGCAACTGGCTATCGTTACTATCACAAGGCAACTACCTTTGTCCATATTACTGGCTGTTTTTACTTTTATCTTAAGCGAAAAAATGCTATAACAAGCTCCCCATCATTTAAGAATCAAATGGATCGTATTCTGGCTCTTGAAGAAACTATTGCTTTTTTGAAGGAGACAGGCTATCACAGAAAATATATAATTCATACTAAATCTCTACTTATTAGCTTAACATTAGTTATCCTTGCTCATAATAGCAAGGACAACAATGCGATTAGTCTGGGACACAGCATAATAAATAAGTATAAAGGACTATGTGTGTTTAGAAAGCTAAAACTAAAATATAAGTGTGCTTACATGACATACAAAGTGTCAAAAAAACTTTATTTGAAAATTTTTCCAAAATTTATTGCGAGAGGAAACACTAAATGATTCCAAAAATAATCCATTATGTTTGGCTTGGCAACAACCATTTAGGCGAGCTAGGGGAGAAGTGTATAGCTAGCTGGAAAAAGTTTTGTCCTGATTATAAGATTATTCGTTGGGATGAGAACAATTCTGATATAAGCCAAAGCAACTACGCCCAGCAAGCACTAGCCGCCAAAAAATTTGCATTCGCGTCAGATTATATAAGATTACAGGCTTTAGTAAATCATGGCGGAATTTATATGGATACAGATGTAGAGCTATTGGCTTCGCTTGATAATTTTTTATCTAAAAAAGCCTTTGTTGGCTTTGAAAGAGATGACGCAATTCAAACCGCACTCATGGCTTGTGAAAAGGGACATCCGCTTTTTGAAGAGTTTTTGGCAAAGTATGAAAGCCGAAATTTTGTTGTTGAATATGGAAAATATGATATGGCTACTAATGTTGAAAGACTCACCAGTCTTTGCATAGAAAAAGGACTTAGGCTAGATAATACCCTGCAAGAAATAGCAGGCGTAATTGTTTATCCTACCGAATATTTTTGTCCTAAATGCTATCATACGGGACAGCTAAATTTGACAGCTAATTCTATCAGTATTCACCATTTCGATGCGTCGTGGTGGACTGACGAGCAAAGAAAAATTCACTTTCTCATATCAAAATACAAGAGAAAATATGGCAAAAGATGGAAATTTATGTTTTCCTTGTTCCACCCAATTAAAGCCTTACAAATTAAACAACAATCAAATTCGCAAAAGACTTTAGAAAAAGCACAAAAATAGTAATGCAAAGTAGAGTACAAAACTCAATTCGCAATACATTGTGGAATGTAATACAATTTTTTATAGCAATCGTGTTAAGTTTTGTGACACGGACATTTTTTGTAATTTATCTTGGAGATGTCTACTTAGGACTCAACAGCTTGTTTCTTAACATTGTAACCATTCTTGGCTTTTTTGAACTTGGAATTGGTGCCGCAATTGTTTTTTCTTTGTACAAGCCTGTTGCCGAAAATAATATCGAAAAAATTAATGCCCTTGTTAATTTGTTTAAAAAAGTTTATCTTGTTATTTCTTTGATTATTATTGTCGTTGGAATAGCCGCCCTCCCACTTATTCCACTATTGATTCGAGATGAGCTTTCGTTTAATTCTAATGTTGTCGTTATATATTTATTATTTTTGCTGCAATCTGCGATAGGATATATTTTTCAATATCGTCGCATTTTGTTTTTAGTTTATCAAAGAAATGACATCATTACAAAAATAAGACTTGTGCAAACGATAGTACTTAATGTAGGAAAAATCCTTGTTATTGTTTTTATTCAATCCTTTTTATTTGTTGTAGTTGTAACAGTTGCTGTCACACTTGTTGACAATCTTGTAATATATTTTCTTTCCAAAAAATACTATCGAAATATAACTGGCAAGCAAGATTCTCCATTAGAAAAAAGTGAAAAAAAATGGATCAAGGATTATACTGCGGCAATGGTTTTGCATAAGATTGGCGGGATAGTGGTTCTTGGCATCGACAATATTCTAATTGTCGTGTTATTGAGTTTAGTAATTGCTGGTCATTTTTCAAATTATGCCTTGCTTATCGCCGCCGCAAATTCTTTAATCTTAACAACTATTGTTGCATTTCGTGGGAGTGTCGGAAATTTAATTGCGGAAAAAAATCCGTCTCAAGCATATGAAATCTATAAAAAACTATCTTTTTTGCAGGGGTTGGGGGTAGTATTCACAACCATTAGCTTTGTAGTCTTGTTTCAACCATTTATTGCCCTTTGGGTAGGGTCTGCCCGTCAGCTTGATTTGTTATCCGTTACATTGCTATGTACTGTTTTTTTCATTACCAATATGCGACAAGTTAATCTTATGTTTATCGACTGTGCTGGACTCATGAGAAAGAGTATGCTAAATCCTGTTTTTGAGGTACCTCTTAAATTAGTGGCATCCTTAGTTTTAGGATTTTTCTTAGGGCTTCCAGGCATTTTATTAGGAACAATTATTAGTGCCATTTTTACAGTTTTTTGGCTTGAGCCAAGAATTCTATACAAAGAATATTTTAAGAACAATCATGTTTGGCACTATTTTATTAGTGTTGCGGGCTATGCCGCTCTCACCATTGCACTGAGTACAATAATATTGTTCATTCTGCACTTTATTCCATTCGGCAATTTCGGTTGGTTTGCTTTAAAAATGACCCTCTCTTTTGTTATTACTATTATAGTTTTTTTACTTATTTTTCATAGACACAAACATTTCAAATATTGCTTAAATTTGGCCGTTGGTGTTTTGAGACGGAAGAAAAAAACAACTATGATTGAGAATAACACAACAGACACTGGATTGGAAAAAAGTAACGAAGTAATAGAGCTTGTCAAAGAAGAACATATATAGTATGAAAAAACTTATATTTCATTGGTTTTGAAGTAGTCCATAAAAAGCAACTTAGTTCTTTTTTGACTTTACATGAAGACAATTTGCACTTTTTCTGGGCAAAGCTATTGACATTGTCCTTAATATATTGTATACTGTTGTGTATGGCAACAAAAAATGTGAATTGTACAATTAACTTGACTGATGGACGGGCGATAAATCTTGAGCTTTATTCTGATATTGCGCCTATCAGCGTGGACAACTTTGTCAAAGTCGCTAAGAGTGGTTTTTATGAGGGGCTGTGTTTTCATAGGGTTATTGCTGGGTTTATGATTCAGGGCGGCGGAATGATAGCAGGCAAGGGGAGTCTTGACGAAAAGCGGGGACTTAAGCCTATTAAGGGTGAGTTTGACAGCAACGGCGTCAAAAATCCGCTTAAACATACTTTGGGTGTTATCTCTATGGCACGGACAAATGTTCCCGATAGTGCTACGAGTCAATTTTTCCTATGTGCGGCGGATTGCGATTTTCTTGATGGCAACTATGCAGGTTTTGGCAAAACAACAGACGCCGAGAGCGATAAGGTAATTGTCGATATTAGCCTAGTCAAGACAACCAATGTCGGTTATCATGGCGATGTGCCGGTTGAGCCTATCGTAATTAAAAATGTGATTGTAAAATAAGGAGCATCCTTACTATGAGTTATATTAAGAAAAAACTTGTTAATAAAGAAACCGACATTGTCAAGACCGCCCGAATTACCAAATGGGTCTTATTCAATGAATCAGTTTTGCTAGGAATAGCGTTGGCTATTTTTATCGCAGGATTTTTTAGACCGCTTAATTGGCCGCAATGGAGTATGGGCCCGATTACTTTCGGGTTAATGAATGTTGTCGGCTTGGTTTTGGTCGTTATCATGTTAATCGCTTTGTGCGTCGAGCTTATCAAGCGTGCCAGCATAGAAATTGTTGTAACTACAACAAGATTAATCGGCAAAAAAGGCATCCTTAAAATTGATATTCTTGACAAACAATTGGAGCATGTTGACTTTATCAAAGTACAAGTACCTCTTCTCGGACGCATTTTTGGGTTTGGAGATGTCACAGTCGGGTCTAATAACAAAGAATATGTTTACAAAAAAGTCGCAAAACCTTTTGAACTAAGAAAAGTCGCTACCGAACAACAAGACCATGTCAAGAGCAATTCCGGCGCGGTAATTAACAAAGATACGGGAGTTGAAAAATAATTCCTCTATTCCATTCCTAAAAGAGGTCTCTATGCCATTATCAAATAATTCAAATTCACGCAAGCGGATGTCCGGCAGACTTCTTTTGGGTCTAGCCTCATTTGTTGCTATATTCGCAACAGCGTATTTAGGTTTTTGGTTTCTTGTCGCGCGTTTTGAACTTATTGACAATTACAACACCCTTAATATTCTCAATTTCGTTCGTGATATAGCCGCAATGACTGTCATCGGACTTGCGGGACTTGCTTTTTTTGTGCGCCGCCGTTGGTTTATACTTTTGATTTATCTTGCTCTGCTAGGTGCGGCAATAACCTTTATGATTCTGTTTCACTTCCGTATATTGTTTTAAGTAATAGTAATAATACAAAAGCCGATTGATTTTTGTGTCAGTCGGCTTTTATTTTATGTTTTTCAGCTATAAAGTTAGTCAATAGAGTTGTTGCGAAACTTGTTTTAAGCAATAAATATTGCTAGGTACACCACATTTTGAGGTTTCGCATTTCGCAACAAGCCTAAATGACTTTGTTGCCTTAGTTTTTGGGACGCCGAGGGCGTCCCCTACGATGAAGTTTCTAGTACAGTTGAGTTGCTCAAGTGTAGGGGGCAATGGCAATCGTCCCGAATAAACAATTATCCATAAATGAAATTACCAATATATAAAAAAGTGTCTTCGACTCTAAATGCTGATGCATTTTTGTATCACAATTTTGCATAGGAACAATAATTATTACATAAAAAAAGTGCCTTTCGGCACTTTTCTTGTTTTAATACATTCCACCCATACCGCCCATTCCGCCGCCGCCCGCAGGCATCGGGGCTTCTTTTTCTGGCAAATCGGCTACTACGCTTTCGGTTGTTAGTAGGACTCCCGCTACAGACGCCGCATTTTGCAGGGCACTTCTTGTAACTTTAGTCGGGTCGATGATCCCCTTAGCAATCATATCTACATACTCGCTTTTTAGAGCGTCATAACCGTAATTAGGAGTAGGGGGGGTCTTGCCCGAACCGTTAAGGATATTATTGACAACTACGCCGCCGTCAACACCCGCATTCTCGGCAATGATACGGACAGGGACAGATAACGCTTTGTAGATAATGTCAGCACCCGTTTTTTCGTCACCGCTAAAACCTTTTGCATATTTAGAGATAGCGGGAAGAGCCGTAAGAAGAGCAACACCGCCGCCCGGCACAATACCTTCTTCTACAGCCGCACGGGTCGCATTAAGAGCATCTTCTACTCGGAGTTTTTTCTCTTTCATCTCAACTTCGGTAGCTGCACCAACATTAATTACAGCAACGCCGCCCGCAAGTTTTGCAAGTCTTTCTTGTAATTTTTCTTTGTCGTAATCGCTTGTCGTAACTTCAACTTGCGCTTTTATAGACTTAATTCTGTCTTTAATCGCTTTATCTGCACCGCCGCCGCCGACAATTGTTGTATTGTCTTTGTCAACTTTAACTTGTTTAGCCTTACCAAGCATTTGGATTGTTACATCTTTAAGTTCTGTGCCAAGCTCTTCGCTGATAACTTCGCCGCCTGTAAGGATAGCAATATCCTCAAGCATTGCTTTGCGTCTGTCGCCAAATCCGGGAGCTTTTACCGCAACACACTTAAATGTACCTCTTAGAGAGTTAAGGACAATTGTTGTAAGCGCCTCGCCCTCAATATCATCCGCAATTATAAGGAGTTTTAGGTTTTGGCTGACTACTTGCTCAAGTAGAGGCAAAATTTCTTGAATATTGGCTATCTTCTTGTCTGTAATAAGAATAGCCGGATTATCAAGAACAGCTTCCATTTTTTCGCTGTTGGTCACCATATAAGGCGATGCATAACCACGGTCAAACTGCATACCTTCGACAATAGTAACATCAGTATCGGCGGTTTTGCTCTCTTCGATAGTAATAACTCCGTCCTTGCCAACTTTTTCCATAGCATCGCTGATGTACTTGCCCACGCTTTCGTCACCTGCGCTTATAGACGCTACTTGGCTGATAGCCGTTTTGCCCGCAACAGGCTTACTGATTTTTTGAAGTTCGGCAACAGCGACATCGGTAGCTCCCGCAATACCTTTTTTGAGGATAATCGGATTAGCTCCCGCCGCAATATTTTTAAGTCCTTCTTTAATAATAGCTTGAGCAAGCGCACACGCAGTGGTTGTTCCGTCACCGGCGATATCGTTGGTTTTTGTACAAACTTCCTTAACAAGTTGCGCACCCATATTTTGGAAAGCGTCTTCTAGCTCGATTTCTTTAGCTATTGTCACACCGTCATTAGTAATAAGCGGTGAGCCGAATTTCTTACTAAGGACAACATTGCGTCCTTTGGGTCCAAGTGTCTTTTTGACGGTATTTGCAAGCGTATCAACACCTGCCTCTAATGCTTTGCGGGCTTCTTCGCCCGTTAAAATTTGTTTTGCCATAATTGGATAACTTCCTCTCCTAATATAATTTTTTTCTTTATTTTTGGTTTTTACAAGTATCAATTAGAAATTACTTCACTATTGCCAATACATCATTCTGACGCATTATAGTAACTTCTCTGTTCTCTAACTTAAACTCACTGCCTGCATACTTAGAGTAGAGTACAACATCACCGACTTTAAGTTGCATCTTAACATCTTTGCCATCAACAATACCGCCGGGTCCGACTGCTATTACCTTAGCCATTTGTGGTTTTTCTTGCGCTGCACTTGGCAAAACGATTCCGCTCTTAGTTTTTTCTTCCGAGCTTACCGCCTCCAACACAACACGGTCAAATAATGGTACGAGTTTCATTTTTCCTAATTCCCTCCGAATTTTTTTATAGCAGATTTCAAAAATATAGACAGGTGGCTTGGGATGTATTGAGACCAAAGCAGTCCTAATATGACCCGAAATCGTACTTATTGCTACAATGAGCGGTCAGATTGGGGCTGATTTGGTCTCAATACGCCCAATTGCACCTATCTATATTTTTGAAATCTGCGATAGTATTACATAGAGTATATTATAAAAATTTTTGGCAGTCAAGCGTTTAGAGTGCTAATTTTCAAAAATTTTTTTGTCTTTTTCCGCCAAGATGAATTTACATTGTTTTTTTGTATAATACTATATATATGAGTACCGCATTTAAGGATAAATTAAAAGAGCTAAGGCTAGAAAAAGGAATGGGGCAAGTTGTATTAGCAAAAGAAATCGGAGTAAGCAAAAGCGTTGTAAGTTTTTGGGAAAACGGCAAATGCGAACCTACCTTAACACCCCTTATATCAATGGCTAATTTTTTTGAGGTCAGCCTAGATGTACTGACTGGACGGGAAGAATACTAGGAGCAATTATAAATTATGAATTATAAATGAATGATGAGTAAGTAGAAGTTTAATCCCCACTTTAATTTATAATTCATAATTTATAATTTATAATTTTCTCGTCAATACTCCATACAATGTGGGTTATTGCCGTACTTATTCCTTTTCCTTTTGTTTTTTTGGGATTGTTCATTCTTAATATTTTAAGGGGGCAGGCTCCTGATTTTTTTGATAGCCATTTTGATACTCAATCCGACAATGATTATAAAAGTCGCTTAATAGAACTTGCCTCGTGTGTCAATCGTAAGACAGGCGGTTCTGTCAATATTAGTATAGCCAAAAAAAATATTAAAAGACATCAAGCTTTTTTGTTTGACCTATTAGAAACAGCCGAATTACCGTCTACCCTAATAAAGCACGAATTTTACCGTCAAAAAACAGTTTTTTTGAAATATTATTTTACTTCTAAAAATTGTTTATTTCCGTTGCTATATACTATAGTCAAGCGGGGAGAGGGTTGTATTGACAGCAAATCTTTATCATACGCTGTCAATATTTTTAATGCCGAAAAACCTTTGACTAGTAGAGAGGTGTCTTGTATAAGGGATATGTTAGGGGCGGTTTTGTTATGGTATATTGGGGAAGAGTTATGGAATAGGGGGCAGGGAGTAGGGAGTAGTGGGACGACACAACTTCTTAATGCTTGTATATCGCTTTTTTGTCTTGACAATTTTTGGCAACCTTATAATGCTGAGTATACAGGCAAAGATTTTGTCCCGTTAACCGATTTGCACAAAACCCCTCGTATACTGGCACTTAATCAATCTATCATTACAGACAGAGGGCGAGATTTTTGCGATATTCTAACTAACGGCGAATCCTTATTTGACACAACAGGGGTAAGTATGTCGCCCTATGCTTTTAAGTACACCAAAACTGGCGGAGTTATCAGTGCGGAGATTATCAGTACCATAGACCATACCACTAATGCTAACCTACTTTTGTGTACGCTATCCCCAAGCACCATCAAGGATAACGGTCAAATTATAGAGATAGAAGTACGCAGCAACCTAGATATATATGTCAAACTTAATGATGCTGTTCATAACTTAAAAGAAACAAACAACCGCTTTAGATTATGGCTAGAAAATAGTATTGCGTTTGAACTTATTATATTACAGACTAATCTTCACAATGACGATTTATGTAGTTTTTGCGGTCACCGTTCTCTTATTACGGCAAGTCTATCATATAATCACGACCCCATAGCTTGCCAAATCCTAGAGTATATTATTTATAACAATCATTATATTGCAATTGAGATTAGCGGTAATTCAGGCATAACCCGTATCAAGTCACTATTATCCTCTTTTTTAGTAGCCAAAAACTTTGCTGATTTTGACTTATTTTTTGTTTTCCACGAGAGAGAGGACAGCCTTATTGATTACAAAAATCAACTAACCGAGTTACTTAAAGACTTACACTCAAATTTTGTTACCCTTATTAACACCGCCGACACTACATTTGACGGTGACTTTTTTAATTTTGACACACATAACCCAATCATACGCTTACTGGGTACTCCTAATCCTACAATTATACAAGACAACAGCCGTTTTGTATTTACTTTTCCGTATATCAATACGCCAAGCCCTCCACTCACACTCAAACTCAATGATTATGCCAAAATATCAATAGAGCATATCTTTGAGTCTGCACCTATCTATTACGGAATCAGCGGTCAGCTAACGGCAGCTTTTATTTTGCCGTACATCTCTCTCACAACACTCAAAGAGGTCATTGTATTCTTTTGTTCACTTCAAGAGAGGCACGGTGAGATAATCGGTGCTTATCAAAATACCTCACTTCTTGCAGGTCTTATTTCGCTTTATGTACAAATCAGCGGTGACAAAGAATTTATGTATAATCGTGTCCCTTATAAGGATGGTTCGCTCGGCACAACTTTGGAACATTCTTTGCGGTCTGTCGAATATTGCCACTATAGTAATCTTGCTATGCCTCTGTCTTATGAGTTTTTTGGTAAATTACTGCCCTATATCCAAAATCAACGCACACTAAAAAATTGCCTTAATATAATAGCTAACGCATCACCTTATTTTGATGACCCTGACTACCCCGGAATAGTTTTCCACACCTTTGTGGAAAAGACCTTGGGGATAACTAAAATATCTGTGGATAACTTGCGTTTTTCTCCTAACTTACCCAAAGTTTGGAAAGTATGCGATATAACCCTTAATAATATTTTGTTTCAATTTATGCGTCAAAACACCTCTTTGGACACAATCCATATAGAAGAAGACGGCAGAGACTTAATAAAAGATACGATTTCAACCAAAGGCAGAGAGGGTAAGGTTATCACCATCAAATATTAGTATAAGTATTTATGTGTAAACTGTTGATAACTCTCCACATAATATCTTGTGTGTATATATAACACTACACACCAAAAACCACAACATATAGTAGTATGCACGCTTGTCCACTTATACACAGTCTATATTAAATACTAATAATAAATATATAAATAATACTATACACAAGTATATAATAGTTTGTATTTTTGATAGAGATATGATATAATTGGAATTGAAGTAAAAGGTAAAAAGTAAGAAGTGTTGAAGAGTTATTTTTATTCGTTTGTAATATAAATACTAAATCCGCACTTTTTACCTTTTACTTCTTACTTCTTACCTTAATAAACACTATGGATTTATTTGACTATACCAATAATATTAAAAAAACAGCGCCGCTTGCTGACCGTATGAGACCGACTGACCTAAGTCAGGTTTTTGGTCAAAAACATATTTTGGCTAAAGGTAGTCTGTTATCTCGTGCTATTGAGGCGGATAGATTAGGCAGTTGTATTTTTTTTGGTCCCGCCGGTACTGGTAAATCTACACTAGCGGCACTTATAGCCGCAAAGACAGGCGGTGCGGCGATTAAACTTAATGCGGTAAGTAGTGGCGTGGCAGACGCCAAAGCAGCGATAGAAGAAGGTCGCAAAAATAAATCAATGTACAAAAAAAGCACTTATCTTATATTAGACGAGTGTCATAGATGGAGTAAAGCACAATCAGATAGTGTTCTTGCGGCAATAGAAGAAGGTTTGATTATATTATTAGGTACAACAACCGAAAA
>WQVM01000017.1 GCA_009783985.1 Bacillota bacterium | reverse complement strand
GGTGAAACTTCATTAAGTGTAAGTATATAGAAATGGTGACAGCAAATAGTAGGGGCGAATAGACGCTTCGCTTGGTCTTCGACTATGAGCCCGAATACTTAAACATTATATTAGATACGGATTATTATTATTCGGGCTCATAGTCGAAGACCAAGCGAAGCGTCTATTCGCCCCTACGACTTGCTGTCACTATCTGTATTTGTAATATGAATTATACCGCTTCACCTATATTTAGCATCTTGGGTTCCGAATAAGTCTATTATATTTTTTACATATATATTGATAAAGCATAATATGCTGTGTGTCAAGGTGACAGTCTCTCACGGTCACCATCTTTTTGTGAACCGTCACTACAAGAAATAATGATAATAAAGGTTTTTTGGCGACAGAATGTCGCCCCTACATAGATTGTCTAGTGTAGTTGGGTTATTTAGATTTGCTTTATGGCTTGAATAACCTGATTTTTTCAACCCAACAGATGTCGCAAAATGTCGCAAAATGTCGCAAAAAATCGTGAAACGCTCGTGACAAAGCTATAGCATTGTGATAGAATGGCTTCTGCATGATTTGTCGAATCATGTATAAAGTCATTCTTTTTTTATGACTTATAAACAAATATTACAAGACAAAAGAGGTATTTAATTTTATGACCAATCAAATGCACAGAAAAAAAAGGAGCATAATGCGTGCCGTGGCATTCACAGCTATATTAGCAATGATATTAGCCGTGTCAGCGGGTATTATGCTATGGAGGACGGCGGGACCGATTTATGGACAAGCCGAAACGCCGGCACCTGTAATGGCGGGTAGCTGGCAAGATGTTGGGAACTTTGATATAGAGTGGGGTCGGATAGACCCTACGCTGCCGGGCGGAACGGCGGCAAACCCATGGTTGATTTCTACTCCAAGACAAATGGCGGGTATGGCTAACAGACTTAATGCCAATCAGCCGTCGGGAATAAGGACGCAGCATTTCCGTGTGACGGCGGATATGGACTTGAGAGCACACGCTTGGGTGCCGATTACTACATTCTCGGGCGTATTTGACGGAGGAATGCATACATTTCAAGTGCCGCCGACTATCGGACGAGGACTTTTTACACATGTGACAGGCGCGGCTGCCGCTGTCCGTAATATGATTATTACGGGTGATGTAGCAGTCAGAATTGCTGGTGCAACTACCGCACCTCCGGCTTCGGCGGGTGTTTTAACGGCTCAACTAAACGGTGCAACAATTGAAAATATAATTAATCATGCGAATTTGACAGTAACTGTAGCGAGCAACAGAACTCATATAGGCGGAATTATCGGGTCGGATGCTGCCGTATCTCCCGCAAACGCATTAATCCGAAATCTTGTAAATTTCGGAAATATATCTGTAAGCGGAGCTACGACCGGCACTCCCAGAATGGAAGTTGCCGGTATTATGTCCAATGCGTGGATGTCGATAAGGGCATATAATCTTGCTAACTACGGCAATATCCAGTCGACTGTGGCAAATACTGTGGCAATGGGCGGACTCTTTGCTCAGTTTTCCGGTGGCGGCGGCGGCGGAGTGCGGCATATAACAAATAGTTATAACGCCGGAAATATATCGGCAAACACTCTTCTTTCTTCAGCGGCATGGCGTAATGTCGGCGGTATAACGGGCGGATGGACACCGAATACTAATAATAGTGCCGGCTTTGTCTTGGACGGCGTTTATAATCTAGGTACGGTTACAGCTCCAAGGGCAACCCAATTAGTCCGTGTTGAAGGAACAACGGGTACGGGCGGCAGAAGGATAACAAATACATTTTCAATGGCAACGACTCTTGCCGGAAAAAATTCAGGGAGTGCCGTTACACGGACAGGTCGTCACGGGACAATTACCGCAAACGGTGAGGTTACAGGCTGGCTTTCGGGAACTAATCCCGCACCGTACGGTACGGCGGTTCCGCTAAATCTGACTGCCCAAATGCAAAATGTTCAACAATCATTTACAGGTGTCAACGCCGATTTGAGTGTGCCGTGGGTGCCGTCGGTTGATAACGCAAATATTCCTGTGTTAGCGATTGACAATGTAAGATTAAATTTTGCGAGTGATTTATTCCGTATCAATGCTCAACCCGGACATTTTAGGATGAATCACGGTAATAATATAATTCCTTTCCCTTCAAGCGAGCATCAAGATTACCTTCAATCGCGCGGAATAAGATTCCTTGGTTGGGCAAGGACGCAAGCACGAGCCAATGAGGGGACTATTGACTTTGCGCCGGACGGCGTAATATCAATTGAGGCAGAGGATTATCAATTTAACCGTCTGTTTGCGGTATATGAATTTTCATTTGACCGTACAATTACAGTGCAGCGGGGCGACGGCGTATTAGCGCCGATTAATGCGGCGACTACTTTTACATCCCGTATACGCAGACCCGGTCAATTTTTAGCGCCTAACGGTAATACTTTTGTGACGCCTTATTTTGCACCGTTTGCGCTGATTCCCAGTGCGGTAAATTCCGGAATGGAACACATCGGTTGGGCGGACAGTCTTACCGAGGCACGGTTGGGACAAGTCAATGATTTTCCGCTTGACCCCTCTATCGACGACCAACCGCATTTATTTGAGAATACAAGAATATACGCGGTGTGGCAGAGGACAGATGCGGCAAGTTTACAGATGAGATTTAACATTGACGCATTGGCTGTAGCCGGTAGTATAGGCGAAGAATGGTTTAATACGGCATTCCCGACTATTACAGAAACTTTCACAACGGCACAACGCACATTTAATCTGACCGGATTTGCGCCGGCTACGGCTGTTCCTTACAATATGTTTGTAGGGTGGGCGACAACGCTTACAAGGGCGCAAGCAGGCATAATAGACCATTTGCCTAATGCGGTAATCACTATTCCGTATCCTAATCAGGCTGTAACGCCTCTGTATGCGGTATGGGAGCCGATTAGACTGACTCTATTTGTCAACAGTGTCTTTAATACGGGTATTTCGCCGACACCGCAGTTTTCGTATGAAACAGCTATGCCAAGCAGAAGTCTTGTCGGGATTCAAGTCGCTTCGGGCGGATATAATCGGACTCTTGCGGCAAATTCTACACAAATTACTCACGGGGGAGCGACATTCTTATTCCGTGGCTGGGCGAGCAACCTTGAGCGGGCGATTAACGGTCAAGCGGATTTTCTTGGCACGGGTAATCCGACAACTGTAAATGTAAACAGGAATGTAGAGTTACACGCAGTATGGCAGCTTATAAGCGGAACTCCGCTTCCGCCTGTGGAGGGTACACCTCCGATTGACCCGCCTGTAGACGGTATGAACCGTTTGCCCGCACCGTTGAATGTTGATGTTAATCAAGTTGCCGGCGAGTATATTTTGTCGTGGAATGATGTGGATAATGCGATGGGATTCAGGGTGTATATCAACGGACATCCGACAATATTTTTCCCCAATGTACCGTATGCGATTACATCTATAAATCTTTCGATGTTTTATTTCCCGATTCCGATGGGGCAGACTTATTTTAATTTCCATCTCCAAGTCCGTGCAATCGGAAACAATATAACTTACACGCATTCTTTATTAAGTGCGAGAACGGTATTCCGTGTCGATGACAACAACTATAATCCGGGAGGAGAAAATCTTCCTAATGTTGACGATGACGAGGACATTTTTGATGATGATTGGAATGACGAGCAAGGGTATACTCAACTGACTCCTCCTACTAATGTACAGATAAGCAGCAGCGGTATATTGACATGGACAGGTGTAGATGATTCTTCAGGTTATCGTATTTATGTAGACGGTGTCTTTAGAATACTTGTACCGCTCGGAACAAGTTTTGACTTAACGACTTTAGGACTGGCTGTAGGCACATATTCTGTTACGGTTGTGGCTAACGGTTCGGGTAATTTTGTCACTTCTAACCATTCGGCTCCGGCGAGCTTTGAGGTTGATGCGGCTTCGGTTTCGTGGACTTTTGTATGGACTGCCAGTCATGGGGGATTCAGCGGTTCGGGAGGTGCGGGAAGTGCTTTGCCGGAAATTACGCCCTCACAACCGGGGGTGCCTAGCGCACCGCAACTAATTGAAGCAGGCGGGTCATGGATATGGGACGGTTGGGAAGTCGATGCCGTAAATCGTAGATTTGTAGGAGTGTTTACATGGGTGCCGCCGGAGGTTGGTGCACCCGAACCTACTCAGTTAGGTGAGCCTATGTATGTCAGAGTCAACAATGATGACGGTGTGTATGTTTTGTTATGGAATGAGGTTGAGAATGCGTACGGGTATAGGATATATATCAATGGAAAAGTATGGTATACGACAAGCAATACGGCTGTAATACTTGAGGATTTTCCCGAAGGGCAATTTGAGATTAGAGTTAGAGCGCTTGCACCTGCAGGAGATGACTTTAGCGATTCGGATTTGAGTGAGGCATTGATAATAAGGGTTTATATAGACGATGACGAAAAGGAAATAATAATAGTTGACCCTTATGACCCGGATATTATAACACCGCCGCCGTTGCCGCCAGAATTAGAATTGCCGCCTGATATTCCGACACCGCCTGCACCGCCGCCTCCTATCGGAGAGCCTGTCAGACTGGGTACTCCGTCAAATGTCAGGGTTGCCGATGCGGGATGTTATGTATTGATGTGGGATGCTGTGGCTAATGCATATGCGTACAGGATTTATATTAACGGGGCAATATGGTATACGACAAATAATACAGCTGTCATACTTGAAGATTTTTGGTCGGGAAGTTTTGTAATTAGAATTAGAGCTATTGCACCAGCGGGGGGTAACTTCCTTGATTCGGAACTTAGCACGGCTCTTACAATTATGGTTTATTATTGTGATGAAGACGGGGAAGACGACAGAGAGAGGATTGTAATAGTTGACCCGAATAATCCTGATATAACAACACCGCCTGTTCAGTTGCCGCCGGAAGTTGAGCTTCCCCCAGAAGTTACGACGCCGCCTGCTCCTACGGGAGACCCTGTCAGACTTAGGACTCCTTCAAATGTCAGAGTTTATAATAACGACGGCGAATATGTCTTGACATGGAATGCGGTAGCTAACGCTTACAGGTACAGAATATATATCAATGGGGTTGTATGGTATACGACAAGCAATAATGCCGTTATATTAAGAGATTTTCCCGAAGGGGATTTTGAGATGCGCATTAGAGCGATTGCGCCGACAGGGAATGATAGGTTCCTTGATTCGGAGTTAAGCGTAGCACTAACAATCAGAGTTTATGTAGATGATGAGGATGAGGGCGGGAATGAAATCGTAATAGTTAATCCTAACAATCCGAGCATAACAACACCGCCTGCTCAGCTGCCGCCTGATGTAACTTTGCCGCCTGATATTTCGACACCGCCTCCGCCTCCCTCGCAGAATATTATGACAGGCGGAAGAGGCTTTACGCAATTTATGCGTGATTATTGGTTTTGGGTTTTGCTTGGTTGTTTGATAACATTGCTGATTATAGCGTTATTGTTGATATTGATTATTGCCAAAGTAAGGTCAGGTAAAGCTGCTGCGTCAGTCGTGGTTACCGGAATGGGAGCAGGAGCAGCCGCAGCTGCAACCGATACATTTGACCCTAAAGCTAAGTGTTATGCGGATATTGCCGAGTGCAGAGCCAAATTACAGTATGCGGCGACACTTGTTTCGGCTCACGAAGTCGCGCCTGTCAACGCAGAGCTTGAAAAGTCAGCAAGATTGTCACTCAAATCGGCGGAAGAGTCTCTTGAAAAAGCTATCCGTTGTGTGGCGAAATATAAAAAGAAATACGGGAGTGTAACATAACTAACCTTTCAAGAATGGTTTCCCAAAGGAGAATATATTATGAATAAATCTGAAGAATTTCAAGTTGTAACAAATCCGGAGTTTAAGTTTGACAAAGTCAGAACTCCGGAGGAGCAACGAATAGCCGAAATTAAGGCACTTAAAAAAGAGAGGGCGCATAATAACGCACGAATACAAGCCGAGCTTATTGCGCGCGGAGAATTGCCGGTGAAAAAAAGAAGACCGCCAAAGCCGCCTGTCAGACCTGTTAATAATATCGAACATGATATCAATGAGAAGCTTACTCATATTATCAAGACGGTTGTTAAGGACGGTTCTGAGGCTGATGATATAAGTGCGTCAAGGAAGAATGCTGGTACGGGTCGTGACAATTTTGCGAACGGCGGAGGTAATTCTTCTGCGGATAACAGCGAAATAAAGCAAATGCGTGAGGATGTCGCTGACCTAAAAGGGGCGATTCAAGCGTTGGTTATGCAGAGGGAAAAACAAAACGCTCAAGTTGCCGAGGCGAATAGAGCTGACCTTGCAAGCGGCGGCAAGACTGCGGATAACAGCGAAATCACGCAAGTGCGTGCTGATGTAGCCAATCTTACGGGTGCGATGCAGATGCTTGTTACGCACTTGGCAAAACCTAACACTCATACCGAGACGGGACATTGTTCGAGTTGTTCTGGCAGGCTTGCCCATATGGAAACGGCTGCGTGTTACCACGCCCGTATGCCGTATGGTGTCGCTCCGCAATTTATACAACTTCCGCATATGCAGACGCAACCTTTGCAAGCCCCGCAGCCGCAAGTTATTTATCAGCCAAGTCATCAGAGTGATAATGGCGAGATGGACAGAATGCGGTCGGAGATGTCCGATGTCAAAGATGCGGTTAATAACTTGGTGCATACTTTTAGCTCGTATAATTTAAGTAAGGCAAACAGTGTGGCACCGCAAGTTCCGCCACAGATTATAGTTAATACACCGCCGCCTCAACAGGTACAACAAGCTCCCGCTCAACCGATTATTCTTAACGGGACTACACCGCCGCAAGGTAACGGGCATACTTCGGTTCAGCCGATTATCATAAACAGCGGACCTCCGCACGGCAATGGGCAATCGGGGACAAATTACGGTAATGGGCAACCTGGAGCGCATAATGTTTTGTACACGCATCATACGCATATGCAAAAACATCCGGAGCAACCGACGAATATTTTTAACCGTAACGGTGCAAGTGATTTTGCAAAGCCTGACCCGATGTCTAAGTATAACGGCAACGGTGCAAATGGGGCTGGTCAGTCTAAATCACAGCCTGAGTCGGCAACTTCAGCCTGTGTAGGTTCAAGCGGTCTTTCTGCAAAACTAGCTAAAATGTGTGTGACTTTGGACGGATTGTGCGAAGACATAAAGTAATTGACTATAAAATATATAGAAAAAAGTCTTGACTACATTGTTTGCGGTCAAGACTTTTTTATGTCTAAGGAGAAATCATCTACTGCTGTGACACAAGAAAGGGCATACCTTCGGTGCTTCGTAGCAGCCGAACTGTCACAAAGTGACGGCTTTCTTATGCTATAGGAATTATCGTCCAACGGAATAGCTGTGCATCAACAAAAAGCATCAGCGATTCGTCTCGCAGAGACGATTTTGTTCTTTTGCAAAATTAATGGTAAAACAGTTGCAGTTTGGGGACTATTTATGGTAGTATTTAAGTAATTAAAAAAAGTGTAAATTTTAGTGGCAGTCAATTCATTTTTGCCTTTTTTGGGGTTAAAATGGAATTGAGGTAAAGGGATATAATGACAATTAACTGGTTTCCGGGGCATATGACTAAGGCGTTGCGGCTTATTGAGGCTAATCTTAAGCTGTGCGATGTGGTGATTTATGTGCTTGATGCGAGAGCGCCGTTGAGTAGTATTAATCCGTCTCTTAATAGACTTATTGGAGAGCGGGCAGTTGTGTATGCCCTAAACAAGGCGGATTTGGCACATGAGGGGCGGATTAAGGAAATAGCGGACAAGCTGACGGGTGAGCGGAGGGCGGCGGTTACGCTTGACAGTACTAGGAGCGGTGGTGCGAAGATAATTATCAATAAGGTCAAGGCTTTGTGCCGAGAAAAATTAGACAGGTATGCCGCTAAGGGGGTAAAAATTCCGCTCAAGGCAATGGTTGTGGGTGTCCCTAATAGTGGCAAGTCGACTATGATTAACAACTTGGCTGGCGGTGCAAAGACGGTTACAGGCAATCGCCCCGGTGTGACGAGAGGTAAACAGTGGGTGCGTGCGGACGAGTATTTGGAAGTTTTGGATATGCCGGGGACATTGTACCCTAAACTTGATAATCAGGATATAGCTGTCAAACTTGCGGCAATCGGGAGTATTAAGGACGAGGTTTTGGATATGTCTGACTTGGCGGTGAGATTGGTGGATATGATAATAGGAATTGATAGCGGATTGATAGGGAAAAGATACGGAATTAGGAATGAGGAATTAGGGATGAGGAATTGCGGACAAGAAAATCATGACGACAATTCTAATAGAGAAATCCAAAATGAAGTGCAATTTGAAGAAGTGACGCAAATAATAGAGCAAATAGCACGCAAGAGGGGATATTTGCTATCTGGTGGCAGACCAGATTTGGATAGGGCTTGTATGGCTGTTGTTGATGATTTTAGGAAAGGGCGGTTAGGTAGGATTTGTTTGGATTAAGGTAGTTATGGCAAAAAAAGATAACAAAATTAAAGGCGGGTGGGGTGAGGCTCAAGCGGCTAAATATCTCAAGCGTAACGGATTTAGGGTTATTCACACTAATTTTCGGACGACCTTAGGGGAGCTGGATATAGTAGCGGTGACACCCGATAATAATACGCTTATTTTTGTCGAGGTCAAAACCCGTATGGATAATGCGTACGGCGCACCTTGTGAGGCTATTACATATTCAAAACGCCGCAAAATCAATGAGGCTGCCGCACAGTATATCAATAGATTTGACCATCATAATGTAGAGGTGCGTTTTGATGTAATTGAGGTTTATTTGGACGGCACCGTCAATCATATGGAACACGCTTTTGACAGTTATTTGAGGTATTAGTTGAGGATAAAGTAGGTTACGGAACTGCCAGACAAAGTGTACGACAAAGGGGGAGTGATAGAGTATGAGCGTTGATTTATTTTTATACACCGAAAAGAAATTGCCAAGAAAGCATGCCCTACTTTTGGCGTGCGGTTTTGAGGAAGAGGACGGCGAGTACACTTTTGATACGGAGCAAGATTTGGTTAGCATTAGTTGTGAGTCTATTGACGAGGCGGATTGTTTTGAAGACACATTAACTGCTGTTAAAAAACTTGTTCCTACGGTTAAATATCAAATACATATCAATTTTGCCGGTGGGTTATCAGACAAGGTTTTTAATGATGCATCGGTTTATACTATGGCACTTATCAAAGAATTAAACGGGGTGCTAGATACAGACGGTACTCTTGAGGCTTTTGATGGCAGAAAAACATATTATAAGGTCGAAAATTATGAAATAAAGTTTTCTGATAAGCCTTTTGGAGAACAATTTAATATTGACAGCCAAAAAATGCTACGCAAGAGCAAAATACTTAGCCTGCTTGCTGCAATAATAGGGGTGCTGTGCCTAGTTCCTGTAATAGTTGCAATAGTTTTTTGGTCACTAGATAATGGGCTGGCGGGCGTTATCTCTATTTTGATGATTTTCCCCGTGACTTTTGTTTCGTTGGGATTATTTAAGATTGCTGAAAGATGTAAGCGTATAGGGGAAACTGTTCAATCGTATAACAGTGCAGTTCTGCCTGACGGAGTTGTCGAAAAGCTATCTCAAGAGTGGCTAGATATGGGTGATGAGTCGAGTTTGGAATTTAGTGGCGATATAGATGGAATGAATCTTGTGGATTGGGAGTGTTCTGATGAGCAAGCGGCAGAATTAAATGCACACCTAGAAGAATTTTTTGCGACAGTACAGTACCCCAAAAGTTTTGTTGAATTTGTAAAATTCTATGATAATATGATGCAACAAGGTTCTTATGATTTGCCGTCAAGCGTTAAGCAGTATGTCACCATAGATTTAGAGGGCGAGGCGGTGCAGGTTGGAGTGTCCAGCTTACAAAAGTTTGATGAGTTAGCAGAGTTTAATAAAGATTACAGATATATAAATGATGTCTTGCCCGCATTTAGAGATGTTGTGTTTTTTGCTTTTGGCGAATCGGGGCATGAGGACTTTTTTTTGGACTTTTCACAAGATAAAAACACTCCGTCAGTTAAACTATTGGAAGACTATCATATAACAAAACTTGCAGATAGCTTTGATGAATTTTTGCAAAAATTGGATTTTTATAAAGATGATGAGAGTGAGGATGATAGCGGGGAAAGGGAAACTAACACCATTCATCTAACATTCAAGGATGAAAAGTCAGATAAGTTTTGGACTATTAACTATATCGGCGAACACTATTTTGTGCATTACGGCAGAAACGGCACTATGGGTAGGCTTGAGATAAAAGAGTGCGGCAATGATGAAGAAACGAAAAACTTTGTGACAAAAACTATTGCCGAGAAAAAGCGAAAAGGTTATGTTGTTGCAAGTGTGGCAAAAAATGATAAATTTGAAAAACACAAACTGACCGTATCTGATGTAATAAATTCTATATACCAGATGTTTGGCGACGAAGTTCCGCACATATATATGTCGGCTGTCAGAACTGCTTGCGAAAAGTATTGCGACTTATTAAGAGAGGCGGCGGGTAATAAAACAAAAATAATAAGCAGTGCAAAATCTTTGGCACTTGTATTAAATCAACTGAATGAAGAATATGGTTTTATCGAGACAGACGAGCGGGAAATGCTTTGCGAATTTATAGATAAGGGTGCAGAACTTGCGGGATATGAGGACGCAGACGATATTGCCGGCGAGTGGAGGGAGTGGTAATGGCAAAAAATGATATTTATGCTGCAATAGCAGTATTGAGTTCAAATCTTCCGGCTAATTTTCCAAGCAGTATTAAAGGTGTTTCTATAAATAAAGATAGACCGTCAGCGGGTGAGGTTAGACGGTTTGGTCGTAAGGCTTTTGTATTGCCAATTATTCTTGCAATGGTGTTATTGCCGATAGCCGCATTTTTCTTATGGTATGCAATAGAATTTGGCTTTAGGTCTAGCGAGGAGTATAGAAATTTTGTTATTTTCCCTTGTCTGATTGTAGTTGTTGCGGCAGTATTGATTACGGTGATTGTAGCCGTAGTGAGGACTCGTTTTGCGGCAAGGGTTAATAGAGTAGTCGGTAGCGGGCAGAGAGTTAGAGCAAAGGTGATTGAGTTGTCTCATGTTACAAAATATGCCGCTACTACAAGGAGTAGCGGCGGTCCTATTATGTTAGCAGTTTTGTACGAATACCAAAATTTAGATGGCAAAATAGTGCGGGTTAGGGTTAGATTTCGATTGGCGGAGGAGCATCGTTTTTATGAGGGAAAAGAAATTGAGCTTATTGTAGACCAAAGGGATAAACTTAACATTATGTTAATTTGACATTTTGTGTGACAGAGATTTTTGGAAAATAACTAATCACTAACCGTCAACAACTAGACTTTTTCTTTTTTTGGTTATTCTTTTGAATTGACTTTTTTTTGGTAATATGTTATACTTTGGTTGTGTTTGAGAAAAATATAGAAGCATATATTTTGTTGGAGAAGAGCAACCGCCGTTATTTTTTGGGGATTGACACCAGTTTTGGATGTGTGGTATTATCCAAAAATAACAAGGTCTTTATTACCGATTCTCGTTACAGCGCATATGCCGAAGAGGCTTTGGGGGATTCTTGCGAGGTTGTGACTGCGACGAGTGATAATTTTTATAAGCAAATTGCTGTTGTTGTCAACAGGCTTGGTGTTGCTAAGGTCGGAGTTGACGAGAATAATTTGGCTTTTGGCAGATATGACGAGCTTAAAAAAGCGCTTAGGGGCGTGTCGTTATTTAAGTGCGGCAGTGATATTGCTCTAAAGCGTGCGGTCAAAACACAGGAAGAAATAGATAATATAGTTAAGGCACAAGGTATAGCCGAAAAAGCACTTAAAAAAACGGTAGGTTTTATTAAGGCGGGTATCACCGAGAGGGAGCTGCGGGCGGAGCTTATCTATGCATGCCTCACGGGTGGTGCGGATAATATGTCTTTTGAGCCGATTGTGGCTTTTGGGGCGAATTCGGGTCATCCGCATCACAGAGCCAGCGATAAGCGGCTTGAAAAAGGCGATGCGATTCTTATTGACTTTGGTTGTATTATTAACGGGTATTGTTCGGACTTGTCAAGGACTTTTTGTTTGGGCGAGCCTAATCCCGATATAGCACACATCTATGAGATTGTTAAAACTGCTTTAGGTTATGCGGTTAAACATATTAAGGCTGGTATGACGGGGCATGAGGTGGATAGCCTAGCACGGGAGTATATTGTGTCTAACGGATATGATACTCAATTCGGACACGGTTTAGGACATGGGGTAGGATTGGATATTCATGAAATGCCAAGATTAGGTATGGGCAGTAAAACAGTTTTGGAAGAAGGAATGGTGGTGACAATCGAGCCGGGTATATATTTGGCGGGGATTGGCGGAGTGAGGATAGAGGATATGGTAGTGGTGGAGAAAGACGGGTGTAGGGTTATTACGGAGTATGAGAAAGAGTTGCGATTGTAATGGAGACCGCTGAAAAATCGGCGGATAGCGACTAAGATTTGTCAAATTGTAGGGGCGGGCATAGACTTGTTGTGAAGCCTCAAAATTGGGTCTGTCATCCTGAGCGTAGCGAAGCGGAAAACACAGGAAATGGCGGCAATTTTAGGGGTTTTTATTCGCTAAACGCTAGATCCTTCGCTACGCTCAGGATGACAGATGATCAATGTTATATCGTCTAATTTTAGTTTCGCAACAATTCTAGTGACCGCCCCTACAACTGGGTGTTAACTAAAAATAAAAAATCAGATTCAAATGTCTGGGAGGACAAAACAATGATAGCGGCAGGAGATTTTAGAAAAGGTGTTACAATTGAGATGGACGGCAAGGTTTTTGTTGTCGTTGATTTTCAGCATGTTAAGCCGGGCAAAGGTGCGGCATTTGTGCGTGTAAAAATCAAGAATGTAATCACGGGGCAAGTGCTGGAGCAGACTTTTAATCCGAGTGATAAGTATCCGAGGGCACATATTGAGCGCAAAAAAATGCAGTACAGCTATAGCGACGGCGAGCTGTATTATTTTATGGATATGCAGTCTTTTGAGATGGAGCCTCTTAACAAGGATATGGTTGAGGAGGCTCTCAATTACATCAAGGAAGAAATGGAAGTTGATGTGGCTTTTTATAAGGGCAAAGCTTTTAGCGTTGAGCCACCTAACTTTGTTGAGCTGTTGATTGTGGAGTGCGAGCCAGGTGTGCAGGGCGATACATCTAAAGCTGGTACAAAACCTGCCAAAATGGAAACAGGCATTACAGTCCATGTCCCACTATTCATCAACAACGGCGAAAAAATCAGAGTGGATACAAGAGACGGCTCATATATGGAAAGAGTGAAATAACGAAATGAAATAAGTAGATAAGATATATAAACGCGATAAACCCGCTTTTGAGTAAGCGGGCTTCAGACTATAGACAAAGGCGGTTGTGCGAATATGCACAACCGCCTTTGTCTATAGTCTGAATTTCATTCAATAAAATGGGAGTTCTTAAGTTTAGTGCAGATTAATTTTTGATTAGCTCATAACCGCCACCCGATATGTCGGTGATTGTGTAACCTAGGGACTCGATTTCTTTGCGGAGGGTGTCGGCTAGGGCGTAGTCTTTGTTTGCTTTGGCGGTTTTTCTTTTTTCGGCTAGGGTGGTGATTTTGGCGGGGATAGAGGATTTTTTTTGCTTGGGTTCTTTGGGGAGTTTGTTGAGATTAAGTCCTAGTATTTTGTCAAATTTGAGGGCTAGTTTGTAAATGTCATAATTTGGTTCTTCCTTGACTGCTGTCCAAAGAACTCCTAGAGCTAAAGGAATATTGAGGTCATCGAATATCGCTTCGTCAAATTGTTTTTGATATTCTTTGATTTTTTTATTGATACCTTTTTCTTTTTTTACCTTATCTATAACAAGGGGTAACGAGCCTATCATTACTATTGTTGGTGCGGCGGCTTTGTGTTTGGCAAGTGCCACAAGCAATCTGCCGTAAGCCGTTTTTGCCGCGTCAAGACCCTCAAAAGTAAAGTTAAGGCGTTTGCGGTAGTGAGCGCTAAAGCAAAAATACCTAAAATCAAGGGGGGAGTAGCCCCTTTCAATCAAATTAGTAACCGTATAAGTATTACCTAGCGACTTGCTCATTTTGCCGCCGTCAACAAGCATAAATTCGCCGTGCAACCAGTAATTGACGGTTTTGCAAGCTTCGCGTGCTTCGGCTTGAGCGATTTCGTTTTCGTGATGAATAGGAATATGGTCAACACCGCCCGTGTGTATATCCATAGTTGTGCCAAGATATTTGCGGCTCATCGCACTACACTCGATATGCCACCCCGGATAACCGCGTCCCCAAGGACTATCCCATTGCATTATGTGATTAGGTTCGGCTTTTTTCCAAATAGCAAAATCAGCGTGATGACGCTTGCCGTCATTGACTTTGACCCGTGCGCCTGCTTGTTGTTCGTCCAAATCTATTCCGCTTAGCTTGCCGTAATTCTCAAATTTTTGTATATCAAAATATAAACCATCCGCTGTTTCGTACGCATAGCCTTTTTCTTCTAAATCCTTGCAATATTCAATCATCTCGGCGATATGCTCGGTAGCGTACGCCAATATCTCGGGCTTGCCGATATTGAGAGCAGCGGTATCCTTAAGAAAAACATCGGTATAATACGCGGCAATCTCGTAGGGCGACTTGTTTTGCTTGCGTGCAGTTATTGCCATTTTGTCTTCGCCATCGTCCGCATCACTCACAAGATGACCCACATCGGTGATGTTGAGTACACCTGTGATGTTATATTTGCCGTATTTAAGAACTCTTCTTAATATGTCCATAAAGACATATGTGCGTAGATTGCCGATATGCGCATAATTGTACACAGTCGGACCGCATGTGTACATCTTTACATTCTTTTTGACAAGAGGAACAAAGTCCTCTTTGGTGCGGGAAAGGGTGTTGTATAGTTTTAACATAAAAAACCTCTAAAGGGGAAGTAAAAAGTAAGAAGTAAAAAGTAAAAAGTGTTGACAGGCAGTAATATGGTCTAACTAAAACATCAAATCCGCACTTTTTACCTTTTACTTCTTACTTTTTACTTTAGTTTTTCTAGCTCTTCTATTCTAGCCCGTAATTTCTCAATCTCGTCCATAACGGGGTCTAGGTGCTTTTCGTCTATTTCGGGGACACGCTTGCCGTCTATACGCTTTATCTTACCCGGTATGCCTACAACTGTCGCATTAGGCGGAACATCAGTAAGCACAACCGCATTAGCCCCGACCTTGCTGCCTTGACCTATTGTAATATTGCCAAGCACTTTGGCTCCTGCACTAATCATTACACCGCAATCAATTGTAGGGTGACGCTTTTTGCCTTTATCTTTGCCGGTGCCGCCTAAAGTTACACCTTGATAAATTATTACATTGTTGCTTACGACGGCGGTTTGCCCGATTACAACGCCCGTGCCGTGGTCGATAAAAACACCGCTTCCGATTTTTGCTCCGGGGTGTATCTCAACTCCTGTCAAAAAACGAGATATTTGACTGACTACACGCGCGGCAAAGCGGCATTTGCTTTTGTATAAAAAATGTGCAAACCTATGCATTTGGAGCGCGTGAAAACCGGAGTATGTAAGTAACACCTCCAAAATTCCGCCGGCGGCAGGGTCATTTTTGAGTACCGCCGCTAAATCTTTTGAAAAAGTTTTTAACATAGATTTTATCAATGCTCAATGCTCAGTTTTCAATACGCATCAAAACACCATACTATATTATACTGCGGTAACAAAAAAAAGTCAATATAATTTGCTTTGAAAAAAAACGAATTTATGTTATAATTGGAAAACAATGCTCAATTCTCAGTGTTCAATGCTCAATTAAGGGTAAGAGTTAATTAAATTACTTGTCAACAATTGAACATTGAGCATTGAGAACTGATTGAAAATTGATATGATCGTAAAAGCTATTACAGTCAAAAATTTTAGGAATTATACAGAGGCACGAGTCGAACTTAGCGATGGTGTCAATGTTTTTGTCGGTGATAATGCGCAGGGCAAGACTAATCTCTTAGAGGCTGTTACGGTTGCAAGTCTTGGGCGTAGTATGCGGACGGCTAACGATAGAGAGATGATATTTGAAGGCGGAGAGAGGGCAAGGGTAACAGCAGATACAGTCAAGGCAGTAGCTAACGAAACGGTTGAATTGATTATTGACAAAACCGTCAAAAAGCGTGTGGCAATCAACGGACTTCCGATACTTAGGCTTGGCGAGCTTATGGGCGTATTGCCGTCAGTATTTTTTAGTCCTGACGAGCTTAAAACAATCAAGGATTCTCCTAGCGAAAGACGGCGTTTTGTTGATGTGGCTTTGTGTCAGATATCTAAAGGTTATTTTTATTTGCTTAAACGGTATAATAAGCTACTTAGTCAACGCAATAGATTACTAAAGAAGAAAGAAGAAAGCGGGCTTTTGTTAGACCAACTAAAAATATGGGACGAGCAATTAGCGAGAGAGGGCGGCAAGATTGTCCGCACAAGGAGAGCGTATATAGCTAGATTGACACAGTCGGCAGGAGAGGTTCATTCGTATTTGACGGACGGAGCGGAAAAACTAAGTCTTGAGTATGAGGGCGTGGACGGAGATGATAGTGAAACGGCAAGAATCAACTTACTTAATGAAATAGAAAAAACAAAAGAACGGGATTTGAGATTAGGCTACACAACGGCAGGACCGCACAAGGACGATGTGGCTGTGACTATAGACGGACGGGACGCACGCAAATACGGCTCACAGGGGCAAATACGGACAGCGGTGCTGGCACTCAAACTTGCTGAGTTAGCGCTTATAGAGGAGGAGGCAGGCGAGCGACCTGTCTTGCTACTTGACGATGTGCTTAGTGAGCTTGATATGTCAAGGCAATCCAAACTCATGGAAAAAGTGAGGGGATATCAGGTTATAATAACTTGTACTCATGTGGACGAGGAGTTGAGAGAGAAGTTGGGCGGAGCAAAGTATTTTAGAATCCAAAACGGAAAAGTTAATATTGACAATTAGGAATTAGGAGTTAGGAATTAGGAATTATTGCTAAAATTATTTAATTAAACTAAGTCAACAATTCCTAATCCCTAATTCTTAATTAAAAAAGAAAAATCCAATGAAAAAGAAACCTCGTATTATAATAGGTCTCTCCGGCGGAGTGGACAGTAGCGTAGCGGCATATCTTTGCAAAGAGGCGGGGTATGATGTTGTCGGGCTGTTTATGAATAATTGGGAGGAGTCAAATGGCGGAGACTGTAGTTCGGCTAACGATTGGGAAGATGCGAGAGCAGTTGCCGCAAAACTTGACATACCTTGTTATTCGGTCAATTTTGCCGAAGAGTATTATGACAGGGTTTTCAAGTATTTTTTAGCTGAGTATAAGGCAGGTCGTACACCTAATCCCGATGTCTTATGTAATAGAGAAATCAAATTCGGTCCTTTTTTGGAAGAGGCTAAAAGGCTAGGTGCGGAGTTGGTTGCAACGGGACATTATGCAGGAAAGTCAATGCTCAGTTCTCAATGCTCAATGCTCAATGATGGACAGGGTAGTTATGCACTACTCAAGGCAGTGGATGACACTAAGGACCAGACATATTTTCTTAATCAGCTTAGGCAAGACCAACTTAAATATGCGCACTTTCCGCTTGCCGATATAAAAAAAGAAGAAGTACGCCGTATTGCCGAAAAATTAGGATTTGTTACCGCTAAGAAAAAAGACAGTACGGGGATTTGTTTTATAGGCGAGCGGAAATTCAAAAAGTTTCTAGCCGAATTTTTGCCGGCACAACCGGGATTGATTGTCGATACCGCCGGCAAAGAGATAGGACGGCATGACGGATTGATGTATTATACGCTAGGTCAACGACGGGGACTTAATATAGGCGGGCGGGTAGGCTATGAGGCTGCCAGATGGTATGTGGTGGACAAAGATATGAAGGCTAACCGTCTTATCGTAAGCTGCGGCGAAGGTGAAGAACTTTTGGGGCAGGGTGTTATTTGCAGTGGGTTTAATTGGATAGGAGAACAAAATAGAAGAAAGAAAGAGGATGAAAAATTTAACTGCACTTGTAAATTCCGTTACCGTCAAGAGGAGCAGAGCGTATGCGTGGAAATACTGCCTAATGGCAAAGTCAAAATAATAGCTAATGAATTGCAACGGGCTTTAACCCCAGGACAATATGCGGTATTATATGACAGCAAATATTGCTTGGGCGGCGGAGTAATTGAAGAAATCATTAAATAATCTTAATCTAGCAATATTTTTTGAAGGTAGTATATATTTTGATATATATGAGTTTTTATGGTATAATACATATATAGTCAATTAGACTATTCTCGGAGCAATAATGATAAAACTTAATGACATCAGAAAGAATTATTATGTGGGTGATAATGTCATCCAAGCACTCAAAGGCGTATCTCTAGAATTCAGACAATCCGAATTTATAGCAATACTTGGACCGAGCGGTTGCGGTAAGACGACTATGCTCAATATTTTGGGCGGTTTGGATAAGTACGAATCAGGTGACATTATGGTTGACGGGTCGTCAACCAGAGATTTTAAGGATAAGGATTGGGATGCCTACCGCAATAATTTTATAGGTTTTGTTTTTCAGAGCTATAATCTTATTCCGCACCAAACTGTGCTTCAGAATGTCGAGCTTGCTCTTACTATCGGCGGTATAAGTGCGGGCGAAAGACGCAAGCGTGCCACAGAGGCTCTTAATAGTGTCGGGTTAGGCGACCAATTATACAAAAAAACCACTCAAATCAGCGGCGGACAAATGCAACGCGTTGCAATCGCCCGTGCTTTGGTCAACAATCCGCAAGTTATTTTGGCTGACGAACCTACCGGTGCACTTGACAGCACGACAAGCGTGCAAATAATGGATATACTTAAAGAAGTCGCCAAAGACCGTCTTGTAGTTATGGTTACGCATAATGGCGAATTAGCCAAGCAATATGCTTCCCGCATAGTGAGTTTTCGGGACGGATTGCTTGTAAGCGATACCAATCCGTATGCCGCAGAGGGGAGTGCGACTCCTGTTGTTGCTAGCACTCCGGAAACTTCGGACGATACAAAAAAGAAAACGAATAGTAATAAGCTCAAAGTTAATCATACGCGAATGGGCTTTACTACCGCACTTCGTCTTTCGCTCAAAAATCTGTTCACCAAAAAAGTGAGAACCTTTATAACTGCATTTGCAGGCAGTATAGGCATCATAAGCGTTGCACTAGTCTTAGCTATCACTAACGGCTTTAGTGGCGAAATAAGTCGTATGCAAAGAGGAGCACTCGCTGATTTTCCTATCCAAATCAGTCGTAATCACCTTGATGTTGGACAGCTAATAACAGGTGGCGGTGGAGGTGATGACCGAGATTTGGTAGCTTTTCCTGATACGGACGAGGCTGTGCCAGTCAATCGTAATATGCTTGCCGAAGTCGCAGGCTTTAATCCAATTGACCAAGATTTTGTTGCTCATATCAATCGACTTCATGATATGGAAGCTATCAATTCGATTGACTTGATTAGCGGACACCATATGACAATGCTTGTCAATCCGGATAGCGGATATCGATTAGCTAGTCGCTCACAACTAGGAATGAATGTTTTGCCTACTAATGCGGAATTTGTAGACAGATATTATGATACGATATTTTATCGTCCGCTTAGTCACGAAATCCACGGCTTGCCAGCAGGTGTGCAGAGTTATAATACAGAAGTAGGTTATAGATTTGGGGAGCTAACTCTTATTGTTGATACTTACAATAGAATAGACGGCAATGTCCTAAGGCAGTTTGGTTTTGACGCTAACAGCAATATAAGTTTTGAACATCTTATTGCTAATGCGGAGCTTAGATTGATACCTAGCGATTTGCGTTATGCTGAAGTTACTCGAAACTCAGTAACAGGTGCAGACTATGATAGTAGAACAATCTATATTCTGCCTGATGATGACGGTGTATACGAGCGACCAGAAGGTACTTTTGTGCCGATTGCAGGAATTCCTGTAGGGGCAGGCGGAACTACAGTAGGCGGAAGGTTTAATTGGGCGGCAAATCACGATGAGGCTATTACTCTAAGAATTACCCGTGTACTAAGACAAAAACCTAATCAAACGGGCAATATCCTGTCAAGTGGTTTAGCGTATACGGCAAACCTAGAGCAAATGGTGCATGAAATTGATAGTAAAGGTATTGTTGCGACAGCTGTTAGAGCAGATAGGTGGATTACAGTTAGGGTTCCACGACCTAATGTTTATCCTATAGAGATGATAGAAGTCCCTTTTAGGGCTCGTTATATTGCAATGATTGATTTCAACTTCAGTCAACTTATTCCAGGAAGAGCGGAGTTTATTCCTGCAGGAACACCATTTGCTTTCCTTGCACTAGGTTCAGATATGATACCAGATCAAGAAGTAGATGGCGAATTTTCTCTCCCTCTAGATGACATAGTTCGCCAAATTATTGACCAAACAATAGGGGTTGGAGAGTTTTTGCCGGCGACAATTGTTATTTATGCTAGAGATTTTGAAACTAAAAATATGGTTAGGGCTCACATAGCCGAATGGAACAGATATAATCCTGATAGAGAAATACTCTTTAATGATATGGCTGAACTAATTGTCGGTATAATGGAGACAATTGTTGACGGTATAGCTATTATATTTATTGCGTTTGGTTCTATCAGTCTTATTGTATCAAGTATTATGATAGGTATTATCACATATGTATCAGTACTTGAGAGGACTAAAGAGATAGGTATACTAAGAGCTATCGGCGCACGAAAACGAGATATAAGCAGGGTCTTTAATGCCGAGACGGCTATAATAGGTTTTGCGGCAGGGGTCATAGGTATGATTATCGCCACAATACTTACTTTCCCGATTAGCTTCCTTATGCTTGCCCTTGTTGCTGACTTTACAGGAATGGTTGCGGTGGTGGCATGGTGGCATCCTGTTGTCCTCATATCAATAAGTATATTCCTTACCGTAATAGGCGGACTAATCCCAAGTCAAATAGCATCAAGAAAAGACCCCGTTAAAGCATTGCGAACAGAATAGTTTTAGCAGTTTTTCAAAACTGCTAAAAAAGTAAAAAGTAAGAGGTAAAAAGTGTGGACTAGTTTTTTTAACTGGATTTTCACTTAATCAACACTTTTTACCTTTTACCTTTTACTTCTTACTTTACAACTATGATGAAGGTAAAATCAAAAATTGCACTCTTAAGTTTTTTAATCCTGCTAATAACAGGTATAACCTTTGGGGTGCTTTTTTTGTCCTCGGATAATAATGAGATACTAACAGCGTCTGCGGTCAGTAGTCCCGATACTCCGCAAACAATGGTTAATACGGTCATTTTTGTGCGATTTAGGGACGATTCGGAATGGTTGACACCCAGTAGACTCGCTGTATACGAGCAAAAGTTCAATTACTCGCCTTTGAGTGTCCAAAATTATTGGAATGAGATGTCGTTTGGACAGCTTAATTTTGAGACAAGATTTGTTACTAATGATATGGGCGGTTCTTTTAGGGCAAGTCGTCCTAGAGCCTATTTTATGCCCCGTTATCGGTCGGACGGATATGGCAATGTCCCTAGCAATCCAACAGTGGTCAATCCTGTAGGTTATGACAACCGCACAATCGGACGGGGTCGTAATGCTCGCCCTCATGTGGATCAATTTTATCGTAGGCAGTCGTTACTTGTAGAGCTTTTTGAGATGGCTAGACCATATATCCAAAATACTGACGGACTTAGCAACCCGACCTTTGGCAATCAAGGCAGAATCAATAGTATCACCTTTATTTTTGGAGGAAGTCCGGGGGATTGGGCGGATATGCTGTGGCCACATCAATTTGAGCTGTATTTTAACTCTAACCAAACCGTTATGATGAATGCTATTAGCAATGCTTTTTATGTTCCGCAAGGTTTTTGGAACGGTAGGGATAGAGGGATATTTTTGCAAGACGGAATTGACAGAGTAAGAATCAATAGTCTTAACCCCGACGGCACTAGCGGATATGTTATTCCGCAAAGGTATATGATGGGTTTTGACAGTTTTAATTTTGACAGAGATAGAGGGGCAGTAACTTGTATATACTATGAGAGCAATCTAGGCTTTTTGGGTGTCCATATGCACGAGACCGCCCATATCTTAGGTATCCCTGACTTATACAATTACGAAAACCACCAAAACAGACCCTTTGGGCGGTGGGACTTAATGGATAGTACGATGGCAATGCCACAGACCCTCAATACTTTTTTTAGGTATGAGATGGGGTGGATTGACGAGGATAATAAACCGTGGATAACAGAGAGCGGTACAGGCTTTGAGCTTACGGCACTAGCAACGGCAACGGCTGACGATGTTATGGCTTTTAGGATAGCTAGCCCTGTATTTGATGGTGAGTTTTTTGTTGTAGAATTTCGTAGCCGTGCAGGCACTTGGGACAGTGCGCAATTTCAGATGAGAGGTCATAATCATTACGCACTACCGGGAGAAGGGCTTTTGGTCTATCGTGTTGACCGAAATGCAGGTATGGAAGGTAATCGAATGGTGGGAAATATGCACGGACCGCCGAATATGCTTGAGGTAATGCGTGGCGGTCATAGCATAGACCACACTTATCTCAATGGTACAACTCGCCAAAGCATAGGCGATAGTGAGGGCGGACGAGACAGAAATCGAACTATGCTAAGCTATCAAGGCAGTAGCAACCGTAGCTTTAGGAATTGGAATAGTCAAATTGTAATAAGCAATGTAACCATAAGCGATGATGGATATACCCTTACTTTTGATGTAAACATACCCACAGAATATGAGATAGTTTTACCCTCAAATGCAATGCAAAATCTCCTAACAACAATGATTCCTTTTTGCGGAAACATCGGCGGTGATATTCCGCCGTGGGGAATATGGGGCGGAGGTGCGTTGTTGCTACTGTGGATGGTAGCATTACTAAAACGGAAAAAAATCAAGGACAATGATACAAAGGCACAATGCTCAATGAAGGTCTTAGTATTATTTGTCAACCATTGAGAATTGAGAACTGAGCATTGAGCATTGAAAAAAACATTATGATTAACCTAAAGATACTTATAACAGGCTACATAGCCAATAATACCTATATTTTGTATGACGACAAGTCGGCGGTTGTTATTGACCCTCAAAGCTATCATGAGGTCAATGATTTTCTCAAGTCTAAGGGGCTTAGATGTGATGCCGTCTTTTTGACGCATGGACATTTTGACCATGTGGGCGGAGCGGCGGCTTTGCAATGCGACGGTGCAAAGATTTATATCCATACGCTTGACTCACCTTTTACAAGACTTGACAGCAAGATAGCAGAGGAGATAGGGCATAGGAGTTTTGAAAGATTTGATGCCGATGTGCTTATTGAAGACGGGTTTGAGTATAAGATAGGGAATGTATCTATTAAAACTATTCATACTCCGGGGCATAGTCCGGGCAGCGTTTGTTTTTTGGCTAAAGGCGATATTCAAATGGGAGCAAGCAAAACAAACAAAATTTTATTCAGCGGAGATACACTTTTCTGCGGCGGAATGGGTCGTACTGATTTTCCGGGAGGCAACTATGCCGAGATGATGAGGTCGCTAAACAAATTGTTTAGTACACTAAATGCCGATACTTCAGTGTTGCCTGGTCACGATATGGCAACAACGATAGGGAATGAAAAAGGGTAATGAAAACTTAAAAATGTCGGACTGCTTATTATTCAAGTGGCAGAATGGAACACCTATCACACACACTATTTGCTCTTGCTTTTTAGTAGTTCGGTGACATTTAGCTTGCAGGCGATGGCGAGGACTGTGACAAATGATGCAAAGAGTATATAATATATAGACATCGGGACAAAGAAAGATGTGAGTAGCATAAAGCCGGCTATCATCAGATAACGGCGGGCTAGTTTTGGTGATAATGCACCGGCAAAAACTTCGCTTATTTTTCGGCGGTTTTTCTTTTTGATAACTACGGTTATTGGCGGATAAGATTCTAGTTCGCCTAAAGTTTTGTACACTTCGGTTTTGCTAAGGATTGTTACTTTGCGTTCGGCAAGAGCTAAGGCGGTGTCCTCGGCTGATTTTGTCGCCCCCTCAATCGTCAGTATAAGGATAGGCGACTTTGGATGAATAGTTGTCACAGAGGCATACATTTCGGACAAGTCAGCCATTGTCAGCTTGATAAGTCGCATAAAAGGAAAAACTATTGTAGTGCGCTCACTGTGAGTGACTGTCAGATAATTAGTGTAAGCTGTAGTAGAGTACACTTTGCCCAAGGTCTCGGCAAAAAATTTGATGTTATGTGCAGGGTCGCTAAAGGCAAATTGCCCCATAACTTCTTCCATATGTTCTAGCTGAAGTTTGGTGAGCTGTCCTTCGGCTTTTTTTTTGCGTTTTACAAACAAAAATAGTAGTCCCGTTATAGCCACAGCAATAACAAAACTTACAAATAATCTGTCCTCTCTAGGTAAAAAATATCCCGCCCAAATTAGGACTAGGAGATAGACTCCCGCAAGGGTAATAAGTTTGTCAAAAAATCTTGCCAACATTGTTACGCTAATTATAGACAAACAGAGCGGTTTATAAACGACAAATTTTTTAAGGTGCCGGATTAGATAAGTGAATTTTTATCCGAAAAAACTTCTTGACATTGCCGGCACTTAGTGTTATAATATATTGGTATGAAATGCGATAATTGCGGAGTAGATTGTAGCCACAACTATAGGTCTTTTGCAAGTCTTTCGGGTGACGGAGCGCAAAAGACTGTTTTTTGCGAGAGGTGTGCTGTGGCTTCGGGACTATTCGAGGTGATAGGAGCAAACTCAATTTTGTCAGCATTTGCAGGTCCGACACTACTTAATGTGCGTGACGAAAAATGTCAGAGTTGCGGTATCAATTTTAAGCGGTTCAAGGATACGGGTTATCTGGGTTGTGAGATGTGTTATACTGTATTTAGGCAAGCGTTGATGCCCATAATCAACGATGTACAACTTGCAACCAAGCATACAGGAAAAACCCCATACGCCGATACCAATGCAAATCAAAGAACTCAAACAATAGCCTCAAAAACAAAAGAATACAATATCCTTGCAAAACAATTAGAGATTGCTATTGCTCAGGAGGATTATGAGGAGGCGGGGCGGATACAAAAGAGAATGAGGGAGCTTTGAACGGCTATTCATCACCACATTCATGTTGCGTTCGGTTCGCCACCTAAGTTGTGTACGAATAAGTACACGCCTGTCGGTGGCTCGCCGACAGCTACATGACTGTGGTGCGACTAGCCGTTCAAAGCAGTTCAATAATAGATTTTTATGAGAATAGAGGATATAGTAATTTCTAGCAGAGTCAGATTGGCACGCAACCAAAGCGGACTACCGTATACAAGTATTGTACAAGACAGCCGTATGGGTACAGTGGCAAAGTTAGCGTACGAATCTACTGACAAACGGGAGCGTTTTGGGCTGCTCAAAATGAGCAATGTTTCTAATGTTGACTTGGGAGTACTTAGAGAAAAACACCTCGTCAGCCTTGACCTTAT
>WQVM01000016.1 GCA_009783985.1 Bacillota bacterium | reverse complement strand
TGTGATGAGAGAGAAAGTGTGGTTGACGGAATGCAAAATCTTGATGGGGGTGGTAATAATGGCAACTAAAGCAGAAGTTTTGCGTAACAAAAAATACTCGGAATATATAGCGGCAATTACCCCTAAAACACATTTAGCACAATCTTTGTTATATGCTTTTTTGATTGGCGGTATTTTTTGTCTTATAGGGCAACTGATTTATGATTCGTTTGAAGTTATTTTTCCTCACTATGACCATATCCGATTGGGCAATATCACCGCTATGGTGCTAATTGCAGGTGCGTCTTTTCTTACAGGGTTAGGACTGTACGACAAATTTGCTAGGAGAGGCGGAGCAGGGTCGTTTTTGCCGATTACGGGTTTTGCCAATGCTATGGCAAGCGCATCAATGGAGTTTAAGACAGAGGGGCTAACTTTCGGGACAAGCACCAAGATGTTTTCGGTTGTAGGTCCTGTTATAGTCAACGGTGTTGTGTGGTCAACGGTAGCGGCACTTATTACAATGCTTGTTAAAGTGATTGCGGCGGCAATAGGAGGATAAGGGGTTAATGAATAAGACATTGCACACAGGTCAAAATACAAAATGGGTAAGTTGTGAAAAGCAACCTGCTCCTATAAGAAAACGAGAGGTTGTGAAAAAAATGCAAGACACCTCAAAAAGAACCTTGTTTTTTGGTAACCGTCCTAAGATAATCGGTTGCTCCGCTGTTGTAGGTGCAAGAGAAAAAGAAGGTCCGCTAGGTAAATTTTTTAGAAATGTAGAAACGGATAAAACTTTAGGACAAAAAACTTTTGAAAATGCCGAAATAAAGATGCTGGAAAAAGCTGTTGAATCGGCAACAAGAGGTGCAAAACTTCGTTTTAGTGAGATAGATTTACTGCTTAGCGGCGACCTTATGAATCAGATTACTTCATCATCTTATGTGGCACGCAAAATGGCGGTGCCTTATATGGGGCTCTATAGTGCTTGTTCTACAATGACCCAATGTTTGACACTCGGAGCCAGTCTTGTCAATGCAGGTTATTTTGATAATATTGCTTGTGCTACAGGCAGTCATTTTGCCACTGCTGAAAGGCAATTTCGTTTTCCTCTAGAATACGGTTGTCAGCGTCCGCCTTATGCTCAGTGGACAGTTACAGGTGCGGGTTGCAGTATTATCGGTAAAGACGGCGATGGTCCTAGCATAACAGCGGCTACTATCGGAAAAGCGATTGACTTTGGAATCAAAGACCTTTCTAATATGGGCGCAGCTATGGCACCGGCAGCTATGGATACACTATGTACTCTTTTTAAGGATACCGGAACAGATGCAAGCGATTATGATATGATTGTTACGGGAGATTTGGGTAAATTAGGTTCGGATATTTTTAGGGATTTGATGTCCGGCGAAGGGTATTATATGGGGCAAGACTATAGTGATTGCGGTGCAATTATTTATGACCGCAACCAAAGATGCTATCAAGGCGGAAGCGGAGCCGGTTGTAGTGCAGCGGTGTTTAACTCTTTTGTAATGGAGAGACTTTGGAAAAAAACAATCAATAAAGTTGTATTTTTGGCTACAGGTGCGTTGATGAGCAACACAAGCAGTTATCAAGGGGAAAGTATCCCCGCAATAAGCCACGCAGTAGTAGTTGAAAACTAGAGAAAGAAGAAAGATAAAAAAATAAGAAATTTGAGGGAGTTATTGGTGGGGAGCGAAGCGACCCACCCCTACGGATTTACCGTCATTGCGAGGAGGCGAAGCCGACGAAGCAATCCCACGAATAGGACACTTTACATGGGATTGCTTCGTCGGCTTCGCCTCCTCGCAATGACAAACGACCCCAACACATAATCGACATTTGTAAGGGCGGACATCGACCGCCCGAATAAACAATTGACATACAAGGAGGATAAAAAAATGTTACAGCGTTTATTAACTTATCTAATTGTTTTTACTGCAGGCGGTGCTATATGCGCACTTGCACAGATATTAGTTGTCAAAACTAAGTTGACGCCCGCAAGGATTTTGGTCATCTTTTTGGTTGCCGGTATTATTATGCAGGCAGTAGGACTTTATGAACGAATCCATAATGTATTAAGAGCAGGGATAAGTGTTCCGATTGTGGGGTTTGGTGCGGCTTTGGCAAGAGGTGCTAATCAATATGCCGAGCAACACGGATTTATCGGAGCATTTGCAGGAGGTCTTGCAATTACTGCTTTTGGTATCGGAATAGCGGTGGTATCAAGCTATATTGCAACACTGCTTTTTAGAGCAAAGAGCAAGTAGTCGGACTGGTATCTAGAAAGCAAGTCTATTGTCACTTTTTTCACATTAGCGTCATATATATCTATTATGGAAAAGTGCAAGTATAGCCAGTACCGACACAAACGCAAAAAGAAAAAAAGTCTCAAAAAAGCGCTTGTGATTACTATTGTGAGCGTTTTTTTGTTTGCTGTATTTATCGGCTATTATATGGAGTTTAATGTCAATCCTGTGATTTTGGATGTAAGTGAAGCTAAGGCTAATGCAATTACAGCAAATGCAATAAGCCAAGCAGTAGAGTTTGAATTCGGCAACTATACTTATGATGACTTAATGACAATTGAGAGAGATGCTGACGGACGAATAACCTCTATGCGTGCTAATGTAGCTCTTGCTAACTTGCTTGCTATGCGTTCTCGAACGTTAGCGCAAAAATATATTGATGAGATGGGTTCTCAAGGTATTGCTGTACCTATAGGCACTATTAGCGGAATTCCGCTACTCATAGGGCGTGGACCGTCAATAACAATCCGAATGATGTCAATAGGTGCTGTTACTTCATATTTTGAATCGCATTTTGTATCGGCAGGTATTAACCAAACTGTACATAGACTTAGCATAATAGTCAATGCAGATGTCAGCATTATTTTGCCTGCAGGTGATAGGCGAATCACCGGTGAAAACGAAATAATGATAACCGAATCTCTTATAGTGGGGCAAATACCGCCGTTCTATATGGCAGGCGGACTTACGGGCTTCCTAAATCCAGGCAATTAGAGTGGGAGTTAGGGCATCCAGAGTAATAATTACAATCAAAAAACCAAATCTAGGTTTGGGTTATTGCGTAAAAATACTTGCTTTATTTGGCAGGATATGTTATAATTTGGTTAATGGAATTATTTGCGGAACATTCTGTAGCTAACAGTAATTATGACACTAAGGCAAAGAAATTAGCTATATTAAAAATTATTAAGAGTTTGCTTTACGCTGTGCTTTTTTTGGCGATGTGTATTATTGCTTTTGTTAGTATTCTTGCTCCGTCAATACTTGGAATATTGCTCACGCTAGTGGTAGGTGTTTTTGCGATTTCGCCTTTGATTGTAGCAGCTTTTTTGATAAGACGACATATGCTCAACCTTACATATGAGTATGATTATTTTGTGATAGGCGGCAAATTTCGGATTGTTAGGGTTGTCGGACGAAAAAAACGCAAGATGTTTTTGGAAATATCTATGCAGGATTTTCAATCTGTGGGCAAACTAGAAGCAGAAGCCTATGACCGTTATGCCGGTGCTAAAGATGTCAAAAAACTTATAGCGGTTGGTAACATTGACGAGGACAAGCTATTTTATGCTTATTATGTTAAGGACGGCACCAAATTTTTGCTACATTTTGAGCCTAGTGTAGAATTTATGATGACTTTTAAGCGTAGCCTGCCACGAATGACAATAATGGACAAGTCAGGATTAGGAATAACTACAAAATAATCTATGCAAAAAATTATTTATCTAGATAATGCGGCGACAATGCCGATGAATAAAAAAACTGTCGAAAAATCGGCGGTTTTTTTGGAAACTGATTTTTTTAATCCATCAGCAGGGTATTCGGGCGGTGCAAACATATCCAAGCAAATTGCCAAAGTGCGAGAGAGTATATTGAAAAGACTTTCTGATAGTGGTAATTTGATATTTACAGGTTCGGCTACCGAAGCAAACAACTATATAATTAGTGCAGGGCATAAGAATAAACGAGGCGATATTATAATTAGCAAAGGCGAGCATCCGTCAATTATGGCAACTGCCACAGCCAGCGGAGCTAATATCAAGTATGTAGGACTAAAAAATGACGGGACTGTTGATGAGGCAGAGTTATTAAAACTTGTTGACAGCAATACGGCTCTTGTATCAATTTTTCATACAAGCAACGAAACAGGTGCAGTCAACGACATAGGTAGACTAGCACAAAAAGTTAAAAAAATCAATCCTAATGCAGTTTTTTGTAGTGACGGTGTGCAGACTTTTTGTAAGTATGAGTATAAGCTAGGGGCGGATATAGATTTATACAGTATTTCGGCACACAAGATAGGCGGAGCAAAAGGTATTGGCGGATTATATATTAAAAAAGGTCTTAACCTCAAGCCATTGTTGTATGGGGGCGGACAGGAAGGGGGATTGCGTTCGGGGACAGAAAATGTCTACGGTATAATGTCGTTCGGATATGCTATAGAAAATTTTGAGAATGGCAAGCAGTCTTTAAGAAATCATTTTGTCCAAATGCTCGAAAAACAGAGAAAAGAGAGTGTGGAAAAAGGAAAACCCTTTGAGTATACTATCAATGGCAATAGTGATTGGATAGTGTCAATAAGTTTTGAGGGTCTAAAAGGGGAGATAATCCAAAGAATACTCGGACAAAAAGGCATTTATGTAGGAAGAGGTTCGGCTTGCTCTAGTAAAATAGGCGGAAATAAAACTCTTGAAGCTATGAAAATCCCCAAAAAGTTAGTTGACGGAAGTATCAGAATAAGTTTTGGACCACAAAATAGTATTGAGGAAGTCACGGTAACTGCTAAAGAGTTGGCGGATACCGTATGTCAGCTTAGACAGACGGACTAAATAAGGATTTATTATTCGGGCGGTCGAGGACGCCCGCCCCTACAGAGCGTGTTTTTATTAGTATGGTGTGGGAGCATTCATTATAGATTCGTCATTGCGAGGAGCGAAAGCGACGAAGCAATCCCACGAATAGAACACTTTACATGGGATTGCTTCGTCGCTATCGCTCCTCGCAATGACGATAATTTACAGCATCTTTTTAACGGATTTTACTTGTTAAGGTGCTAAAAGCAAGTATTTATCTAGCAAGTGTTATATCGGTGAATAGAGATGTAATGGAATAGCAAATATACTTACACTATTTCACCTATATTTAGCATCGCCCTTAATTTATTGTGCAAATTGTACAATAAAAAATATTTGTTTTGGTTATTATGTATTTGAAAAAAAGTATCAAATAGTATATAATAGAGATATTAAATTTTAATTTACTTAAGGAGAAAAACAAATTTTATGGCAAGTTTATCACTTAGACACATTTACAAGATTTATCCCGGTAATGTAAAGGCTGTCAGCGACTTCAATCTTGAGATTGACGACAAGGAATTTATTGTTTTTGTCGGACCGTCCGGTTGCGGTAAGTCAACAACACTCCGTATGGTTGCGGGTCTTGAAGAAATTACAAGAGGCGAACTTTACATTGACGGCAAGCTGGTCAATGATGTTGAGCCTAAAGACAGAGATATTGCGATGGTGTTCCAAAACTATGCGCTTTATCCGCATATGACAGTATATGACAATATGGCTTTCGGACTTAAACTCCGTCGTATGAAGTCTGCCGAAATCAAGCAAAGAGTTAATGAGGCTGCTCAAATTTTGGGTATTGCACCGCTACTTACTCGTAAGCCTAAGGCACTTTCGGGCGGTCAGCGTCAGCGTGTTGCTCTAGGTCGTGCTATCGTTAGAGAGCCTAAAGTGTTCCTATTAGACGAGCCACTATCTAACCTAGATGCCAAATTGCGTGTGCAAATGCGTACGGAAATTACAAAACTCCATAACAAACTTGCTACAACATTTATCTATGTTACGCATGACCAAGTCGAAGCTATGACAATGGGTACACGCATTGTTGTTATGAAAGACGGTATTGCACAACAAATTGACACACCTCAAAATCTTTATGACAATCCTGTCAATCTTTTTGTAGCTAGCTTTATCGGCACACCGCAAATGAACTTCTTTAAGGCTGTGTTGTCTATCGAAAACGGCGAAATGTTTGCGTCTTTTGGAAGCAATAAAATTAAAGTACCGCACAATCGTGCAAAGCGCCTGATGGATATGACTTATATCGGCAAAGAGATTATAATGGGTGTGCGTCCTGAAGATATCCACGATGAAGAAATCTTTATCAATAACTCTCCTGATACTGTCATCTCGGCTTATATTGATGTTATCGAAAAACTAGGTAACGAAACAATTCTTTATATGAAAGTCGACGGCAAAGAGGATTATACTGTTGCCCGTATTGACGCTCGTAGCAAATCTACCTCCGGAGAAGAACTTAAACTTGCTATTGATGCTAACCATATCCATTTCTTTGATGCGGATACAGAACTTACTATTATGGGCGTGCCTCGTATCAATATGATTCCTGCTAAGTTGCTTGCCGAAGGCGATAAGGTTTGCCTTAAATTCGGACATACAAGTATTGACCTTAGTCAAGAACTTGTTTCAAAACTTGTTGATACAAACTATATCAATTGTGATGTTAACCTAGGTGTTTGTCCTGATGATTTGTACGACAAAAAGCAATGTGATGCTCAAATCGCAGAACTTAGTGCCGAAATTAATAATCTTTACGCTCAAAAGGAGTCTATTGAAACTTGGATAGGCAAAAGCACTGTACAACTTGGTGAGCTTGATGCCGAATCTCAAGAAGCGACTACTCTGCGTAATCAAATCGCTGAAGCAAGTGCTAACGACAGAGCAATTGAGGCTAACATTGTAAGCCTTAATAATCAAATTGACCAAAAGCAAAGATTCTATGAAGATATGACGGGTGTAGTTTGTGGTGAAGTTGACTTTGTCGAAAAATATCCTCGTTATACTGCACTTTATAACAAAGTACCCGGTAAAAAAGGTTTTATGGTTAGCAAAGTCGGCATCAATGATAACTTTGTTAACGGTGAGCCGGTTGAGCTAAAATTTGATGTCAACAAAATTCAGCTTTATGATGTTGATTCGGGCGAAAAGATTTTGGCATCTCGTCCATTATCACAAAACTGCATACAAGCAAGCGTGTCATCTAACGGCGACACGGCATCTGTGCGTTTTGGTAAGAATGCTATTAGTTGTCAAGCTGACGGTTGCTTGTCAAGTAGTGGTGCTAAGACTCTTTACCTTGATTGCAAGGGTATAGAGGTGGGCAAAGAGGCGTGTGCACGCAATCCCAAAAAAGTGCTGCAAGGTAAAGTTCTTGACTATGATATACTTGGTGACAATTCTCTTTTGTATTTGCAAGTTGACGGTGTCGATAATTATTTCACAGGTATTGTTTCAGGTCCTGTAGCATATAACGAAAATGAGAAAATCAAATTTGTTGTAAGTGACCAAGTCAAAGAGTATGTTCAGCCAATAGACGAACTAATTAAAGATAAAGCTCTTGTTGCACCTCAATATGTTTTTGTGGACGAAGCTGCTATAAAAAGAGCTGAGGCTGCTGTAGTGGCAACTGCTCCTAAATCAGCAGTCGCACCTGAAAAGACTAAGTCAGCTCCAAAAAAGAAGCCTGCTGCTAAAAAGAGTGGCGGAACATCGTCCTCAAAAGTAGCTAAGACAGTTCGTGTAACAACAGCTGCCAAACCTGCTGCTAAGCCAGCGAGCAAAAAACCAACCGCAAAAAAACCTGTAGCAACCAAAAGCCCAGCATCAAAAAAACCAACAGGACCGAGTGAAGACTGGTAAAAACTCAAACAACAATTATCTATAAGTAGCAGAAACATAAAAAGGTTAAAAAGGGGAAATCAAAAATGGCAAAAAATAGCACCGAGATAACCGAGCAGATTAAAGCAACAATCAAATCGCTTGACTTGTGTGACGAAAGAGAAATTATGTTTTTAGCAGCAGATACAAAAGTGTATTTTACATCTAAGGAATACAATGAAGGAAAAACTTTCTTTGTGCCAAAAGGAATGGATAGAACTTTTGACTTTATGGCTTTAATTACAGTTGATAAGAACAACAACAGAGTTAACATAATTCGAGATTTTGCATACAAAAAGCCTGGTATGTTCAACAAAACTGGAATTGGAGAGATATCTGGCGATCGTAGAAAAATAGGTAAAGAGTATTTGGTAAATGCCGAGCATTCCCCCACAGGTAAAACTGTAAATCTTGTTTTTACAACCAATGAAGCTGTTAATATCCCGATAGATGAAAACAACAAAAGTATGCTAGACAAATTCATAAATGCAATAAACGAAATGGTCTAGGTGTCGACAACTTTTGTAAAAACAATCTAAGTCTTATGAAAAAAGGCATATACTTCGCAAAGTATATGCCTTTTTTGTTTGTTATAAGGGTAGGGTGTAAGGGGGTGGTTAACTAGTTCGGAAAAACCTATACGGGTCACTGTCTTTGCGAGCCGTCGCTACAATGGATAGTAAGGATAAGTTTCTGCGGCGAAGCAATCCAGCTAAGGAATAAATGGATACACGATTATCTATGTTTCCGTCTATTCCTTAGCTGGATTGCTTCGCCGTACAGTTATTCCTTATTTCCGACTTAGGGACGGCTCGCAAAGACGATGGTGGGTCAGGCTTTATATTCCGCACCTTTTGACCAATGCTAGGGTATAAGGGGTTCAGTCTATTCTATTATCGTTCTACAAATGGTTGCACTCAATAGTCGTGATATGTGTTATCCTAATGTAGGGGACGATTGCCATCGTCCCCTACGCAAACTACATAGGTTATTATAACTGTTTAGTACAGCCAAGCATTTAGCAAGGGGGATAAAATTATTTTAGGTAGAATTTGAGTTGACTTATACTAGCAAAAATGTTACTATTATAACTGTGATAAAAATACCAAAGCATTTTGAAAGTAACAAAGGACGGCTTGTTGTGGGAGGCTGTGATACTACCGAAATTATCAAAAAATTCGGTACGCCTTTGTATGTACTTGACGAGAATTATATTAGGAATACCTGTAAGGAATATATCTCTGCACTAGGGGAATACGGCAATGGTCTAATTGCTTATGCAGGTAAGGCGCTTCTTTGCAAAAAAATGTGCAAGATAGTTGCTAGTGAGGGCTTGGGGCTTGATGTGGTAAGCGGTGGAGAACTTGCAACAGCACTTCAGGCAGGTTTTGATACAAGTAAAATTTATTTTCACGGTAATAATAAATCAAGGCAAGAGCTTGAAATGGCTGTTAAGGCTAATGTTCACGCTATTGTTATCGACAGTTTTTTTGAGATTGATTTACTTAATGATGTGTGCAAAAAACTCGGCAAAAAGCAGGCTGTTCTTGTTAGAAGTAATCCGGGGGTTGAGGCACACACGCACCATTATATTCAGACGGCTAAGGTTGACAGCAAATTCGGATTTTTTGTAGATGACGGTACTGCCGAAAAAGCTATTGCCACCATTGCAAAAAGTAGTTTTCTTAACTTTTTGGGACTACATTGCCATATAGGGTCACAAATTTTCGAGGTGACACCATTCGAACTTGCCGCCAAAAAGATGATTGACTTTGCTGCCAAAGTTAAGGCAAAACTAGGTGTGACTGTTAGTGAGCTTAATTTGGGCGGTGGTTTTGGGATAGAGTATATAGACGAGGATAGGCCTCTCACTCCTAAAGAATATATCGGTCTTGTGGCAAAACAAGTTAAGGATTATTGCAAAACCAAAGATATGCCTCAGCCAAAACTGATTTTTGAACCGGGGAGGTCTATAGTCGGACCTGCAGGGGTAACATTATATACAGTCGGGGCGATTAAAGACATTCCAAATGTGCGAAAATATATATCAGTTGACGGCGGTATGCACGAGAACCCCCGTCACGCATTATATCAAGCACAATACAAGGTTGCATTGGCTAATCGTTTAGACGAGACTTGTACAGAAAAAATCACAATTGCGGGTAAATGTTGTGAAAGCGGTGATATGCTTGCAAGAGATGTGATGTTGCCGCCAGTCAAGAGCGGTGATAATTTGGTTATTTTTTCTACAGGAGCATATAATTATTCTATGGCAAGCAACTATAACCGTAACCTTATTCCGCCTATAGTGCTTGTTAATAAAGGCAAAGCAGAGTATATGATACGACCACAAACATATGACGACATTATGAATAGAGATGTTTAAGCATTATGTTATTTAATTTTTTCAGCGACCCGGTTAATATCATTCTTGTCATTATGGCGGTTATTGTGTCAATTGTCTTGCACGAAATCGCTCATGCTTATATCGCACTCAAAAACGGTGACGATACGGCAAAAAGAATGGGGAGATTATCATTCAATCCGCTTGTTCATTTTGAGCCAACGGGATTTTTGATGATGATTTTGTTAGGGTTTGGTTTTGCAAAACCCGTGCCTATCAATGTGTCGAGATTTAAGCGTAAGCGTTTTGGTATTTTTACAGTAGCTATTGCAGGTGTTTCGGTTAATCTTATTCTTGCCTTTATTTCTATGCCGTTTGCGATGTTATTTGATAATTTGGCTTCGCAATGGGCGGGCAATATTGTATTTGCTAACTTTTTTTGGTTTATGACTCTTATCAATGTCAGCTTGTTTTTCTTTAATCTTATTCCTATATTTCCGCTTGATGGCTTTAGGGTAATCGAGTCATTTACAAAAGACAGTAATCCGTTTGTGCAATTTATGCGAAGACGAGGGATTTTTATTTTGCTTGGGTTGTTTTTGTGGAGTATGGTACTTGGCATATTCCTAAATACAGGTAACTTCAATACAAATGCAATAACTGTCACAAGTCCTATGGGAACCCCTGTAATTTATTTGGATTTTCTTAGTTTTTATATTATAATGTTAAGAGACTCTGTTATTTGGGTATTTCAAAATTTCTGGGGGCTGATAATTAGATAAATGGAAGACATCGAAAAAAAGGACGAAACAATTGTAGAGCCGCAAAACCAAGTGCCGGAAGATGCGGCATATCAAGGCGGTTACAAAGTTAAGCTGTCGGCTTTTGAAGGACCGCTTGATTTGCTTTTGCATCTTATCAAGGTTGCCAAGATAGAAATCAAGGATATTTTTGTCAGTCAAATTACAGAGCAATATCTAGAGCTTATGCAAGATATTAGTGCACTTGACTTAAATTCGGCATCAGAATTTATCGAAATGGCGGCATATCTTATCGAAATCAAGTCTAAGGCACTATTGCCTAAAATCACGGACGAGGTTGCTTCTACAGATGACCCGCAAAAAGAACTGATACATCGGTTAGAAGAATACAAGTTATTCAAAGAGGCAACAGAGGTATTGCAACCGCTTGAGGCGGTGGACAAGTTCTATCGACCGCCTGACCCGTCACTTAACAAAGGTAATTTTGTATTAGGTGATATGACTATGGATGGTCTTGTTAATGCACTTAGCAAAATGCTTGCTAACCTTGAGAGGCGGGCAACTGTGCTTGCAAGCCGTAAAATAGTGTTGGATAGATTTAGCGTGTCCGAAAAAATCGGTCATATTAAAGATTACCTAATGTTCAGAAAAACCGCACAGTTTACCGACTTATTTGAGGACGATTATACAAAGTCAGAAATAATAACCACTTTTCAAGCTCTTTTAGAACTTCTTAAATCACAAATTGTACAAGTTATACAACAAGAGGTATACGGAGCGATTGATATAAAGCTGTTGGAGGAATCGGAGCAATGAAACTAGAACAATTAGACCAAGCATTAGAAGCAGTGCTTTTTGTTGCAGGCGAAAGCGTACTTATATCGGATTTGATGAATTTATTAGATGTTCAAAAATCTGAAATCAAAGCGTCCGCCGAAAGACTCAAGAAAAAATACGGTGAGGATTGCGGTATTAATTTTATGGTATTTAATAACAGGTTGCAATTTTGTTCTAATCCTGCTTTTGCGGATTCGGTTGCAGCTGTACTTAATCCTATCCGCCAAAAACAACTAACCAAAGCCGCTATGGAAGCTATGGCTATTATAGCATATAAGCAACCCGTTACCCGCCTTGAATTAGAGCAAATCAGGGGTGTCAACTGTGATTATGCTATTCAAGTGCTAATGGGACACAAGCTAATTGAGGTAACAGGGTACAAAGATGCTGTAGGTAAGCCGGCACTTTTTGGCACAACAGAAGAGTTTTTGAAAAGATTCGGACTAGAAAGTATCAGCAAACTCCCCGAATACAACAAGCTACTAGAGGAAATCAAAGCCTTAGGACAAGAGCGTGAAAGAGGACTATACAACGAATTCGAAATCACCAACAACGGACAAGGCGCTGAAGAAGAACCCCCACCATTCGAATACGACGAAAATGCCGTCGCCGTAGAAGTGGACGGTAGTCAAGATGACGATAATCAAAGCCCAACCGAGGCGTAGTAACAATAAATTGTTATAGAGCTGTTAGTCGCCATTATGCTTATGTTTGTTATGGGTATGCAGCTATAGATATTGTTATAAGAGAGTAATTTATTTGTTGTTTTTTTATAAGATGTTACACATACTACTGATATGATAATTGTATCGGTAGTTTTTTTATGTGTTATTTTTTTGCTGTACTTAATCAATTTTACACTTTGCTTTAGTATTAAGGGCAAGGTTAATTTGTTTGATAATAGCGGTGATTTTGCTATTAAGTTTTTCTTTTTTACTATTACCAAGGGTAAGATGCATTTTGGGCAAGATGAGCAGACACATAACAGTCTTATTATTGAGAGGCGAGGTGACAGAAGGACAGATGTGCATATAAGTGCGGATAAAGAGGACAAACAATCTTTGGTGTCGTATATGGACGCACCGCTTTTTCGTAATATGCTGATTAGGGATATTCAGGCTACTTTTAGATTAGGCAAAAGTGATGATGCTTTTTTTACAACTATGTCAGTTGTGGCGGTTAGGGCAATATTTTATACAGCTATCAGTATACTCAAAAGCCGTCAAAGTTTTAGTCATCGCCAAAGTTTTGAACCTAGTTTTAATAAAGATAAATTAGAAGCCGAATTTTCAGGCATAATTTCTATATCAATTGCAGATATTATATATAGCTTTATACGACACAAACTTGAGTGTCGGGGTAAAAAATGCGGAAAGAGTGCGGTTGGTAAAAAGGTAACGAGTGGTAAATAACAGTAAGCAGATAATTATTATTGCATTGATAGGAATGTCAATGTCGGGCTATTGTCATTGCGAGGAGCGAAAGCGACGAAGCAATCCCACGAATAGAACACTTTACATGGGATTGCTTCGTCGCTTTCGCTCCTCGCAATGACGATATATGGACAAGTTTCTTACTTGAATAATACCGCAAAGAAGAGGTTGACCAAGAGAAATACCTAATAAAGGAGGATTATAAAATATGTTTTCTACAACTAACGAACATCCTATAGAGAGGATAATGGACAATGCTTTTGTCAAGATAAGAAAAATTGTTGATGCAGATACTGTTATCGGCAATCCTGTGACAAGTGCGGACGGGGTGACAATTATCCCGATAAGCAAAGTTACAATGGGTTTTGTCACAGGTGGCGGCGAGTACAGCGATATGTCCCGCCAAGATTATGACGAATTTCCTTTTGCAGGCGGAAGCGGTGCAGGGGTGTCAATGTCGCCGGTGGGATTTTTGGTTAATGACGGCAATTCTATCCGTATTGTCAATATGGACGAAGCCTCTCCCTATGACAAGCTTTGGGAACTTGTACCAAAAATGGTTACAGGAATATTAAAAAACAATGAATAAACAAATTGCAAATTACAAATTACAGATTACAAGTATCGTAGTTGTTACTATAATGGGTCTATTAACAATGTCGGTGCTACTTTTTGGAGTGCCCACCAATATTGTTACAGCCGAGGCAAAATACGGCGGAATGTCAATGATAGTTATGGAGACATCAAGCAATCGTATTTTGTATCAAAGTAACGCACATATATCCCGTCCGATAGCCAGTACGACAAAAATTTTGACGGCAATTACCGTTATCGAAAATGCTGACCTTAACAAGCAAATCAAGGTTGACCCAAAAGCTGTCGGGGTTGAAGGTTCTTCTATATATTTGCAAAACGGCGAAGTGGCTACTATACGGGACTTGTTGTATGGATTGATGCTACAGTCTGGCAACGATTGTGCGGTTGCACTTGCTATTGCCGTATCGGGTGATGTGCCAAGTTTTGCAAAACTTATGAATGCCACAGCCTATAAAGCAGGGGCAAAAAACGCTAATTTTGTTAATCCGCACGGATTACACGACGACAATCATTTGTGCAGTGCGTATGAGTTAGCTTTGATAAGCTCTTATGCTATGAAAAACCCTGAATTTAGGAAAATCGCATCAACTAAGATTTATAATGATATGCCGTATGCAGGGCGTGAGTATAACCGTATAATCACTAATAAAAACCGACTACTTAATTCTTACGAAGGGGCAAGCGGAATCAAGACAGGTTTTACAAAAAAAGCAGGTCGTTGTCTTGTGGCTAGTTCTACTCAAGGCGGAATGGAGGTTGTCGCTGTTGTCCTCAATTGCGGACCAATGTTTGAGGAGTGTGCAAGACTTATGAACAAGGCTTTTGCCGAATATAAGTTTGTATCATTGAGTGATGTCGGACAAAAAATTGGCGAGGCAAAACTTAAGGACGGCGAAAATATTATTGAGTTATACGGCAGAGCAACTGTACAATATCCATTAACGGCAAGCGAACTTAGCAGATTAGAAACAAAAATAAAAATACTTGATAGCACACAATTAGATGAAAATCAAACAGAGCTTCCGATTGCCGAGTTTGTATACTATTTGGATAGTGTAGAGATAGGCAGAGCAATAGGGTATAGTTATGAAATTTTGTTAGCCGAAGAAATTGCCGAAATTACAGGTCAAATCAGTTGACATACAAGTAGCCAATGTGATATTATTACACCATACTCATGAGGGAGTAGTTGGCATAAGATTAGTTCTTATGTGGCAGGCCGTCATCACAGCTTTGGAAAACAAAGTTCGGTTCTGCCTTAATTAACAAGACTCATGCAATGCCTTTTTTGGCTATGCATGGTGTCATCTCTAAAAAGATTGATAGTCCAAGCTGGTCATACGGCTTGGACTTTTTTTATGATACCATACCTAACCGACAAAAAAGATGTTTTGGATGCACTCAAAGTTGATGCACAACAAGGACTGACTGCTAACAGAGTTAATGAGCAGGCTGAACTTTTTGGATGCAATACTTTGGAAAAGTCAAAAAAAGACAGCTTGATTAAGCGTATCCTAAGAGCAACTACGGACAAAATGATTTTGCTCTTGATTTTTGCAGGTGTTCTTGCACTTGCAATCAATATAATAGGGGCAATAGCGGTGGGCGAAGACCCCAACATAATTGAGATTGCCGGAATATTTGTAACGGCGATAATATGTATAGCCATTACGGTAATAATGGAGGGTAAGAGTGCAAAGGCTTTTGAGGCACTAAAAAAACTTAGCCAAGATGTCAAAGTAAAAGTAATCAGAGACGGTACACCTATAATCATTGCCCAATCAGAATTAGTTGTCGGTGATATTGTTCTTGTAGAGACGGGTGATAAGATAGTAGCGGACGGAAGATTGATTGAGTGTAATGCACTGTATGTCGATGAGTCTGCACTCACAGGTGAAAGTGAGGCAGTCAATAAAGCTAGTGATACTATTATCAATGATGTTGATACCGCCGTTGCCGAGCGGACAAATATGCTATACTCTGGTTGTTTTGTTACTGCCGGTAACGGCAAGATGATTGTAACGGCTGTCGGGCAAAATAGTGAATTTGGCAAAATTGCAAAAGAGTTAGCAACTAACAAAAATGACACTACACCTCTTGCACAAAAACTTGGCAGGCTAGGCAAAGCTATTGCCATATTCGGGATAAGTATGGCAATGGTTGTTTTTGTGGCACAACTAATTATTTTTGCTATGCGTGGAGTGGTCAATTTTTATAATGTGACTAATGCTTTTTTGGTTAGTGTGGTGTTGATTGTTGCTGTTGTTCCTGAAGGATTGCCTACAATGGTTGCTGTAACATTATCAGTAAATATAATCAAAATGAGTAGGCAGAACGCACTTGTCAAAAAACTTGTTGCGTCCGAAACAGTCGGCTGTATCAATGTAATATGTAGCGATAAGACAGGGACACTAACCCAAAACAAGATGACAGTTACGACGGTATATGGTAAGGGTATTGACAATGAAATAGTGCGGTTAAATTTTTGTGTCAACAGTACAGCCGATATAGAGGGTGCTGACGACAATATTAAGTTTATTGGCAATCCAACAGAGTGTGCATTGCTGGCTTCTGTGTATGACGCAGGCACCGACTACAAGCAGTTAAGACAAGGTGCAAACATTGTTAGGACTTGCTCTTTTTCGTCCGATACAAAAAATATGACTACCGTTATTAAGCAAGGGGATAATAATATTGTCCTGACAAAAGGAAGTCCAGAAAAGATTTTGGAGATGTGTAATATAAGCGATAAGGAATACCAAACCATATTGCAAGCTATGACTGAGTGTCAAGAGAGAGCAGAGCGAGTAATAGCCTTTGCACACAAAATATCAAATGACAACATAACCTCGTGTGAGCGTAGTAAGTTAGAGTGCAATATGTCTTTTGACGGCTTTGTGGCGATTTCGGACCCGCTACGGGACGAGGTTTATGATGCTGTAAAAGAATGTAAGCGAGCAGGAATAGAATTAAAAATGCTTACAGGGGATAATATTGTCACAGCATCAGCTATCGCAAAACAATTGGGACTTTTGGATGGTGGCGGCATAGCAATCGAGGCTAAGGAGTTAGAGGCTCTAAGCGATACTGAATTTGATAAGATGATAACCAAAGTGCGTGTTATCGCACGCAGCACACCGCTAATCAAAATGCGTATAGTAACCGCCCTCAAGGCATTAGGCAATGTGGTTGCAGTAACGGGTGACGGAATAAATGATGCCCCTGCACTTAAGTGTGCCGATGTCGGGATAGCAATGGGTATAGCGGGGACAGAGGTCAGTAAGGAAGCGAGCGACATAGTGCTACTTGACGATTCCTTTGCGACTATAACCACTGCCGTAAAATGGGGTAGAGGGATTTATCAAAACCTTCAGAGATTTATTCAGTATTCGCTTGCTACTAATATTGCAGCGGTGCTTATTATTCTGTTAAGTGTATTGTCAGGATTTGGCTCACCCTTTACCGCTTTGCAAATATTATGGATAAATGTTATAATGCTTGACGGACCGCCTGCACTAACCTTAGGAATGGAACCGATAAGGGGGGACATAATGTCTAACAATCCAACACGGCGCAGTGACAGTATTATATCCCGTACAATGCTTATCAAAATGCTTATTACAGCAGTGTTATTGACGGTTGTATTTATAATACAACAAGCCTTTAACTTTTTGAGAGTACCCGAATACCAAATGATGACCGCACTATTTACGCTATTCATTTTGATGTCGTTATTTACAGCGTTTAATGCTAGGGAGTTTGGTGCAAGAAGTATATTCCCAAACTTATTCCGCAACAAATTCTTTTGGATTGCAATACCTGTGGTGATAATTTTGCAAATACTGCTTACTCAATTCGGCGGTGCGATATTCGGCACTGTGCCGTTAGCTTTTGTCACTTGGGTAAAAATAATTGGTATGGCTGTTGGCGTTATTATTGTTAGCGAGATAGTCAAACTAATTATCAGACTATCTAGGAGACGGATAGTATGAAGTTATTAGCAATTTATTTTTCCGGAACAGGTAATACTCAGTATGCGGTTAGACAATTTTGTTCTCACTTTGAAAGTGCTATAATTTGCAGTATTGAGGATGTTATAGAAATTGAGAACTATAATAATGCCGATACAATTTTAATTGCATATCCAATATACGGTAGTGATATGCCGTATGTTATCAAGGATTTTCTTAAAGCAAATGCAGAGCTTTTTAGAGACAAAAATATTATAACGCTTGCTACGCAACTATTGTTTTCAGGTGACGGCGGAGTGCTTGCTACTAGATTATTAAAACGACAAAAAATAAAATTTAATCATATTGCAAGTATTCATATCAATATGCCGAGTAATATAAGTGACTTGACTGTTTTCAAAATAAAAAACGGCTCTGAAAATGACAAGAAGATTGCAAAGGCTAATAAAAGAATTGGTAAGTGTGTAAACATAATTAGCAATGGCAAAAGAGTTAGATATGGTCGCAGATTTTTTATTAGCAGATGTTTAGGGCTTTTTACTCAACGATTAACTTTTAGATTTGTAGAGAAACGATTACGAAAAAAGCTAAAAATAGATTCGGCAAAATGTATTCCTTGTGTAAAATGTATAAAATGTTGTCCTGCATCAAATATAGTTTTACAGGTAAATAATGATACTCCTAATTCGCTTAACAAATGTACATTATGTTATCGTTGTATAAATTTATGCCCTCAAAAAGCTATTAGTCTTATGATCAAAAGAAAACCAAAAAAGCAATATAAGGGCGTATCTTTTGATTGATTTTTTTGACTAAATGTTGTATAATTACTATTGTTACAAATAGACAAAGCACAATATATAGTGAGGACAGTATGGATTATCCCAAGTTAGACAAGCTAAGTGAAGAGTGCGCAGTTTTTGGCGTCAGCGGAGGCGGCGGTGAAGCTGCGGGATATGTTTATAACGGATTAATTTCGTTGCAACACAGAGGGCAAGAAGGAGCAGGTATAGCGGCTCTATTCGGTGCTTCTATAGAGACTCACAAAGGCGAAGGGCTAGTCAGCGAGGTTGTTGATGTCAAGGCATTAGAAAAACTAAAGAGTAGTAATCTTGCGATAGGTCACGCCCGTTATTTGGCTAGTTCGAAAAAAAATAGACGGAGTGCTATACAACCTTTTGTCAAAGAATACCTTACAGGAAGGATTGCTGTAGCGTACAATGGTGTTTTGACTAATAGTGCAAAAATCAAGACGACACTTAGCAAAAAAGGAATTACTTTTTCGAGTGACTCTGATAGCGAAGCCATATCATCACTAATTGCATACAAAATTATCAAAGAAAAAAATGTAGAGCGGGGAGTCATTGAGGCTCTCAAAATGCTAGAGGGTGCTTTTTCGCTTGTTGTGCTGAGTAGCCAAAATAAGCTTTTTGCAGTGCGTGACTCTAGCGGTTATCGTCCGCTTTGTGTTGGAGGCGATTTTAGGACAGTTGCGGTGGCAAGTGAGAGCTGTGCCTTAGAGAGTTGCGGACTCAAGTTTGAGAGAGATGTCGAGCCGGGCGAACTTATCATAATTGAAGACGGCAAAATAACACAAAGTGTTTTTTATAAGGGTGAACCTCCTTGCAAAACAAGTCTTTGTGTTTTTGAATATGTGTATTTTGCCCGTCCTGATTCTATAATTGACGGACTTAGCGTATACGAGGCTAGGTTTAATATGGGAGCTACGCTGGCAAAGGAGTCGCCCAGTGATGCCGATGTTGTTTGCGGTGTTCCTGATAGCGGTCTAGAGGCGGCACTTGGATATTCGTATCAAAGCGGTATTCCGCTTGTTACAGGCTTTATCAAAAATAGATATGTAGGTCGCAGTTTTATTTATCCTAATCAAAGTCAAAGAGAGCATGTTGTACGCATCAAACTTAATCCGCTTACTGCCAATGTTATGGGCAAAAAGGTTGTGCTTGTAGATGACTCAATCGTGCGTGGGACAACCTGTGCAAGAATAATAAGTGCGCTTAGAGATGCAGGGGCTAAGGAAGTTCATATGAGAGTATCCTCACCGCCATTTATGCATACTTGTTATCACGGAACGGACATCGGTGACGAAAAAAATCTTATCGCTAACCAAATGTCACTAGAACAAATCAAGGTCAAAATAGGTGCTGACAGTTTAGGTTATATAAGTTTAGAGGGACTCAAAAATTCTTGTAGCGGTTGCAAATTAGATTTTTGCACCTATTGCTTTGCTAAAGAGAGCTAATATGAAAATAAAATTCACAAAAATGCAAAGTTGCGGTAATGATTATGTCTATATTGACTGTATCGCCAAAGACGGGTTTGATTTTGATAGCTTTAGTGCAAGCCAAATCAAAAACCTTGTTGTTAGATTGTCAACACAACATTACGGAATAGGAAGCGACGGAGTTATATTTATTTGCAAGTCAACTGTTGCCGATGCAAAAATGAGAATGTTTAATGCGGACGGCTCTGAGGGCAGAATGTGCGGTAATGGTATTAGATGCGTTGCAAAATATGTGTATGATAATCACTCCAATTTAATTACTAATCCAAGTGGAAATAAAAATTTAATAACCATTGAAACTTTAAGTGGAATTAAAGAGATAATAATTAACAAAGCACAGATAACTGTAAAAATGGGAAGTGCTGAGTTTGAACCAGCTAAAATTCCTGTTAAAATAAACAAAGAGATGGTAATAAACTATCCTCTTAAGATTGGTTCAAAAGGATATAAGATTACTTGTGTCAGTATGGGAAATCCTCATTGTGTTGTTTTTGTTGATAATGTTGATGCTGTGAATCTTGCTAGAATTGGTCCAAAATTTGAACATCATAAAGTTTTTCCAGAACGAGTAAATACAGAGTTTGTTGAAGTTATTAATGAAACTACATTAAAAATGCGTGTTTGGGAAAGAGGTAGCGGTGAAACTTTGGCTTGCGGAACAGGTGCATGTGCGGCTGTTATGGCTGCTCTTATGAATAGCAAATGTAAATTTGATATAGATATTAAAGTAATACTAAAAGGCGGAGAACTTATAATCAATTATACAGACGGGTGTGTGCTGATGACTGGAGATGCACAAAAAGTTTTTGAGGGAGTGATAGAAATATAAAATGGCAGATATAGTAAAAATGATGATAGACGGAATCGGCGACTTTACTGCTAAGATTCTTGATAAAGAGCGAGAGAAAGAAATAGTTATGTTTACCGAAGAAAGTAATTCTCACGACTTGTATACAATCCTTAAACAGTATGTAGAAGAGGGGCAATATTGTGAGGCGGAGGATATGCTTTTTGAGGAACTTAACAAAGGTTACAGCGAGGGAAAATATCTTGCAGGCATTGAATTTTATGAAATGCTTAAAGAGATTGATAAAGATATACTCAAAGCTGGCAATTTCCCTTATAGCGAGATACAGGACGGCATTAAGGCACTTAACAAAGCTAAAGAAGAGCGGGCAGGATTTGTTGACGAGGAGCTAATGGATAACTTAATAGAAGAAAGGATTGTGCCAAATTTTCCTAAAAGAAAAAAAGGAGCGAAGAAATAATATGGAAAAACTTGAATTAGGACAAACTGCCGCCGAGTACATAGAGGCTCAAATTGCAGATATTAAGAAGCAAGCAAAAGGCGGCAAGATTTTGCTTGGACTATCCGGCGGGGTGGATTCATCAGTTTGTGCCGCACTTATATCCAAAGCTGTCGGGAAGCAACTTACTTGCGTTTTTGTTGACCATGGACTAATGCGATATAACGAGGGTGACGAGATTGTTGCCGCATTCAAGGATTGGGATATCAATCTAATAAGAGTTGACGCCGAAAAAAGATTTTTGACTAAGCTAAAAGGGGTGACTGACCCCGAAAAAAAACGCAAGATAATAGGTGCAGAGTTTGTAAGAGTTTTTGAAGAAGAAGCCGCCAAAGTCAAAGCAGACTATTTGGCTCAAGGTACAATTTATCCGGATATAAAGGAAAGTGGCGGCAAAGATAAGCCTGTAATCAAATCACATCATAATGTCGGAGGTTTGCCTGATGACCTAAAATTCAAAGGTATTATTGAACCGCTCAAAGCTCTTTACAAAAAAGATGTGCGTGCGGTTGGTAGAGCCTTGGGAGCAAGTAATATCTTGATTGACCGTCAGCCATTCCCCGGACCGGGCTTGGGGATAAGGGTATTAGGCGAACTTACCAAAAAATCACTTGATTGCTTGAGATTAGCCGACCATATATATCGGAACGAAATAGCTAATGCAAAAATAGACAGCACAGTTGACCAATATTTTGCTGTACTTACGCCTATCAAAACAGTCGGGATAAAGAATGGTCAGCGTACTTATGATAATGTCTTAGTGCTAAGAGCCGTAACTACTGGTGACTTTATGAATGCAGATTTTGCCCGTATTCCGTATGAACTGCTGGCAAAAATCAGCCAGCGCATAACAACAGAGGTTGACGGCATAGGGCGCGTTGTGTACGACATTACATCCAAACCTCCGGGGACTATAGAATGGGAGTAAAAATAATTATAAATGATAAATTATAAAATATAAATTGTAGTCTCTTAATCTAATGAGGAAGTAAAAAATAATGACTAAATATGTATTTGTAACCGGCGGAGTTGTGTCGGGACTTGGCAAAGGAATTACAGCGGCATCTCTTGGACGCCTTCTCAAAATGCGTGGGGTAAAAGTCACCGCAAGAAAACTTGACCCCTATATGAATATCGACCCCGGATACCTTAATCCGATAGAACACGGGGAAGTATTTGTAACCGATGACGGTGCAGAGACAGATTTGGATTTAGGACATTATGAGCGTTTTATAGACGAGAATTTGAGCAACCTTAGTAGCATTTCTGCTGGTGAGGTTTATTGGCGTGTCCTTAGCCGTGAGCGAAGTGGCGGTTACAACGGCAAAACTGTGCAGATTATTCCGCATATTACGGACGAAATCAAGAATTTTGTCTATGAAGGAGCAAAAAAGTCAGGTGCAACTGTCAATATTACAGAAATTGGCGGTACGGCAGGTGACATTGAGTGTCAACCGTTTTTGGAGGCGGCTAGACAAATCGTACTCGAAAAAGGTCGTGCTAATTGCTTGTTTATTCATGTTACTCTTGTGCCGTTTTTGTCAGGTTCGGATGAACTTAAAACAAAACCTACTCAGCATTCTGTCAAACTCTTACAGTCATACGGAATAACTCCCGACATTATTGTAACCAGATGTGACCGCCCAATAAGCGAGAGTTATAAGAAAAAAATCGCATTGTTTTGTAATGTCAAACAAGATTGTGTTATTGAAAACCAAACTCTTGATGTCCTCTACGAAGCCCCGATTGCTATGAACAAAAACGGTTTGGACAGAGTTGTTTGCCGTGAATTAGGTCTGGTTACACCTGAACCTGATTTGTCGATGTGGGCGGCAATGCTTGAACGAATCAAGTCAAGGTCAAAAACTACAAGAATAGCTATTGTTGGTAAGTATGTCAAATTACATGACGCTTATTTATCTATAATCGAATCGCTTAGCCATGGTGGATATGAATGCGGTACAAAGATAAAAATAGAATGGATTGATAGCGAAAAGCTCGGAGCAGGTGATGTCGCAGCACAAAACACTCTAAAAAATTGTAACGGTATTTTAGTGCCTGAAGGTTTTGGCGAAAGAGGAATGAATGGTAAAATTGTGGCGTGCAACTATGCCCGTGTTAATAATATTCCTTTTCTCGGCATAGGTATGGGAATGCAAGCGGCGATAATAGAATTTGCACGCAATGCGGCTAATATCAAAGATGCTGATTCGTATGAGTTTGCACCTGATTGTAAAAATCGTGTTATAGAACAGGGTGCTGTCAATGCAAAGACCGGTAGCAATATGCGTGTAGGCAGTTATCCTTGCAATATTGTTAAAGGAACAAGACTAGAAAAAATTTATGGTACAAACAAAGTCGCAGAAAGACACCGTCACCGTTACGAATTTAATCTTGCTTTCAAGAGTAAATTAGAGGCTTCTGGGCTTAAGATTAGCGGTACATCTCCTGACGGTAAGCTTGTAGAGGCTGTAGAAATACCTTCTAACGGATTTTTTGTAGGAGTGGTATTCCAACCGCAATTCAAATCCCGTCCCAACAGGGCACATCCGCTGTTTAGAGAATTTGTAAAAGCAACAAGTGATGAATGACATTTGCAATACAAAATATCCTATTGTCCTTGTGCATGGATTTGCACTTAGAGATGGTATCGGAAAAATTTGGGGCAAAGTTCCAAAGAAACTAAGGGCAAATGGTGCAACTGTTTTTGTGGGCAAGCACGATGCCTTAGGCACTATTGAGCATAATGCAAATCATCTCAAAAAACGAATCGAAACAATTTTAGCACAAACAGGAAGCGAGAAAGTCAACATTATAGCACACTCAAAAGGCGGTCTTGACAGTAGACGGCTCATCAATCTTGAGGGGATGGCGGATAAGATTGCAAGCCTAACAACAATAGGCACACCGCATAATGGACTAAATTATGTTGACCGAATACTAAAAATACCGGGGTGTTTATTTGTGCCTTTTAGTTGGGTTGCTAATATTTTTTATTTTTTATTAGGTGACAAAAAACCAACTTTTCGTAGGAGTGTCAGAGGATTTAGTCCGAGCTCTTTGTCCAAATTTAACAAGGATAATCCCGACCACCCAGATGTGTATTATCAAAGTTATGCGTTAAAGTTACTTAAAGGCGGTCGTTTGAGAAAATTTATTTTGCGACATGACGGTGATAATGACGGACTTGTCAGTGTAGAGGCAGCCAAGTGGAGCGGTTATAGAGGGATTTTGGGCGAGGATATTCCGAGAGGTGTCGGACATAGTGTCGCAGTAGGTTTGAGACGGAGCAAACAATTTGACGCTTGTGCGACCTTTATTCAAATAGTTCAAGAACTCAAAGAAAAAGGCTTTTGATTAAAAAAGTATTTACTTCAAAAAAACAGCAATAATTTCGAATGGGAATGTGTCATTGCGAGGAACTTAGCGACGAAGCAATCCCATGTAAAGTGTTCTATTCGTGGGATTGCTTCGTCGCTAAAGCTCCTCGCAATGACAGCAATGTATCTATCTATTTTTGCGTCAACCACACGATACAACTAATAATCACGCAACTTATAATCTAGGAGAAATTCTATCAAATGAAAATTAACAATAATTACAACAATCTCAAAGACAACTATCTTTTTGCAACAATAGCCGAAAGAGTATCGGCTTTTCGCAAGTCATATCCTGACAAAAAACTTATCCGATTAGGGATAGGTGATGTCACACTACCATTACCCAAGGTTGCCGTTACCGCTGCAAAAAAAGCTGCCGATGAGATGGGAGATAAGGCAACCTTTAGAGGTTATGGAGAGTACCGTGGTTATCCGTTTTTGCAGACTGCAATAGCCAGTTACTATGCTGACAAAGGTGTCAAGCTAGCCAATGACGAGATTTTTGTAAGTGACGGAGCTAAGAGTGACGCAGGTAATTTTTTGGATATATTTGATACGGCTAACACCGTGCTTATTCCTGACCCTGTTTATCCTGTTTATGTTGATACCAATATTATGGCAGGACGCAAAATAGTCTATATCGCAGGTAATGAGGACAATGGATTTTTGCCTATGCCTGACAGCAAAATTAAGGCTGATATTATTTATATTTGCTCGCCTAACAATCCTACAGGTGCAGTATATACCAAAGAAGGTCTCAAAGCGTGGGTTGACTACGCTAATAATAGAGGGGCGATTATACTTTTTGACTCTGCATACGAAGCATTCATACGCAATGACAAGCTCCCTCAAAGTATATTCCAAATCGAGGGTGCTCGGACTTGTGCTGTCGAAATCGGGTCACTGTCAAAGACAGCAGGCTTTACGGGTACTCGTTGCGGTTACACAATCGTGCCGTTAGAGCTAAAAGTAGGCGATACAAGTATCAACAAACTTTGGTATCGCCGTCAAGCTACAAAATTCAACGGCGTATCGTATATTGTTCAACGAGCAGCAGAGGCTGTTTTTACTAAGCAAGGACTAGCCGAAGCCCATGCTAATATTGATTACTATATGGAAAACGCTAAAATAATCTGTAATGCTCTTGCCCAAAAAGGTATTTGGCATACAGGTGGCGAAAACTCTCCCTATGTATGGCTAAAATGTCCCGACGGCGATAGTTGGAAATTCTTTGATAGATTACTGACCGAGTTTAACATTGTCGGCACACCGGGTGCAGGCTTCGGCAAAAATGGTGAAAGATACTTCCGCCTAACAGCATTCGGCAGTCGTGAAGATGTAACCGAAGCCGTAGAAAGACTAAAAAAATTATAAATATGAATGTTAGCTTAAAACTTGCGACTTTAGATAATGTCAAGGTTATATTAGATATTGATGACCTAAAAAGAGATTGGACAAAAGCTATCTCTCAAAAGGAATGTTATTTGATTTTTGATAATGTAGAGGTTGTTGGTTTTTTGGTGTTTAATTATACTTTTTTTGATTGCGGTTGGCTTGGAATGATAGAAATCAGAAAAGATTTGCAAGAAAAAGGTATAGGCGAAAAGGCTATAAATTTGGTTGTCAAAATGTGTAGAGCCCAAAAACTATTTACATCTACAAATAAGTCTAATATTCCTATGCGTAGATTGCTAACAAAAATGAATTTTATTTTTTCGGGTGAGCTTGACGGACTTGATAAGGGCGACCCTGAATTGTTTTATTACTACAAAAATCTACAAAAATAAATAGTCTATGCTATAGCCTGTCCGCATACTAATTAGTATATGGACATAGCTATAGCTTTTTTGATAGGAATCCTACTTATCGGCATTACTATTTTTATTTTTCGTATGGGTAAGGAGGGGTTGTATGGTTTTTTGCTTAACACGCTTATCGGCGTGCTAATTATTGCTATTTTTTCGTTTTTTGGGATTTTTCCTATTCCGCTTAATCCGCTTACCGCACTTATAGTAGGTTATGGCGGAGTAATAGGGCTTATATTGATTATAGTAATACTAGTGGTGTTTTAGGGTTGGT